>NZ_CP007441.1:1261695-1577119 GCF_000590475.1 Stutzerimonas stutzeri | reverse complement strand
CATTTTTGCCGATCACTACCGGGCGCCCGAATTCCAGACCGCTGCGGCGTTCTTCCGCGCCACGTGGATGGTCCGCTGCATAGATCTGCACGGCCGGACCGATCTGCGTGCCGCTGCCGATGCGTACCTCGACGACGTCCAGAATCACGCAGTTGAAGTTGAAGAACACATCGTCGCCGAGATGGATGTTGTAGCCGTAATCGCAATGAAACGGCGGCCGCACCACGGCGCCTTCGCCCACGCTCCCCAACAGTTCCTTCAGCAAGGCTCGACGCACCGCCGGCGTCTCGGCGAGCGCTGCGTTGTAGCGCACCATCCACGCCTTGGCCAAGGCGTGATCAGCCTGCAGCTCGGGGTCGCCCGGTCGGTAAAGTTCGCCGGCGAGCATCTTCTGTTTTTCGTTCATCGACATGTCGGGCTCCACTGGGATGAAAAACGCCTCCAACCTTGGACTGGCCGGAGGCGTAATCGCTCGTGCCATCGCGCGCTATTCGCCCTGGATCTTGCTCAAGAGGCTGCGGGCCAATTGCACGGCCTCGTTGCGATGGGTGATGTTGAGCTTCTGGTACAGGCTGCGAATGTGCGTCTTGATGGTGGTCGGCGCGACATTCAGGTGTTCGGCGATCTGCTCGTTGGACTGTCCGGCGTGGATCAGGCTGAGCACCTGCCACTCGCGTCGGGTCAGCGGGGAATGACGGATCAGCTCAGGCACGTCCGGACGGTTGATGATGTCCTGAATAACCGCCTCGTCCAGGGTGATGCGAATGGCCCGGCTGAAATCGCGTTGCTGCTGCGCCAGCTGAATCAGGCGATCGGCGCGTTGCGCCTCCAGCTCGTCGAGCCGGCGTTCGTGTTGCAGGGCCTTGAGCATGGCGATCAGCAGCTTGCCGGTGCGCAGGAAGCTGCCAATGGCGCCCGTACTGCTGGCCAGGGTCAACGCCAGCTGCAGATGATCCAGCGCCTGTTGGCGCTCTTCGCGCAGCCAGTGCAGCTGTGCGAGCAGAATGTGGTTACGGTTCAGATCCATGACCAAACCGTGCTGCTCGGCATCGACCTGCAACTGCCGAAGAATCGGCAGCGCTTTTTCCGTCTGTTTCAGCGACAGGTAGGCGCGTGCATGGTTGCGAGCGTTGTACTGGGCGAAATGATTGAGGCCGCGCTCGACGGCTGGAGCGGTGAGCAGCCACTGCTGGATTGCGGTCTTGTCCTGGGTCGAGTCCCAGTAGCTGAGCATCACCGCATGAGCATTGGCGAGCCAGTCGACGTGGTAGTTATCGTCGGCCAGCATGCTCTGCATCTTGCCGATGTAATCGGCGCAGGCGCTCTGCTGGCCCCGTGCATGGGCGATTCCAGCGAGCAGCGCGTAGCACTGCAGCAGCCAACGATCGCCGACATCCTCGAGAATCTGTATGCCTTGCAGCGCGCACTGCTCCGCCGCGTCCAGATGATGCCATTCGAGCAATACCTGCCCGCGCACCCGATAGATGAACTCCATGATGGGCGTGGCCTGGAGATCGGCCTGCTCGACGTATTGGATGGCCCGCTCCTGGAGCGAATAGGCTTTTTGCAGGTAACCCTGAGCAATGGCGATTTCCGAGAGCTGTCCCAGGTTCCAGACCACCAGGTGCGAGGCGCGGATCTCCCGCGCACGGCGCTCGGCCTCTTCGTATTGCTTCTGCGCCTGAGGCAGCAGCCCTTGAACGAAATGCGCCTCGGCCAGGCCGGACAGCGCCGCCACCTTGGAGGTACGCATGATCAGCGGCTCACGCACCAGGGCTTCGCGGGCCAGGACGATCGCCTGCTGCTCGTCGCCGCGATTCATCGCCACCTGCGCGCGCACGGCGTTGAATTCGCCGACGATGCGCGCCCAGTCCTCGTCCGAACAGCTGTGTTGCAGGGCTTGCTCGCCAGCCTTGAACCAGCGCTCGACCTGATCGAACTGATAGGAATTCTGCGACACCCAGGCCTGCAACAGAGTCAGCAGCGGCGAGCCGGCGATGACCGCTTCCGGCAAGGTTTCCAGACACTGCTGCAGTAAGCCGAGACGGCCCTGACGGTAAAACTGCCGGCCATGACGCTCCAGCACCTCGCCGACCCGCGTCGGACAGCCGGCCAGTACCGCGTGGCGCGCCGCCTCCTCCGGCAGGCTTTCGGCCACCAGCGCTTCGGAGGCACGCAGGTGCAGTTCGGAGAGCCGCTGCGGCTGGCGGGTGCGCAACTCGCCCTGCATGAAGGTGGCGAACAGCGGATGGTAGGCATACCACTGGCGCAGGCTGTCCAGGGGCTGCAAAAAAAGCCCGCCGCGCTCCAGCTGCTCGAGCATGTCACGGGCATTGCTGCCCTGGGTCAGGTGATCGGCCAGCGGGGCATTGAAGCGTTCGAGCAAGCAAGTCGCCTGGAGGAAGTCCAGCGTGGTTGCGCCCAGGTTGGCGATCACCTGCTCGCGCATGTAATCACGAACATAGGGATGGCCGAGCTGCAGGTTCTCCAGAAACAGGTCCATGCCGCGTCCGGTCTGTACTTCCTGCAATACCAGCTGCAAGGCGCAGGGCCAGCCGCCGATACGCCGGTTGAGGCGCTCGACCTGCTCGCGGTTGATCGACACCGGCAGGCCCAGATCCAGCAGCGCCTGCACCTCGTCGGTCTCGAAGGCCAGATGCTGGGTATCGACAGTGAGCAACTGATGTTTGACCCGCAGATCAGCGACGCCCAACTCCGGCAGGCCTCGACTGCACACCAGCAGCGTCATCCAGCTCGGCATGTTGCGCAGGAAAAATCGCAGCGCGGCGATCACTTCCGCGTTGTACAGCGTCTCGAAGTCATCCAGCACCAACAGCACCGGCTCATGCTCACCGGGCAACTCGGCCAGCAGGTGCGTGAGCAGGGTATCGAAGGCCTCCCGGCCCTGCCCGGCCAGCAACAGGCTGCGCGGACAGCCGTGTTCCAACCGCGCATCGAGCACATTCAACAGGTAGCGGCCCAACTGCAGCGGATCGTTGTCGCTTGGGTGCAGTTGCAGCCAAGCGACCTGGCCGTCGAAGGCCCGCGCCCATTGGCAGGCCAGGGTCGTCTTGCCGAAACCGCTGGGCGCATGCAGCACTGCGAGGCGCACCTCACCGAGGCGTTGGAACCATTCGTCCAGACGCGGCCGCGCCAGCAGACCGCGCGGCAACGGCGGCATGCTCATCTTCGCGGGTATCAGTGGCAGCGGTGCAGGCATTGCGGCATTCATGTCTGGCTCTCCATGGCTCACCCGTTCGGGTCGTCCTTATCCTTTAACACCCCCGGCGGTCAGCCCGCCGACGATCCACTTCTGGCAATAGAGGAACACCGCGGTGATCGGCAGCCCGGAGAGCACCGCCGCCGCGGCGAAATCGCCCCAGAGGTAGTTCTGGTCATACAGGTATTGCTGCGCCCCGACCGACAGCGTGAGCTTGTCGACGTCCATCAGCAGCACCGAGGCAATCGGGTACTCGGTGATGCTGGTGATGAAGGCGAGGATGAACACCACCGCCAGGATCGGCACGCTCATCGGCAGCAGAATATGCACGAAGGCCTGCCAGGTGGTCGCCCCGTCGACGATGGCCGCTTCTTCCAGCGAGCCATCAATACTTTCGAAGTAGCCTTTTATGGTCCAGATGTGCAGCGCCATGCCACCCAGCGAGGCGATGATCACCGCGCCATGGGTGTTTACCCCGAGCCAGCCGACGTGCTTGCCGAGCTGGTCGAACAGCGCATATATCGCAACTAGCGTCAGTACCGGCGGGAACATCTGGAAGATCAGCATGCCCTTGAGGATCGGCCCCTTGCCACCGAAGCGCAGGCGCGCGAAGGCGTAGGCGCTGGTGGTCGAGAGCATGAGGATCAGCAGCGAGCTGATCAGCGCGATCTTCATCGAGTTCCACAGCCAGGTCAGCACCGGGAACGGCGGGTTGCTGATGTCACCGTTTTCGTGAACGTAAGGGATGCCCAGCGCCAGCGACCAGTGCTCCAGCGTCGGGTTATCCGGCAGCAAACTGCCGGTGGCGAAGTTGCCTTCTCGAAATGAAATCGACACCACCATCAGCAGCGGAAACACGATCAGCGCGACGAAGGCGAGCAGCCCGGCATGAGTGAGCCAGACGCGGTATTTGACGGATTTCGGTTGGACCATGGCCATATGCGAGTTCCTCAGACCTTCACTTTCGAGAGTTTCAGGTTCAGCCAGGCCATGGCGCCGACGACGATGAAGATCAGCGTGGCGATGGCGGCGGCCAGGGCAAAGTTCTGCCCGGAATCCTGGAAGGCGATGCGGTAGGTGTAACTGACCAACAGATCGGTGGTGCCCGCTGGTGTGGTGGTGCCGAGAATGTCCGGTCCGCCACGGGTCAGCAGGGTAATCAGCACGAAGTTGTTAAAGTTGAACGCGAAGCTCGCGATCAGCAGGGGTGCCAGTGGCTTGATCAGCAGCGGCAGCGTGATTTTCATGAGGTTGTCCAGCGGCGTGGCGCCATCCATCGCCGACGCTTCGTACAGATCACGCGGAATCGCCTGCAGCAGCCCCATGCACAGCAGCAGCATGTAGGGATAACCGAGCCAGGTGTTGACCATCAAAATCATGCTGCGCGCCAGCGTCGGGTCGCTGAACCAGTCCGGGCGCATGCCGAACAGGCTGTCGAGCATCAGATTGATCTCGCCGAAGCTCTGGTTGAACAGACCTTTGAACACCAGGATCGAGATGAACGCCGGCACCGCGTACGGCAGGATCAGCATCAGCCGGTAGAAGGCTTTGCCGCGCACCATTTCCCACTGCAGCAGGCTGGCCAGCACGAGCCCGACGGCGAGCGTGAAGATCACCGTCATCGCGGCGAAGCACACCGTCCAGACAAAGATCTGCAGGAATGGGCCGCGGATCTTCGGATCGGTCAGCACCTTGGCGAAGTTGCTCCAGCCGGCGTAGACGGTGTAACCGGGCGCCACCGCCTGCCCATCGCCATCGATGTAAAAACCGATCTCGTCGTTGGCGGTCAGGCGCTCGCCGGTCTGGTTATTGGTCAGCGAGCCGTCGTCCCGCAACCGATACAGCGGCTCCACCGCGGCGACTTCGCGCAACCCGTAGAGACGCAGCAGCTGCCCCTCATGGCCGCGCATGACCCACTGTTCCAACTGCTTGCGCTGGCGAATCACGTCACGCAGCGGCAAGGCCTTGCCCAAGTCGTCGACGTCCGCTTCGAGGGTCATGCCCAGCGGCTCGCCTTCGACCGGCTCCCCCTCCAGCGGAGCGGAAATCCAAACGCCCTGCTCGCCACGATCGACGCGCAAGCGCATCTGACCCTCATCGTTCTGATGCAGGCTGAAGCCGAAGCGCTCACCTGCCAGGTAAGTCTGGTTGAGGTGATAACGCTGCGCCTGCTCGAAGCTCAACAGGTTGGTGCCGCTGTAATTGGTGAAGCCGATCCCCACCGTGTACAGCAGCGGGAAAATGACGAACACCAGCATCCCGGCCACCGCCGGGAAGATGTAGCGATGGGCATAAGCGCGGCGACTGATGAAGACGAAACTGGCGATCCCCGCGAGAACCAGCCCGAGCAGGGCGAACACGGTTTGCCCCTGGGCATACAAGGCGATGATGAGGTACAGGGCGAAGGCATTGCACAGCAACCACAGGCCCCAGCGCATCGCGGCTGGCAGCTTGGGAATCGATAGTTTTGGCATGACGCGGCCGGGCATATCGGCGGGAACATTCACAGCGGACATCGGAATCTGAGCCTCAGGGCGCGCAGCCGAAGACGCAGGCGTCTCCAGCGGCGGCTGCGGGTTGTCGTTACTTGACGATGCGTTTGGCGGCGTCATCCAGGGCGGCATCCACGGTTTGGCGACCTGAGGTAATGTTGGTCAGGGCGGGCTCCATGGCCGACCAGAACACGCCCATCTGCGGAATGTTCGGCATCGGACGGCCTTGCTGCGCGCTCTCGAAGGTCGCCTTGATCATAGGATCGTCGGACAGCTCGGCCATGAATTCCTTGTTCACCACCGCACCGAGCGACACGTCGGCATTCACCGTCTTAAGCCCCTCGACCTGCAGCAGGTAGTTTTCCAGGAATTCCACCGCCAGCGCCTGGTTCGGACTGGCTGCGCTGAGGGTCGCCGCCATCACGCCCGAGAACGGCTTGCTCGGGCCGTCGCCCACCGCCGGGATCGGCGCTACGCCGAAGTCGATGCCGCTCTTCTTGATGTTCGACCAGGCCCAGGGCCCGCTGATGAACATCGCCGATTCGCCCTTGTTGAAGGCGGCTTCGGCGGCACTGTAATCGGCGCCCTTGGGCATGACGCCCTCATCGATCAGCCGCTTGAGTACGGTTGCGCCCTGCTTGGCGCCCTCGTTGTTCACGCCGGTTTTGCTGACGTCATAACCCGCGTCACCGTCGGCAAAGACGTAACCACCATTGGCCGCCAGCAGCGCCCAGGTGAAATAGGTGTTGTTGTAATCCCAGAGAATGGCGCGCTTGCCATCGGCGGCGAGCGTTTTATTGAGGGCGAAGACCTCATCGAAGGTCTTTGGCGGAGTCGAAACGAGGGCCTTGTTGTAGATCAGCGCGGGCGCTTCCACCGCCATGGGGTATCCCCACAGCTTGCCCTGGTAGCTCACCGCGTCCCAGGCAAAGTCGGCGATCTCGCCCTTGGTCTTGGCGCTCGGCGTGATAGGAGAAAGCAGACCGCTCTGCGCCCACTCGCCAAGCCGGTCGTGCGCCCAGATGAAAATGTCCGGACCGTTACCGGTGGCCGCCGCCTGCTGGAACTTGTCGGTCGCCGCATCCGGATGAGCGACTTCGACGGTGATGCCGGTTTCTTCAGTAAATTTGTTGCCGACCTCAGCCAGGCCTTTATAACCCTTGTCACCGTTTATCCAGACGACCAGCTTGCCTTCTTCGATGGCGGCCTGCACGGACAGCGGCAGGCTCAGGGTTGCGGAGAGACCGATGGCGGCCGCTGCAAACAGCTTTTTATTCATTTGGGTATTCCCTCGTGGCTTCTTATTTTTTATCCACAACGTTCTGCGTGCCGCCTGGCGGTCTCGCAGTGCATCCATAGTCACCCTGCCCGAGCGCTAAAACATCCTCCTCCAATGGAGGATAAGGGGCGTAGAAGCAGGGCGTAGTTTCGCCTTCTGACAACGGCTACCAGCCGCATCAATCCGCCTTTCTCAGCCTGCACAAGGCCGCCAAAACCCGCTTGAATACAGGAACATTCTCGCCTAGCCGGAGCCGGACATGCGCCCTCTTCCGCCCCTTAGTCCATTCATCCTAGCCCTTTGTTGCAGTCTGCTCTCGCCTGCCGTGCAAGCCGAACCGATAGTCGACATTCGACTCGATGGTCAGCCATTGCAGCCGACCTGGGAATCGCTCTCCGAGGATCGTTTCGCAACGGAGCTGGACCTGTCAAAAGGTCGCCTGCAGCTGGGCCCCGACGAGGCCAGGGCTCAATCGCTCGAGCCGTTCCAGCGCCATGACATGAATGCCCATAGCCGCTTCGATTTCCATGTGACAGAACCGGGGCGCTATCGCCTGCTGATAAAGACCGGCGATGACGCCAACCTGCGGCTGGTGCCGATTCGCCAGACGAGCGAGCCCGTCGAGCAGGCCTGCCGGCCATGGGCCGGCGAAGCCGTACAGGTCCCGGTTGCCGGTGTATTCGACAACGGCCAGCAGTTGCGCGATGCCTACAGCGGAAACATCGCCACCGTCCAGAACGGCAAGGTCGAGCTGACACCGGCACCCGGCAGCGACGGCTTGCTACTGATCGAAGCAGCCGAGTCGCGTTCGAAGCCGCCCCGCGACTGGCGCAACGCGACCGTCTATTTCGCGCTGACCGACCGCTTCGTCAATGGCGACCCGAGCAACGACCGCAGCTACGGCCGCGAGCCGGACGGCGCGCAGGAGATCGGCACCTTCCACGGCGGCGATCTCAAGGGCCTTACGAACAAGCTCGATTACCTCGCCAAACTGGGCATCGACGCCCTGTGGATCAGCGCGCCGTACGAGCAGATCCACGGTTGGGTTGGCGGCGGCGAGAACGGCGACTTCCGCCACTACGCCTACCACGGTTACTACGCGCTCGATTACACCCAGCTGGATGCCAACATGGGCAGCGAAGACGACTTGCGCGAGCTGATCGAGCAGGCGCACGCGCGCGGCATCCGCGTACTGTTCGACGTGGTGCTCAACCATGCCGGCTATTCGACGCTGGCCGACATGCAAGCCTTCGGCTTCGGCGGCCTGCGCGACGGCATGGCGCAGTACCTGCCCGAACGCTGGAGCGACTGGCAGCCAGAGCCGTACGAGACCCTGCACGCCTACCACAACCTCGTCGACTACGATCACCCCGCCTGGTCCCGCTGGTGGGGCAAGAATTGGGTACGCGCCGGCATCGCCGACTATCCCGCGCCACCGAGCGTACTGGTGGATCCGCGCAAGGGCTCGCTGGCGTTCCTGCCGGACTTTCGCACCGAGTCAGACGCGCCGGTCGGCTTGCCTGAATTCCTTCGTCACAAGCAGCCCACCCGAGCCGTTGAACGTGACGGCTATCGGGTGCGTGACTACCTCAACGAATGGCTGACCAACTGGGTGCGCGAATTTGGCGTCGATGGCTTTCGCGCCGACACCGTCATGCACGTCGAACCGGCGGCGTGGGCACAGCTGCGCCAGCAGGCGAATCAAGCCCGCCGCGATTGGTCAGCGGCTAACCCGGACGACCCGCTGGCCGGTGAGCCGTTCTGGATGGTCGGCGAAGTTTTCGGTCACGGCCCGGAGACCAGCGACTATCAGGCCAACGGATTCGACGCGCTGATCAATTTCGCCTTCCAGCAGGAAATCGCCGGCGCGGCCAGCGATTGCTTGCGTCTTGCCGACAAGGGCTACAGCCATTACGCGGAACTGCTAGCCGACAATCCCGGGCACAACTTCATGAGCTACGCCTCGTCCCATGACACCGCGCTGTTCAGCGCACAGCACGACGGCGATCTGCAGCGCCAAGGCGGCCTCGCCAACGCGCTTCTGCTGAGCCCCGGCGCGGTGCAGATCTATTACGGCGACGAGAGCGCACGGGCCTTCGGTCCTACCGGCTCTGACCCTTTCCAGGGCACACGCTCGGACATGAACTGGGGCGATCACGCCAGACCGGAGATCGCCTCGTTGATCGAGCACTGGCAGCGTCTCGGCCAGTTCCGTGCGCGCCACCCGGCGGTCGGCGCCGGTAGTCATCGGCAGCTGTCCGAGTCGCCTTATGCGTTTGTCCGCCAGCACGGCGAGGACAAGATCATCGTGGCGCAGGCTCGTTGAGCCGTACAGCCGCAGAGGAATCGTCATGACACCTGAGCAACAACGTCACGCCGCCCAGCTCGATTTCGTCGCCAACGGGGCCGAGCTGGAAATCGGCACGCCTGCAGACTGTCCGCTGCCCCTTGAGCAACTGGTCGCCACCCAGGGCGACGAGCCCTATGTACGCGAGCGCTTCAGCGCGGGCCTGACCGCTCACGTCTATCGCATCCATGCCGACGGACAGGACTGGACGCTCAAACGCGCCCGCAGCCAGTGCAAGGTGCAGAACATCGACGGGCAGACCAGCTTTCTCAACGAGATCCAGCGGCGCGCCGACCTGCGTCAGCTCAAGCGCGACCCGCTGCTCGGCGAGCGGTTGAGTGCCATTGTCGATACCCGCTACGGCAGCTTTCGCCAGGGTGTGCTGCTGTCGCCATGGATTGATGGGCTGCCCGTCCAGGCGTGGAACGAGCGCCAGCTCACGCAGCTCTTCGACACGCTGGTGGCGCTGCTGCTTGGCGGGCTGTTCGAGTGGGACCTGTGCCCCGGCAATACCCTGGACGATGGCCAGGTGCGGCTGTTCGACTTCGGCTACATGTACCGCTTCGACCCGCTGCGCCAGTTCAACAGCAACGGCACCGCGATGCCGCAGTTCCACGCCGCCGAGCGATTCGAGACGCGTCAGTACTTCGCCCACCTGCTGGGGCTGGAGGAACAAGGCGAACAGCTCGCGCTCGACGCGTTCTCGCTGGAAAAGTGCATCGCACTAGAGGCATACCAACGCCTGCGGGCGGAGCTTGATGCACGCGGCGCCAGCTCGACAGTGCTCGACTGGCTGAACGGCATCATCACCGGTTGGCGACAAGCGCTGACAGGCAATACAGAAGCACTGTACCTGCAGGAAGCCTGGCGCTCGCACTGGCTCGACCTGCACGACGACCTCGGCGGCCAGACCTGCTCGCCCTCCACCCTGGCGCGCATCGACTGGCTGAAACAGGCCGTCCGCGAGCGTCACCGGGATCTGCAGCGCCTGACAGCTGCGGGGCCCGCCGCGCCCCTGCTGGCTGAGCTGCACGAAGCTCGGCGCCTGGCGACGCAATGGCAGGTGGCGTGACATGACTCGAATCGTTCGATTAATGCCAGCTTCAGATCGGCATAAAACGACGCCCGGCGCGTCTTTGATATGGCACACGTGCTCCGGCGGCATCAACCTCGGGCCGCAGTGCGGCATCTCGCGGGTGTCACCGATTTAAAACAGGAACGGCGCAACCACGGTCGCCTCTCGGCACGCCGTGGCTTGGGTCGGATCGGCTATCGCTCCTGCAACGACTCCACGCCCAACTCGTCGTAGACTTCCTCGGCGAGATGGAAGGTCGCGTTGGCGGCAGGAATGCCGCAGTAGATGGCGCTTTGCAGCAGAACCTCCTTGATCTCGTCGCGGGTCACGCCGTTGTTCTTCGCCGCCCGCAGGTGCAGCTTCAGCTCCCCTTCGCGATTCATCCCGATCAGCATGGCGATGGTCACCAGGCTGCGGGTATGCCGCGGCAAACCGGGACGCGTCCAGATATCGCCCCAGGCATGACGGGTGATCATCTCCTGGAACTCTTCGTTGAACGGCGTGACGTTTTTCAGGCTGCGGTCCACGTGAGCATCGCCCAGCACCGCGCGGCGCACTTGCATGCCGGCTTCGTAGCGTTCTTTCTCATCCATCGTATTTCATTCCCGTGTGGGTGGTTGATCAGCGCTGCATGCACGCAGCCGCGGATAGAAGCAAAAAATCAGATCGCCTGGTGCTCGGCCACGGCGCGCTCGACCCAACGCCGCGCCTGTCCCAGGTAGCAGGCCGGATCGAGCAGACGATCGAGCTCGGCGTCGTTCAGCTCGTTGCGCACCGCTGCGGTCTCGCCCAGTACCCCGCGCAAGTGACGACCTTCGGCCACGGCGCGCTTGCAGCACTGTTCGACCAGATGATGTGCGGCGTCGCGGCCAATACGCTGCGCCAGGGCGATGCTCACGGCTTCGGCGAGCAGCAGTCCGCGGGTCTGTTCGAGATTGCCGCGCATACGCTCGCTGTCGACTTCCAGCTCGGCCAGCGCGGTCAACGCCTGCTGCAGCGACCCGGACACCAGGCAGCACAGCTCCGGCAGGGTTTCCCACTCGGCGTGCCAGAGACCCAGGCTGCGCTCATGCTCCTGCGGCATGGCGCTGAGCAAGGTGGCGACCAGTCCGGGCGCGCGGGTGGCTGCGCTGATCATGACCGCACTGCCGACCGGGTTGCGTTTGTGCGGCATGGTCGATGAGCCGCCCTTGCCCGGCGCGGACGGCTCGAACACCTCGCCGACATCGGTCTGCATCAGCAGCGACAGGTCCCGCCCGAGCTTGCCGAGACTGCCGGCGATCATGCCCAGCAGTGCGGCGAACTCCACCAACCGATCGCGCTGGGTATGCCAGGGCTGTTCGGGCAGCGTCAGCTGCAGCTCGTCTGCCAGCGCCTGAGACACCGGCCAGCCCTGCTCACCCAGCGCCGCCAGCGAACCGGAGGCGCCGCCGAACTGCAGGCTGAGCAACCGCGGCTTGATTGCCTGCAGTCGCTCGCGATGGCGCGTCACCGCGCCCAGCCAGCCGGCAATCTTCATTCCCAGGGTCACCGGTGTCGCGTGCTGCAGCCAGGTGCGACCGGCCATGGGCGTATCGGCGTGACGTTCGGCCTGCTGCGCCAGCGTCGCGCCCAGGCTCGCCAGATCCTGCTCCAGCAGGCTGATGGCCTGACGCAGCTGCAAGACCAGGCCGGTGTCCATCGCATCCTGGCTGGTGGCGCCGAAGTGCACATACTTCTCCGCCTCGGCGTCGTCTTGCGCGATGCGCTTGCCCAGTGCCTTGACCAGAGGGATGGCCGAATTGCCGGCGATGGCGATCGCCTGAGCCAGGGCAGCCGGATCATAGAGTTCGGCCTTGCAAGCCGCCTCGATGGGGCCGACCGCCGTTGGCGGGATCACCCCGCAACGCGCCTCGGCGCGGGCCAGTGCGGCCTCGAAATCGAGCATGCCCTGCAGCCGACCATCGTCGGAAAACACCGCACGCATTTCGGCACCGGTGAAATAGGCATCGAAGAGTTGATTGCTGGGCCGATTCAAAACCTGTGCTCCTGCTCTAGAAATGGTTTCCAACATCGACGTTTCGCACGCCGCTGCTGGTCGATCAAGTTAACGCCCGCCCCTAAGCGCGTGAATCGATAAAGCGAGCCATGGCGCGGTTATCGAACGGTTTTCGCTGCATCCGTCAGGTCATCGCCCACAGGAAAAAACTGATGCTCAGGAACGAAACGATGGTTGCCGCCACCAGTGCCGCGGCACAACGCCCTTCCAATCCGTAACGCGCCCCGAGGATCGGATAGATGCTCATCATTGGCGCTGCGGCCATCAGCACACCCGCCGAGGCCAGCACCGGATCGGACACCGGGATCACGGCGAAACACAGCAGAATCATCAGCGGATGGACGATCAGCTTGCCAATCGCCATCTGCCCCACGTCCATTCCCAGGCCACTGACTTTCATACCGTAGAGACTGGCTCCGATCACGAACAGCGCCACGGGCGCGGAGGCCAGCGCCAGCATGTCGATCACCCGCATCAGCACCGCGGGCGGGCGCAACTCGAACAGCGCCAGCAGCAACGCGAGCGTGATGGCTATCAGAATCGGATGGCGGACCAGGCTTGCCAGCGTGCCACGCAGCGCAGGCCAAAAACCGTTCGCGCTCTGCCGTCCCAGTTCGGCCAGCGTGAGCGCCAGGGGAATCATCAGCAGATTCTCGACCATCATCCCCAACGCCAGCGCCACGGCGGCCGGCGAACCAATTGCCATGGCCACGATGGGGTAACCGACGAAGCCGCTATTGGATACCGACATGCCCAAGCCGACCAGCGCACTTGCGCTGAGGCTGTCCTTGCGCACCCACCGCGCAAACGCGTAGCCCAGACCAAACACCAGCAGCGAGCCAAGGCCATAGCCAACCAGGTAATTCCAATCGACCACCTCGGTCAGTGGCCGGTCCAACAGCGCTTTGATCACCAGCGCTGGCAGCGCGAAAGTGATGACGAAGCGTCCCATGCCTGCAGCCTGGTCACGACTGACCAGCCCCGCGCGGCAGGAAAAAAACCCGATCGCGATAAGGATAAAGATCGGCGCGGTGATACCAAGGATCGAGAGCATTCAGTCACTCATCCTGTCGAAGAGAGCCCCCAAGGGGCAGAGCTGCCGCAAACGACTGCGGGTACGCGCGAAGTCCACATGCCCACCGACACTGAGCAAGTGCTCGGGGCTCGCTTCGGCGACCAGCAGCAGCCGTACGCCACTGTCATACAGGATGTCGATCAGATTGAGAAAACGCTGCTGGACGTCGATGCCTTCGCGGTCGAGGGCCGTCACGCCGGTCAAGGCCAGCCGCTCGAACTGACGGGTCAACCACAGAAAGTCCGCACTGGAGCGCGGCAGCCGGCAAAGCTCGTCGAAATCCAGCCAGGCCTGCCCGTTCTCGCGAGCGCGCAGGCGCAGCGGGCGATGATTGACCTCGACGGTCACCTCGCGCTCGGCCTCCGCAGACAACGGCAAGTGCGTGGCGATCCATTCGGCCAGATCGCCACGCGGCATCGGCGCATATTCGCCCCAGACGTACCCGCTCTCGACCCGCAATCGATAATCTTCGCCGCCCTCGAGGTTGTAGACATCGAAACGCTGCTCGATGAGTTCGATGGCAGGTTTGAAGCGATCCCGATAGAGCGGGTTCGGACACAGGTCGCAAGGCGGGTAATTGGAGGTCGCGACCAGCCCCACGCCCTGCCCCACCAAGTGGTCCAGCAAGCGCCCCAGCAACATCGCATCGCCGATGTCATGCACGTGGAACTCGTCGAAACAGAGCAAACGCGTGCGTTCGGCAATCTCACGGGCAATTACCGCCAGCGGATCGGGCTGGCCGCTGATCTGCTTCAGGCGCAGCTGCACTTCATGAAGAAAGGCATGGAAATGCACCCGCCGCTTGGCCTCCAGCGGTGCCGCGGCAAAGAACGCATCCATGACGAAACTCTTGCCGCGACCGACTCCGCCCCATAGATAAACGCCGGCCTTCGGTGCGCGCAGCCAGCCACGCCGACCGCGCAGCCAGGCATCCAACCAGCGAGCGAGGCGTTCGATGGCTAATTGTTGGGACGAGTCGGGGCTGTAACCGCGCGCCGCGAGCGACGCCCGAAAGCCTTGGTGAATCTGCGCAGCAACAGTCTGCGCAGGCGGTTTGTCGATCATTGGCCGCGAATCAGAAGTCAAAGAAAACGGTTTCTCCCTCACCCTGCAGACGAATGTCGAAGCGATAGGCCAGCTTCCCATCGACTTCGCAGCGCCGGGCGACCAGCGTTTCGCGCCGCTGAACCCATTCAATGGAGTTGAGCACCGGATCCTGCGTATTGGCGCTGACTTCGTCGTCGAAGTAAAGGCGCGTGTGCAAATGGATGTTGATACCACGGGCGAACAGGGACAGGTTCACATGCGGCGCCATCATCACGCCGGCGCGATCCATCACCGAGCCGGGCTTCACCGTTTGCATCGTCCATTCGCCGCTTTCGAACATCGTGGCCGTACGGCCAAAGCTGTTGAACGGCTGCTCCGGGTCGAAGCGACTGTGGTACACGCCGGCGTGGTCGGCCTGCCAGAACTCCAGAAAAGAGTCACGCACCAGCTGACCCATGCCGTCAAACACCTGCCCGATCAGCAGAATGTGCTCACCGGGGGCACTCGGCTTGGCCATCTCGTTCCAGATTTCCAGCTCGCGAACGGGGTTGCCAGCAGCGGCTGACGCCAGGCCGATATGAACGTAGGGTCCAGCCGTCTGGGAAGGGGTTTCCGATAGCAGTGATACTGGCATGTTCTTCTCCTTCTCAGCGGGTTTCGAAATGGGTTTTACGCTGGCCACGCAGCACGATATCGAAGCGATAGGCCAGGCAATCCATGGGATTGGCCATGCCCATGTCGAGCTTGGCGATAAGGCTCTGCACCGCCTCCGGATCACCGAGGGTCTTGACGATCGGACACAGCGGGATCAGCGGGTCGCCTTCGAAATACAGCTGCGTGATCAGGCGGGTGGAAATCGACGGACCGCTGATGGATACGTGGATATGCGCCGGGCGCCATTCGTTCGGGCCATTACGCCACGGATACGGGCCAGGCTTGATGGTGCGGAAAACATAGTTGCCTTCGCTGTCGCTCAGCGTACGACCGACGCCGCCGAAGTTCGGATCGAGGGGCGCGACGTAGCGATCGTTCTTGTGCCGATAGCGCCCGCCTGCGTTGGCCTGCCACATTTCCACCAGCGTATGCGGAATCGGCTTACCGTACTGATCCATCACCCGGCCCGAGACGATGATGCGCTCGCCGATAGGCAGCCCGCCGTTATCGAAGTTGAGCAGCAGGTCGTTGTCATGCTTGCCGAATTTAAGGTGCGAGAAATCCGGTCCGGTGGTCTCGGAAATCGAAGGCGCCAGGGTGATCAGCGCCTGTTGCGGGGAGCGGGCCACCGACGTCTTGTAGTCGGGCGTCAGCGCCTTGGGATGCCAGTTGCGGTCTCGCGCGACGAACAGGCTGGTGTCCAGATCGGACATGGCAATCTCCTTTTCTTGGAATTGGAAGGCGTTCTAGCAGGCGAGCTCCAGTGTGCGGCAGGCTGCCGCAGGCGAACACTGAAAAGCTGTCTTATATCCATAACCATACGGTTATGGATGATCACGAAAACCCGCTGCGGCTTCTCTCAGCGCCTCACAGCACCATTGCATCGCCAAGCTGGCCGGAAGGGTCGGATTGGTGCAGATGCCAACGGAGCCGCCCGGCTCTTTCAAACCGAGCTCCAGCTCCTGAAGCTGCCCCGTCGACAGGTCCTCGCGCACCGCGTCGAGCGGCGCTACCCAAACCGCATCGCTGAGGCGCACGTACTGCCTGCTGAGTGCAACCGACAGGGTTTCGAGCCGCCGCGGCGGCGGGCTGATGCCGAGCTGGATGAACAGGCTGTCGGCATGCCGCCGAATGGTGGTGCCGCTTTGCGGCAGGACCACCGGAAACTCGCCCAGACGACCGCGATCACCGTCGAGCAATTCGTGTCCCGGGCGAACCACCAGGGTCATGGATTCGCTATATAGATGTTCGAAACTGAGGCCCTCGATCTGCGGCGCATCGGTCATACGCCCGACCACCAGATCCAGCTCGCCGCCGCGCAGCTGGCCCAGCAGGTAGGCGCTGGGGCCGGTTATCACGCTCACCACCAGCGCCGCGTGCTGATCGTGGAGCCGCCGTACCACCTCCGGCAGCAGCGAGCTTTCCACGGTAGACAGTGCACCCAGACGCACCGCGCCGGCCTCGTGCTCGCCGGCGCGCAGGCTGCGCACGCCCTCGCGCAACGCCTGCACGCTCGGACCGGCGTAACGCAAAAAAGCCTGCCCGGCCGCTGTCAGGGTCACGCCCTGCTTGCTGCGGTCGAACAGGCTCGCCTCGAGCAGCTCTTCCAGTTCCTTGAGCGTCTTGGAGATTGCCGGCTGGCTGACCGACATGACGTCGGCCGCACGCGCCAGACTGCCTTGCCGGGATACCTCGATGAAGCACAACAGATGACGAAACTTGATGCGGCTATCGAGATTCACTGTGATCGGCCTTTGGTTCGCGACGGAAACTACCAAAGGCCATTGTCCACAAAGCCCGGCCGGGTGTCAGAACAAAACCGGCGGTCAGCCACAACCTGACGTGTGCGCTAACAGGCCGTTGGAAATCTAGACAAGGCAGCCGAGCTTGTTTTCAACGCAACATCGGCAACGCAGGTGGTTATCTCAACGGCCTGCCGATCAGAAGCGGCCGCTGGTGATTACCCCCGCCGCGGTCGTGGCCGTGTTGTTTCCGCCTGGCTGCCAGCGCTTCACCTCCGTCGGATTGGTTTCGCTGCGCACAATGCATTTCCATTCCAGTGCCTGCTGGGCCGGCAAATCGATGCTTCCCTTCCAGGTCGGATAGCTGCTGACATCAGTCAATCGCACCGCGTTGGCCGGAGCCCAACCACCGAGCTGAGTCAGGTTGCCGACGGCATACACGCTGTCGCCAGGTTGGGTGATGCCGTTGTCGCAGCGAAAGTTGATGCTGACCAGGCTGCCGCCTTCGCCGCCTCCGTTGTCGCCATCTCCGCCGCCGGTACTGCCGGTGGTCCAGATACGCAGTTGGCCACTGTCCTGGTTCAGCGCCTGGTTGAAGCTACCGCTACTGACCTGGGCAGGGTCGATCAGGTCCGAGCCCAACGCGATCACCAGCGTTTGCGCGGTGCCGTGGACGGTTGCTACCAGGCCGGAATAACCATTGTGGAACTCGATCGCCGAATCAGCCCGCACACCTGCGGCGCGGCGGATCTTAATCAACTGACGAATCAGATCGCCGTAGCCCCAGTCATACATATGTGACCAATACACCACTGGCGTGCCGGGGCTGGAAAGGATGTAGGCGTAGGCCTGGCGCACCAGATCATCGCGCAGCGCCCAATGGTGCTGCCCACCGTTCTGCCCGGGCGAATAACCGGTGTCGTGGTTGTCAACGAAGGTCACCGCCACCTCGCGCCAGCGCGGGTCCGGGTTGCCATTCAGACCGTTCTTCCAATCGGCGATCGAGCCGTTCTGCATGCGTTCCTTGAGGGCGAAATCGAACACGGGGCACTTGGCCCGATCAGACCAGTCCTTGATCACCTGCTGCCAGCTGGCCGTGTTGCGCCAATCCCAACTCGGATACTCGGCCGGCGCTTTCCACAGTTCACCGACGCAGAAGGCGTTGTCGTGGGCGGCACCCATCCAGCTATCAACCCGTTCACCGGCGTAACCGCGGACGAAATCGAAGCGGAAGCCACCGGCTCCATATTGGCTGCGCAGGTTGGCGAATTCGTCCCGGAACATCCCATAGACCTGCGGATTGGCGGTATTTAGATCGGCATCGCCGCCGATGAAACGATCGCCATCGTCGCAATCGTTGGGGTAGTTGCCCGGGTCGGCGCAATCGTTGCGCCAGAAGCCCTGGCCGGCCGGCAGGTTGATTTCCTTGTCTGGGTAGCCCCGGTTCATGTGGTTGGGCACCACGTCATACAACACTTTCACCTCAGCGGCGTTAAGCGCGGCGGCCGCCTGCTTGAGCTGGGAGTCAGTGCCGTAGCGACCGTTCTTATTGAAATCTTGCCAGAAGTAACCTTCGCCACCACCGGAATTGGCGCCGTCGCTCCAGCTGGAAAAGTCGCGCCAGGGCACCGGCATCCAGATCGCGCTGAAGCCGTCGGAGGCGATCGTCGGTGCCATGCTGCGCAGTCGTTGGGCGATTCACGAACCACATTCCAGTGAAAACCCTGGAGGATGATCTCATCGCCTCCGTGATAACGGACTCCAGCCGGGCTTTTGCTCGCGAGATCGGCCGCCTGAGCGCTGCTCAGGGTCAATAGCAGGGAAGAAACCGCCAGGGTAAGGCGGGCGGAAGACAGAGCGTGTTTCATCGAAGTGGCTCCACTTTTGTAATTGTTGTGAGCACCCGACTACGGGAACCAGCTCCCCGGATGACAGGGCGCAGATGGTGTTGCGAACACCACCTACCGGGCCAGACTGCCGCGCCAGACGCCCCCGCCATACCTCCCTCCTGGATTTTTCCCGGGCTTAGTGGCCAGGCGTAGTGCGCCCGGCGATGCATGCCCATCTCCCTCCTCCCCCGCTACGCCCTGCCGCTCCGCCTCGAAAAAAAACGGTCGGGAGGATGTTGCGATCGTCGCCGATCCGCAGGCTTTCGTTCACCGCCAGCCCGATCCGGCAATCGACCGGGGCGATGTTGGCGCTGCGGCTGGCAGTCCCTCGCCGGCGGTACCAGACCAACAAAAAGAACAAAGGACTTTCGCGATGAACCGGCAACAATCCGTACGTCTTCTGCAACCCACCCTGCTTTGCGCGGCCATGATGGCGGCCATGCCTTCACATGCGGTGGATTTCCACGGCTACATGCGCTCCGGCGTCGGCGCCACTGCTGGCGGCGGCGACCAGGCCTGCTTTCAGGCTGCGGGCGCACCGGCCAAATATCGCCTCGGTAATGAGTGCGAAACCTATGCCGAAATCGGCCTGGGTCAGGAGGTCTGGAAAGAAGGCGAACAGAGCTTCTACGTCGACAGCATGATCGCCTACAACTCGCGCCAGGCTAACGACTGGGAAGCGACCCGCACCGACACCAATGGCGATGCCAACAACCCCTTCGATGAAGGCGGGGACGTCGCGATCCGCCAATTCAACGTGGTCGGCCACAACCTGATCGAGAGCCTGCCGGGCGCCGACATCTGGGCCGGCAAGCGCTACTACAAGCGCCACGACGTACACATCAACGATTACTACTACTGGGACGTATCCGGTCCGGGCGCGGGCATCGAGGACATCGATCTGGGCTTCGGTAAAGCCAGCATCGCCTGGATCCGCAACACCGACGGTGATTGGACCTACCAGGGTTCGGGTACCGGAACCAACATCGCCAACGATACCCTCGACTTCCGCCTGGCCGAGATCGACGTCAACCCCAACGGCAAGCTCGAAATCGGCTACGACTACGGCAAGGCCAACCTCACCGACGAGCAGGAAAGCGACCCGGGGTACACCGATCAGAAAGGCCACCTGGTCACCCTCGAACACACCCAGGCCAACTGGTTCGGTGGCTACAACAAGCTGGCGCTGCAATACGGCACCGACGGGATCATCGGCAGCAGCGGGCGCAACAGCACTGGCAACAGCGATGGGGACATGCTCCGTCTGGTCAACCAGGGCGTGGTCGGCATCACCGACAACATCGAGATGATGTACGTGCAGATTTACGAAGACCGCGACTTCGACAACGACTCCGGCCAGAAATGGCTCTCCTTCGGCGTGCGCCCGGTCTACAAGTGGACCGACACCATGAGCACCGCGCTGGAGTTCGGTTACGACCGCATCGACCCGCAGGCCGACGGCGAGCGCAGCCGTGATCTGAAGAAACTCACCCTCGCCCAGCAGTGGTCGGCCGGCCGCAGCTTCTGGGCCCGTCCGCAGATTCGCGTATTCGCCACCTACGCCCAGTGGGATGGCGGCCGCTACCAGGCTGCAAGCGAATCCATAGACGCGGGCGAAGACGATGGCATTACCTTCGGCGTCCAGGCTGAAGCATGGTGGTAAGCGCCTGAGCCCGGCGCGCCGCAGCGGTACTCCTCCCGCTGCGCCCGCCGACCAGTGCATTGCTCGACTTCCGCTCCCACCGTTCCGGCGGTGTTTTTAACCCCGACCGTGGCTGGTCGGGGTCTTTTTTCGATTGGCGACTGGAGTTGCCCTTATGAGCAATCTGAGATTTTCCCTGCTTGGCCTCGCCGTGCTGCTGGTTGCCGGCTGTGGCAGTGATCCCCTGCGCCGGGTCGATGCCTTGGCGCATACGCCTGCGCCACTGGAGCAGTCAGTAAGCAGCGCGCGTCAGGCATTGGCAGATGCGTCGATCTGCTGCGACGCGATCGCGGACTTTCCGTTCCAGCCGATTCCCGTGACCTTCAGCGGTGACGTAATGCTGGATGCCGCGGCCCCGGCCTACCGCTTCGACAGCGGCAAGAGCTTCTTCCGGGCCTTCGCCCTACCCAAGGACAGCAAGTCCTTCGAGATTCGCCTCTACAGCCAGGCCGGCAAGACCGTGCTGGCCCCGCGCGCCATGCTGCTTGACAGCCGCTTGCGCCCCACGCGCATCCTCGATGCCGACGACTTCATCTATGCTCCCGCCGCCGGCCTGAAGGGCGACAGCCTGGATGCGCGCCTACGCGTCGATCGCACCTACCTGGATAACCCCGGCAATGAGTATTACCTGGTGCTTTTCACCAGCGCAGACCAACTCTCGGGCCAGACCACCCTGGAACACCCCGCCAAGGCCTATGCCAAGGCGCTGGGCAACGAGCCGCCGAGTCTACCCGACCCGGTTGCGCAGCATTCACCCACTGGTGTGATCAAGATGGTGCTGATCGAGGACAAAGCCGCGGGACAGCAGGCCAACACCTATGTACCGGCGTATAGCACCGGTCGCGAAATGGGCAACGATCTGCCTTCCGTACCCGCGCCCGCGGTGCTGCCGGAAACCCAGGCCTACTATCGCCAGGGAATCGATGCGGCGCTGGCCAGCAAGGACCTCGAGCGTGCGCTGCGACTGGCCGACGAAGCCGCGCGGATCGGCGATTCGCAGGCCAAGGCCTATCTACTCGAACGCATCGAGATCAAGTAAAAACAGCGTGGCGACCAGCATTCAGCGTCGGTCGCCACGCAGCAGACTGACCTGCGCCTGTAGCTGCTGGCGAGTGGCCTCGCTCGCTGCGACAGGCGCGCTGGCGAACAGGTCGACTCGCGACCAGACTCGCCGGAAGAACCCCTTGTTCGGATCGCGACTGAAGAAACTCCCCCACAGCCCGCGCAGCGCCATGGGCACCACCGGCACCGGATTCGCCTCAAGAATGCGCTCCACCCCGGCCTTGAATTCGTTGATCTCGCCATCGGTGGTGAGCTTGCCTTCCGGAAAGATGCAAACCAGTTCGCCATTGCGCAGGTAGTGGCTGATGCGCTCGAAGGCCTCGGTGTAAATGGTTTCATCCTCGTGCCGAGCGGCGATAGGCACCGCACCCGCGGTACGGAAGATGAAATTCAGCACCGGGATTCGGAAGATCTGGTAGTACATGACGAAGCGCACCGGCCGGCGTACTGCTCCGGCGATCAGCAGCGCATCGACGAAGGACACATGGTTGCAGACCAGCACCGCCGGGCCTTCCTCAGGTATCGCGTCGAGCCCCTGCTGACGCACGCGATACATGGAGTGGCCGAGCAGCCAAACCAGAAAGCGCATGCTGAATTCCGGCACGATGCTGAAGATATAGGCGCCGACGGCCACGTTCATCAGCGATACGACGAGGAACAGCTGCGGAATCGACAGCCCGGCGACAGTCAGCAGCAGGATAGCCACCAAGGCCGACGTGACCATGAACAACGCATTGAGAATATTGTTCGCCGCAACCACCCGCGCCCGCTCCTGCTCGGCAGTGCGTGACTGAATCAAGGCATACAGCGGCACGATGTAGAACCCACCGAACACACCGATCCCCAGCACCGATCCGAGGATCCACCAGGCCTGCCCGAACCCCAGCAATTCCAGCCAGTCATGCGGCATCGCGCCCTGCGGGAAGCCACCGGAATTCCACCACAGCAATAGGCCGAACAGCGTCAGGCCGAAGGAGCCGAACGGCACCAGCCCGATTTCCACCTTGTGCCCGGAGAGGCGCTCGCAGAGCAGCGAGCCGAGCGCGATACCCACCGAAAAGACGGTCAGAATCAGCGTGACGACGGTTTCATCGCCATGCAGCAAATCTTTCGAATAGGCCGGAATCTGGGTCAGGTAGGTCGCACCGAGAAACCAGAACCACGAGTTACCGATCAGCGAGCGAGACACCGAGAGACGCTGCCCCAACCCCATGCGCAAGATGGCGCCGGTCTGGCACAACAGGTTCCAGTCCATCTGCAGGGAGGGTAACGAGGCGCCCGTTGCGGGCACTCCACGGCTGGCGAGATAGCCGGCGACGGCCACCAGCACCACGCTGACCGCGATCAGCTGGGCATAGCCCTCACTGGCCATCATCACTCCGGCGGTGATGGTCCCAGCGAGAATCGCCAGAAAGGTCCCCATTTCCACCAGCGCGTTGCCGCCGACCAGCTCGTGATCTTCGAGCAGCTTGGGCAGTACCGAATATTTGACCGGACCGAACAGCGCCGACTGGGTGCCCATGCAGAACAGCACGGCCAGCAGCAGTGGCAGGTTGCCCAGCAACATACCCGCCCCACCGGCAAGCATGATGAAAATTTCGCCGGCCTTGATGGCACGGATCAGCCGCTCTTTGGGATATTTCTCGCCCAACTGCCCGCCAAATGCGGAGAACAGAAAGAACGGCAGGATGAACAACAGCGCGCACAGGTTGATCAGCAGGCTGGCATCGGCATTCGAGCCGATCTTGTAAAGGATCGCCAGGATCAATGCCTGCTTGAACAGGTTGTCGTTGAAGGCGCCCGACAGCTGGGTCAGGAAGAACGGCAGGAAGCGCCGCTTGCCGAAAAGGGTGAACTGCGAATGTGGAGCGGTCATCGATCCGGTTCCGTGGAAAAGACGTCAACGATTGGAGCATGGCGAACGGCGCCAGGGAATATCAGGCCGTTGCCAGCACGGCAGCCTGGGCGCCTGATCACAACGGCAACTGACCAAGCCCCCAGCGCAATAGGAAGAAGCACAGCAAGCCGCCGGCGATGGTCGCCAGCAGATTGCGCGTAACCGCCGCAACGACGATCGCGAGTATGCCCGCAAGCAGATAAGCGTTATCCCAGTTCAGCGCCCATTCGCCGGCCGGCATCAGCATGCCCGGCACCACGATGGCGGTCAGCACGGCAACCGGCACGTAATGCAGCCCCTGCTCCACCAGCCGGGGAAAACGCAAATCGGGCCAGGCGAAGAAGCTGTAACGAATCACGAAGGTGATCGCCAGCATGCCCAGAATCAGCAGCCAGGTTTGCATGGGTTCGCCTCCTCCCGCCGACGCTCGGCCCGCTGTTCGAGCCAGACGCCGACGACGATGCCGGCCAGCGCCGCGGCGATCAGGCCCAGCTTGTACGGCAGCTCCCAGGTCAACAACGCCACCACCGCGGCCACCAACGCCGAAGCCACCTGCGGGCGGGTGCGCATCATCGGCACGGCAATGCCAACGAAGGTCGCGATCATGGCGAAATCCAGGCCCCAGCTGGCGATATTCGGTACCGCCTGGCCGAAGGCGATGCCCGCCAGTGTCGCTAGCTGCCAGCTCAGGTACATGGTCAATGCCGCCCCGAGGAAGAACCAGTGTTTGTACGGCGACGCGTCATTGCGGGCATAGCGATGCTGGATGACAGCGAAAGCTTCATCCGTCAGCCAGAAGGCCAGCGGCACCCGCCAGCGGCTCGACAGATGCCGCACGAACGGCTGCAACGCCGCGCTGTAGAGTGCATGGCGCAGGTTGACCACAAAGGTTGTCAGCAATATCACGGCGGCGCCAACGCCACCGGTGATCAAGGTGACGGCAATGAATTGAGCGGAGCCGGCGAACACCAGCGCCGACATGCCGATAGCCTGCCAGGTGGACAGCCCGGCGCCGATCGAGAGCGTGCCGAAGATGATGCCGAATGGAATCGCGCCGACGATCAGCGGAAGGATATCGCGGCAACCGTGCAAGAACTCCTGCAAGCGGGACATCAAGGCTCCTTAGGTGTGCACCGCAGACGATGAAGCGCTACACACCGCCATGGCGGCCGGCGCGTAGAACAATATGAAGACGGATTCATGACCGCGGGACGATCCGCCCGTGGAAACGACAGACATTACCTTATGTTGGCCCCGACAGCGACGGGACCCCGCTTGGGTGAGCGCTGCACTCGTCGGGGCCTCAGGCGTCCGTCCCAGGTCGACCACGGCTGTGCACAGGGTCGTGATCACGCACCCGACGCAGCCCGATAGTCATGTGTTCGCCCGCGCCTCCAATGTGTCTTTGACGGCTGGCCATTCACGGTCGGTAATGCTGTAGAGGACGGTGTCGTCCAACCGCCCATCCGCGAGGCGGCGATGATTACGCAGCAGCCCTTCACGTTGAGCGCCGAGTTTTTCGATAGCGCGTTGCGAGCGCAGATTGCAGGCAGCGGTCTTCAGCTGCAGGCGCACCAGTTGCCATTCCTCGAAGGCGTGCCTGAGCAACAGATACTTGATCGAGGTGTTCAGGCCGCTGCCGTGCTCGGCCTGGTCCAACCAGGTCCAGCCGAGCTCAGCGGCCGGTAGCGCGGGATTGAAATCGGCGAAGCGCGTGGTCCCGACGATGCGATCAGCCATGCGCAAGGTAAAAACCACCGCGTGACCATCGCGTTGCTCGTTGAGCGCAAAGCGATACCAGTCGGGGCGCAGGGGCCCGCTGAGGTAGATCAGCTCGTCGCGGTTGCGCTCGGCCAGCTCCACCAGGGTCGGAATGTCGGCTTCTGCAAGCGGCTCCAGGCGCAAGGCGCCTCTGTGCAAAGTGACCGGGCACGGCGTGAACATCGAATATCCTCCAGATAGGGCTGGGTCGCTGTTGTGATCATTGCGCAGGCGGGAAGTGCCCCGCGACTGCTCCGCCTGTGTGACCCTGCTCACCTCGAGAAGCGCCTGGCCTTGACCATTCATACGATCGACACCGAACCTGCCATCCTGCACGAACGGCCAAGCCTGCCAGGCAACCGTCTAGCGCGGCGCTTTCACCCGTGCCGCCCGCAGCGACCCACCTCATGCGACCATGGTCGCAGCCGTAACACGCGCAGGCCTTTTACTGCGAAACTTTGCAACGTCATCTACCAATAGGCGGCAGCCTCCGGATAGCGGAGCCCGCCGAGCCTGAGCGGCGGCCTGAACGGTATGCCGGTCGCATAAACGGCACGCTCGGGCCACCATACCGGCTTACGCGAGCACTGCCTGGCCGGCACGTTCAGCCATTGCGCAGCCATGGCCAAAGCTGAAGTCCGCTTTCTATGTGTTGTATGGAGTTCAAATGTCGTTGTCCGGTGGGCTGATCGCGCTGGTCGCCTTTGCTTATATGGCCGTACTGTTTGCCATCGCTTTCTATGGTGATCGCAACAGCGAGCCGATGTCGCCACGTGTGCGCGCCTGGGTCTACAGCCTGTCGCTGGCGGTCTATTGCACCAGCTGGACCTTCTTTGGGTCCGTCGGCCAGGCCGCCGAGCAACTCTGGTCCTTCCTGCCGATTTACCTCGGGCCGATCCTGCTAATGCTGCTGGCGCCACAGGTGATTCAGAAGACCATCATGATCAGCAAGCAGGAGAACATCACCTCCATTGCTGACTTCATTGCAGCCCGCTACGGCAAGTCGCAGTTGCTGGCGGTGATCATCACCTTGATCTGCCTGGTCGGCGTGCTGCCCTACATCGCCTTGCAGCTCAAGGGCATCGTACTGGGCGTGAACCTGCTGATTGGCAATCACGGCGAGGCGGCCGCCGGATCCGGAACGCGGGACACGGCCCTGATCGTCTCCATTGTATTGGCGTTGTTCACCGTGCTGTTCGGCACGCGCAACCTGGATGTCACCGAGCATCACCGCGGCATGGTACTGGCGATCGCTTTCGAGTCGCTGGTCAAGCTGTTCGCCTTCATCGCGGTCGGCGTCTTCGTCACGTTCGGCCTGTATGACGGCTTCGGCGACCTGTTCAACCAGGCCTACGATTCCTCCGAGCTGACCGGCTACTGGGAAGAAACGGTGAACTGGCCATCGATGCTGGTGCAAACCACCGTGGCGCTGATGGCCATCGTCTGCCTGCCGCGGCAGTTCCACGTGACCGTGGTGGAGAACATCGAGCCGCGCGACTTCCGGCTGGCGCGCTGGGTGTTCCCGCTGTATTTGTTGCTCGCGGCGGTGTTCGTCATCCCGATCGCGCTGGCCGGGCAGATGCTGCTGCCGAGCGGCGTCACGCCCGACTCCTTCGTGATCAGCCTGCCGTTGGCCGAAGCGCACCCGGCGCTGGCGATGCTGGCCTTCATCGGCGGCGCCTCGGCGGCCACCGGGATGGTCATTGTTGCCAGCGTGGCCCTGTCGACCATGGTGTCTAACGACATGCTGCTGCCCTGGCTGCTGCGCCGCAAGGAGGCCGAGCAACCCTTCGAGGTGTTCCGCCACTGGATGCTCTCGGTGCGCCGCATCAGTATCGTCGCCATCCTGCTGCTGGCCTATGTCAGCTACCGCCTGCTCGGCTCCAGCGCCAGCCTGGCCACCATCGGCCAGATCGCCTTTGCCGCGCTGACCCAGCTGGCCCCGGCGATGGTCGGCGCGTTGTACTGGAAGCAGGCCAACCGGCGCGGCGTGTTTGCCGGCCTCGCCGCCGGCGCGTTGATCTGGGTCTATACGCTGATTCTGCCGCTGCTTGGCTGGCCGTTGGAGATGTTTCCCGGTCTGCAATGGATGTACACCACCGAACTGCCATTCAACACCAGCGCGCTGACGCTGGGCGTCACGCTATCGTTGGTAGGCAATGCAACGCTGTTTTTCTGGGTCTCGATTCTGTCGCAGACCCGCGTCGCCGAGCATTGGCAAGCCAGCCGCTTCATCGGCCAGGAAATCCATGCCACACCCAATGCCCGCCGGCTGCTGGCCGTACAAGTCGAGGATCTGCTGTCGCTGGCCTCGCGCTTCGTCGGTGCCGAGCGCGCGGGGCTCAGCTTCCAGCGCTTCGCCCGGCGTCAAGGGCATGACTATTCACCCAAGCAGCAGGCCGACGGCCAATGGATTGCCCACACCGAGCGCCTGCTCGCCGGTGTTTTAGGCGCTTCATCGACCCGCGCGGTAGTCAAGGCCGCCCTGGAAGGACGTGATATGCAGGTCGACGACGTGGTGCGCATCGTCGGCGAAGCGTCCGAAGTGCTGCAGTTCAACCGCGCATTGCTGCAGGGCGCAATCGAAAACATCACCCAGGGCATCAGCGTCGTCGATCAGTCGCTGCAGCTGGTGGCCTGGAACCACCGGTATCTGGATCTGTTCGAGTACCCGGACGGGCTGGTTTACATCGGTCGACCGATCGCCGACATCATCCGCTACAACGCTGAGCGCGGCCTCTGTGGTCCCGGTGATCCGGACACCCATGTGGCCAAGCGGCTGTACTGGATGCGCCAGGGCCGTGCACACACCTCCGAACGGACGCTACCCAACGGTCGCGTGGTCGAATTGATCGGCAACCCGATGCCCGGTGGCGGCTTCGTCATGAGCTTCAGCGACATCACGGCCTTCCGCGAGGCCGAACGCGCCCTCAAGGAAGCCAACGAAGGTCTGGAGCAGCGCGTCAGCGAACGGACCCAGGAATTGTCGAAGCTGAACAAGGCGCTGACCGCAGCCAAGAGCACCGCCGAGGCTGCCAACCAGTCGAAGACGCGCTTTCTGGCGGCGGTCAGCCATGATCTGATGCAGCCATTGAACGCCGCCAGGCTGTTCTCAGCCGCCTTGTCGCACCAGCATGACGCCCTGCCGAGCGAGGCGCGGGATCTGGTCCGTCACCTGGACAGTTCGTTGCGCTCGGCCGAAGACCTGATCTCCGATCTGCTGGATATCTCACGACTGGAGAACGGTCGCATCACCCCGGATCGCAACCCCTTCCCGCTGGCAACGCTGTTCGACACGCTGAGCACCGAGTTCACCATGCTGGCCGCTGAACAGGGCGTCGACTTCAAAGTGCATGGCAGCCGGCTGCGCGTCGACAGCGATATCCGCCTGCTGCGCCGTGTGCTGCAGAATTTCCTGACCAACGCCTTCCGCTACGCCAAAGGCCGCGTGGTACTGGGCGCGCGCCGTCAAGGTGCCTTTCTGCGCCTTGAGGTCTGGGATCGCGGCCCCGGCATCGCCGAAGACAAACTGCAGGTGATCTTCGAGGAGTTCAAACGATTGGACAGCCATCAAACCCGTGCCGAGAAAGGTTTGGGGCTGGGGCTGGCGATCGCAGACGGCTTCTGCCAGGTGCTCAACCATCCGTTGTCGGTTCGCTCCTGGCCAGGACGGGGCAGCGTGTTCAGTGTGACGGTGCCGATCGCCAGCCAGGCGATCCGGCCGGTCAGCGCCAATGGCAACGCTGAGGCGCAGCAGACCGCGCTAACCGGCATTCAGGTGCTGTGCATCGATAACGAAGACAGCATTCTGGTCGGCATGCACAGCCTGCTGTCGCGCTGGGGCTGCCAGGTCTGGACCGCCAGCAACCGAGCCGAATGCGAGGCATTGCTGAAGGAAGATGTTCGGCCACAGCTGGTGCTGGTCGATTACCACCTGGACCATGGCGAAACCGGTTCGCAGCTGATGGCCTGGCTGCGCACACGTCTCGGTGAGCCAGTGCCCGGCGTGGTGATCAGCGCCGACGGACGCCCGGAACTGATTGCCGCCATCCACGCGACGGGGCTGGATTTTCTTGCCAAACCGGTCAAGCCGGCGGCCTTGCGTGCGCTGATGAGCCGCCACGTCCCGCTGCACTGAGCAGGCAAGCGTGAAGCGTGCGGGTGCTAGTCCTCGGCTTCGAGCGGCGTCTCGGCCCCAGCACGCTCGAGCCAGTCGGTTGGCAAGCGCTTGCTGGCGCGGGCACCCAGGAGTTTCAACTGCTCGGCACGGCCCACCAGATTGCCGCGCCCATCAGTGAGCTTGTTGCGCGCGCCGATATACGCCTTGTCCAGCTGCTGCAGGCGATTGCCGATCTCGTCCAGGTCCTGGATGAATGCAGCGAACTTGTCGTACAGCGCGCCAGCCCGCTCGGCGATCTCCCGGGCGTTCTGGCTTTGCCGCTCCTGCCGCCACAGGCTGTCGATCACTCGCAAGGTGGCGAGCAAGGTGGTCGGGCTGACGATGACGATGTGCTTGCTGTAGGCCTCCTGGAACAAGTCGGGATCGCCCTGTAGCGCCGCAGCGAAGGCGGCTTCGATCGGGACGAAGAGCAGCACGAAATCCAGGCTCTGCAGCCCCTCGAGACGCTGATAGTCCTTGAGCGACAAGCCTTTCAGATGATTGCGCAGCGACAGAACATGCTGCTTGAGCGCTAACGCACGACTGGCGTCATCCTCCGCGCAGGTCAACGCCTGATAGGCGGTGAGGCTGACCTTGGCGTCTACCACCACCTGTTTGTCGCCAGGCAGCTGAATCAGCACGTCAGGCTGGAAGCGCTCGCCGTCCGGGCTCTTTAGGCTGACTTGGGTGTGGTATTCGCGGCCCTTTTCGAGCCCGGCATGTTCCAGCACCCGCTCGAGGATCAGCTCGCCCCAGTTGCCCTGGGTCTTCTGCCCCTGCAGGGCGCGCGTCAGGTTGGTCGCCTCATCGCCCAGACGCTGATTGAGCTGTTGCAGCCGCTCCAGCTCCTTGGCCAGCGAGAAACGCTCGCGCGCCTCGTGTTGGTAGCTTTCCTCGACACGCTTTTCGAACGACTGGATGCGCTCCTTCAGAGGGTCGAGCAGCTGCCCGAGCCGCTCATGGCTGGCCTCGGCGAAGCGCTGTTCCCGTTCCTCGAAAATCTTGCCGGCCAGTTCGGCGAACTGTGCACGCAGTTCGTCCCGAGCCCCCTGGAGATCTTCCAGGCGCTGTTCGTGGGTCTTTTGCTGTTCATTGAGTTCGGCAGTGACCGCAGCGTGAGCGGCGCTCAGCGCACGCAGCTCGGATTGCTGCGCATCGCGCTCGGCCTCGAGATCATTAAGCGTGTCGCGGTTTTCCAGGCGCTGCGTCTGGAGCCACTCGGTCTCACGCCGCAGGGCGGCCAGCTCAGCCTGTAGCGCTGAGCGGGACTCGCTGAGGTCGGCATGGGCAAGACGGCTTGTCTCGAGCTGCGCGCTCAAGCCCTCCTGCGCCAACGTTGCCTGGCTGAGCCGCTCATCGAGCAAGGCCAGCTCGGATTGGCGCTGAGACAGGCGCTGCGAAAGGAAGACCGCAACGGCGGTCAGCAGCACACAGAGGGAACCAAGCCCGGCGAGCAGATAGTTGGGGTCGAGCGGCATGGAGGGCTCCGGCTGAATTGCCGGGCAGTATAGCCAGCCGACGCCTGTCGGTCAGGCCAAACGCTGTACCCAGGCCGCTCTAGCGCTTGGCAAGGATCCGCTGCAGGATACGAGACGCCTCGGCAGAGCCTTTCGCAGCGGCCTGTTCAAGCCAGTGCCTGGCCTTGCCCAGCTCGCGATATTGGGGCTGGCAGTACAGCTGCCCTAGTTCCAGTTGCGCCTGGCAGTCGCCAGCACGGGCGGCCTGGCGCAGCAACTCGAATCCGATACGCCGATCACGCTGGCTGTCGCAGTCCGTGCAAAGCAGCCGTCCCAGACGGCTCTGCGCTTCGACCACGCCTTCCAGTGCCGGCTGCTTGAGCATCCGGCCGGCGATTCGTTTGACACTCTTGGTCTGTCCTAGACGCTGGCTGTCCAGCAGCCACAGCGCCATGCGCAATGGCAGGCGCGGAGAAGTTGATGTGCTGTCGACTATAGTCGAAGCGAGAGGACGCGTTCTCATGGTCACCGAGAGCTTCGGGGGAACAAGGGCGCGCACTCTACTCCTTTTTTCACAGAGTTAAAGTCTTGCAAAAAACTAAAAAAAGCGAACCGATTCACATAAAAAAATAATCCACAGAAGCTGTGGATAACTCGGTGGACAAACAGGTTACACATTTCGCCAGCGCCTATGGTTAGCGGCCTGCGGTTAAACTGACGTTTTTTTCACCAATGAAAAATTTCCTTATTTTTCAGCTAGTTAATATCGATCTATGAGCCAGACCCATTTGCGACAGTTTGTCATAAGCGCTTGACAAGCCTTTCCGACGAATGTGCACAAGTTTGGCGCAGCAGGCGTAAAAGGCCGTCCCAAGCGCCTCTGCGTAACTCGACGCGGCAAAACTTGGAACTTTATCTGCAACGACGTGTCGCCGGACACGCCAGTCCCGCGCACGGTCGTTCGCCCCAACCGACGGGGTATGCTTAACCGTCGAAGACAACGAGAAGATGCATGGCAAAGCGGCGGAAAGTCCTGATCTTGGCGGTCACGGGTCTGGTCCTGCTCGTCCTGGGCATCGGGGTCTACGGTGGCATTCGCTGGAACCAACTCAAGCGCGAGCTCGGTATCGTCACGTTCGACGTCAGTGGGCTGCGGTTGACCGACAATCACCTCGAGGTGCGACAACTTGTCGTGGTTCGGCACACGCCGAGCGACGAACGGCTCTCACTGACGGCCGACACCTTGCGGCTCGGCATCGAAAGTGGGTGGCCGCTACGCCTTCGTTCGCTGGACATCGATCGCCTCGAGGTTCAATGGCAACCGCCAGCCGCCGCGGACGACAGCGCGCAACGGCTGGCCTTGCCTGATCGCCAGGAACTGGAACGCTGGGCAGACTGGGTGCCCCATAACGGACATATTGTTTCGCTCGCCCTGGCCTTGCCCTGCGCGAGCGGCGTCTGCCAAGAACAGGGTGAAATGAGCTGGCAGCACGCGGGCGAGAAACCGCTGCCGGCCACGCTAAGCCTGCAGCTTGCACACCATGCGCATCGTCTGACGGCGACGCTGGACGCCTATGATCGGAACAACGAAACACACTTGAACCTGCGACTGCTGCTGGACGGCAAGCAGCGCCTTTCCATGCAGAACCAACTGACGCCGGGCGCCGACTCGACACTGTGGCGCGGCGCGCTGGCCTTGAGTGAACTACCGGAAGCACCGTGGCTGCTCGAATGGCTCGGCGACTGGCTGGACTACGAACCGCCAGCGCTCCCCGAGTTGCCGGAGCAGATGCGCATCGGTGCCGGTTGGGCGCTGCACCTGAATACCGGCGACCTGGCCGGCGCATGGGAAACGCTGGACGGCGAGTTTCGCCTCTCGGCGAACCTGCCGGCGCCCTGGCCAGTGGTAGGCATAGGCCAGTTGCAGGGGCAGCTGGACCTGGCCACCCAAGTCGATGGCGGCACATGGATACCCACCGAGCTTGTAACCGACCTGCAGCTGCGACCGGCGGCGGCGCTGGTCTCCAAACTCCCGGCACAGCTAAGACCCGACGCTGCCAACCTGAAAATCACGCCGACGGTCGCGGGCCAATCGGCATCGCGGCTGCCTTTGCAGGTGCATTTCGCCGCCAGCGGCCCTACACCGCTCACGCTCGACAGCCAAATTGTCCTCGAGACCAGTGCGCCCTACGCGCTATCGCTGGAACAGACCCGTCTACGCCTGCAAAGCCCTGAGCTCTTGTTCCCAGATGCCCGCCTTAAAGGCCTGGCCGCCGACCTGCGACTGCATGGCCGCGCCTCCTTGAAAGACGCCGCCATCCAACTCGACAACGATTCGCAGATCACACTGGACCATTTGAGCAGCGGCACCGACCTGCTGGCGAATGCGCTACGGCTGAATTTTTCCGGCATGGATATCGAGGCGAACTTTGCCGATCGCCAGTTGCAGAAGCTCCAGGTCAACGGCCAGGCCGCGATGACAATCGCCGAGCTCAGGCAACCGACATTGCAGCCACGAGGCTGGCGCTGGAGCGGCAAACTCGATGCCGACCGCGAACGGCTCTCGCTCGACGGGCCGCTGCACAACGACGCCGGGCTCACCCTGCCCGTGAAGCTCGATCACAACTGGTCCAGAGGCGCGACCCGCCTGCACGCGAGCCTCCCGGAAACGTTTCTTCGCGCGGGCAATCCGTTGGCCGCCACGCTCGCCGATTGGCCACAATTGCTAGAACTGAACACCGGACGGCTGCAAGGGCAGGGTCAACTCGATCTACCGGCGAACGGTCCTTCCGAGGTGACCGCGACGCTAACCGCCAAGGGACTCGGCGGCATCTACGACCGCACTGAGTTGAGCGGGCTGGACGCGAATCTGTCGGCCACGCTGCGCAAAAACCAGCTGCAACTTGAGATACCGGAACTGACGCTGCGACAAGCCAATCCCGGTTTCACCTTCGGTCCGTTGCAGTTCAACGGCCAATATACGGGCGACATCAATCGCATTGATCAGGGCCGCCTAAGCTGGAGAACCGCCGAAGTACACCTGCTGGGCGGCCGACTCTGGGTAGACGCTGGAAAAGTCGATCTGTCGGCGAACACCCAGCAGTTGAAGGCTCACCTGCGTGGCCTGCAACTGCCCTTGCTGCTCGACGCCTACCCCGCCGAAGGGCTCTCCGGCACCGGCGTGATCGATGGCGAGCTGGAATTGCAGCGCAGCGAAGCCGGAATCAGCATCGAACAGGGCTCGCTGCAGGCACGCGAACCCGGCGGCGCGCTGCAATTCCGCTCGCCTAAAATCCAGGCGCTGGGCCAGGCCAACCCGGCCATGCGCCTGGTGACCGAGGCACTGGATGACTTCCACTACGACCTGCTCGCCAGCAACGTGCACTATGCTGCCGACGGCACGCTGGATCTGGGCCTCAAGCTGCACGGGCGCAATCCCGCGCTGGAGGGCGGCCGCCCTATCAATTTTTCGATCAACCTCGAGGAAGATATTCCCGCCCTGCTAACCAGCCTCCAATTGTCTGACCGCGTCAGCGAAACCATTCAACGGCGCGTGCAGGAGCGCCTCAGATGAGGCACTGTAGCGGCGACTTCGACCAGGAGAACACCGTCATGCGGTTGTGCCACCCCATCAGCATTCTGGCGCTGGCCCTGCTTGCCAGTGCCTGTACACCACGGGTTGAACTGGCCGTGCCCAACGAGCCGATCAACATCAACCTCAACGTGAAAATCGAGCACGAGATCTACATCAAGGTCGACAAGCAGCTCGACTCGATCATCAACGAAGACAGCGGCCTATTCTGAGGACTCACATGAAAAGCTATTTGAAACTCGGAACCCTGCTCATGGCGCTCTGCCTGGCGCTGCCCGCCTCTGCGATGTCGCTCAACGAAGCCATGTCCGCGCTCGGCCAGGCCAAGGCCAGCGGCCAGCTCGGTGAGAAGCCGGACGGCTATCTGGGTGTGGTGCAAAGCACAGGACAGGCCGAAGAAATCGCCAGCCAGATCAACCAGGCGCGGCGTGCCGAATACCATCGCCTGGCACAGAAGAACGGCATCAGCGTCAGCGACGTCGAGGCTATTGCCGGCAAGAAAGCGCTGGAGAAAACCCCGTCCGGCCAGATCATCCAGCTGAACGGGAGCTGGGTTAAGAAGTAAGCCAACCGCGGAGGCAGCGAGCGCCGCCTCTCCGCTTCCCTCAGGGCTTCAGGTCCTCACGCAATCCTTTAACGTCGTCAGCGGATACCGCCGCCGCTGCGTTGCCCCAACTGTTGCGCACGTAGGTCAACACATCGGCAATGTGCTGATCAGACATGTTCCAGGCGAACGACGGCATGGCCGGTGCCGTCGGCGCCGCATCGGTTGCCCCGGCACGGCTGCCCGCCAGCACCACGCGAATCAGCGAGGTTGCATCGCTACTGTTGACCAGCGGCGCCTGCGCAAGCCGTGGGAAGAGGTTGGTGATGCCCTCTCCATCCGGCGTGTGGCAGGCCGAGCACTGATCTTCGTAGATAAGCGCGCCGGTGCGCATGTTCGCGCTATCTGCCGCCAGGGGCGTTGGCGACTCCTGTTCTCCATCACCAAGACTCTTGAGATACACCGCAACGGCGGAAAGATCCGCATCCTTCCAGTGCTGGGTGGAATGCTCCACCGCCTCAGCCATGGGCCCTGACGCCATATCGAAACGGTTGGCGCCGGTTTTCAAATAGCTGACGATTTCCGCCTCGCTCCAGCGCCCGATCCCGGTATGGCTGTTGCCCGTGATATCGGGCGCCATCCAGCTTTGCAAGTTGCTACCGGTGAGGAACTCGTCGTCCTTGTCGCCGCCGATCAGGCTCTTGGGTGTGTGGCAACTGCCACAATGTCCCAACCCCTGTACCAGATAAGCGCCCCGATTCCACTGTTCGGACTGTTCCGGATCCGGCTGATATTCGCCTTCATCGAAGGCCATCCAATTCCAGGCGATCAGGCTCGTGCGAATGTTGAACGGGAACGGCAACTGGTTGGTTTCGACCTCGTGCTTGACCGGCTCGAGCGAGTTCAGATACGCCCACAGTGCACGGTTATCCTCGCGTGTCACCTTGGTATAGGCGGTATAGGGCATGGCCGCATAGAGGCGCTTGCCGCCACGCGCATGACCGTTGGACATGGTGTTCTGGAAGTCCTCGAACGACCAGGCGCCGATGCCGGTTTCCGCATCCGGCGTGATGTTGGCTCCAAGAACGTTGCCGAATGGTGTCTCGATGGCGACACCGCCGGAGTACGGCGCCTTACCCGGCAAAGTGTGGCAGGCGGTGCAGTCGCCCAGCTCGGCGAGGTAGCGGCCGCGGGCAACCAGATCATAGGAGTCGCTGCCATCGGCAGCGTGGGCGATGCCAGCCATGAGGCCGAGCGCGCCGACACAGAGAGAGGGAAACGTTTTCATACGGAAATCATCTCCCCTGGGTTCTTCAGGTACAGGCGGCGGATCGCATCGGCTGCCTTGAACGCCAGCGCACCCACGGTCCCGGTCGGGTTGTAACCCGGATTTTGCGGAAAGGCGCTGGCACCGACGACGAACAGGTTCGGCACATCCCAGACCTGCAGGTGCTTGTTGACCGAGCTGGTGGAAGGATCGGCGCCCATGACGAAGCCACCGACCACATGGGAGGACTGGTACGGACCACTGTTCCAGTGGCCGTCCTGGTAGGTTTTGACCACCTGCCGCGGGTTCATCGGCGCGGCGATCTCAGCGAGCTTTTCGATGGAAAAGCGCGACATCTTGCGGTCATTCTCCGAGAAATCGAAGGTGATGCGCAGCAATGGTCTGCCGTGCGGATCTTTGTAGGTCGGGTCCAGCGACAGGTAATTGGTGCGGGTGCTGTAGCTGCTCGCCTCGCACCCGATGGACATGGTGCTGAGGTAGTTGTCCACCGTGGCCTGCTTCCATTTCGAGCCCCAGCGCGGCGTACCGGGCGGGACGGGCCGAGTGCCTATCGGCGACGCGCCAACCGGCGTCACGCGGATGCTGCCGCCGCCGAAGAAGCCGAGCCCCGAGTGGTCGTAGTTGTCGTTGTTGAATTCGTCGATGCCCATGCCCACGGCGCCAGCGCCGATGAACGGGTTGAAGTTCTTGTCATCGAAGAACAGCTGCACGCTATTGGCCGTCTGGTAGGCGTAGTTGCGCCCGGTGGTGCCGGTATTGGTGACCGGGTCATAGGGTTTGCCGACGCCAGAGAGCAGCATCAGCCGCACGTTCTCGAACGTGAAGGCGCTGACGATCACCAGGTCCGCCGGCTGCTCGTACTGGTTGCCCGAGGTGTCGACATACACGACGCCGGTGGCGCGCTTGCCGGTGGAATCGAGGGTGACGCGCAACACCTCGGCGTGGGTGACCGCGGTGAAGTTAGGCTTGCGCATCAGGGCTGGCAGCACGTTCACCAGTGGGCTGGCCTTGGAGTAATTGGCGCAGCCGTAGTTGGTGCAGAACCCGCAAAAGGTGCAGGGCCCCATGGTGACGCCCAACTGGTTGGTATACGCCTGGGAAGCCAGCGAGGACGGCACCGGAAACGGACGATAACCCAGCTCGCGCACCGTATTCGCAAACAGGGTCGGGCCGTAGGGCTGATCAAGCGGCGGCGTCGGGTATTCGATCGAACGACTGCCTTCGAAGGGGTTACCGCCTTCCTGGATCTTGCCATTGAGGTTGCCCGCCTTGCCCGAAGTACCAGCCAGGCGCTCAAAGGCACTGTAGTGCGGCTCCATCTCGGACCAGTCGGTGCCCCAATCCTGCAGGGTGAGCTCTTCGGGAATGGCGTCGGCGCCGTAGCGCTCGGTCAGGTGGCTCTTGAGGCGAAACTCATTGGGCTGGAAGCGAAAGGTGATCCCGGCCCAGTGGTTACCCGCCCCGCCCACACCGTTGCCAGGGTGGAAGGAGCCCCATTCGCGCATCGGCAGAGCTATCTGCGTCGGGTTGTTGCGTACCGTCACGGCGTTCTGCATAGGCCGCAGCATCAGTTCCTGACGGCGCAGGTAGCGCAATTCGTCGGTCACCGAGGCGATGTTGAAATCACGCGCGGTATCGCGCCAGGGGCCACGTTCGAGGGCGATGACATCAAGCCCCTCGTCGGCCAGCTCATTGGCGATGATCGACCCGGCCCAGCCCAGCCCGATGACCACAACGTCTGTAGCAGGAAGCTTCTTGATCATTTCGACGCCCTCGCATTCCAGGAGTCGCCGCCGATGATCGATAACGGCACCAGGTCCAGCTTCTGGTTGTGCAATGCGATGTAGCGGCGATAGTCATACCGCGCGCCGGGAAAGCCGACCATTTTCCAGGACACCATGTCGCGGTTGCCGCCATAGATGGGATCGCCGAAAAACCCTTCCATGGTGTTGCCCAATACCTGCTCGAAGAACAGTTTCGAGTCCATGCCCTCCAACGGGACACCGCCCTTTTCCAGTTCTGCGAGCAACCCGTCCTGCTGCTCGGGGGTCAGGGCGCTGAACGGCTGCTGATGACGCGACTGGCATAGCTTGTCGAGCCCGGTGAGGCCCAGACGCATCCGCTCGCGCGGGGTGAAACGGGACTGGTCGCCCTGCTCCGGCGTGCCTTCCTGGAAAGGCCCGGCCATGTAAAGACGGCTCGCATCGCCGTAGTTGCTCGCCAGCTGACGATCCATGAACACCACGCAACCCGCGTCGCTGCCACTGACACTCAAGTCATCGGCCGGAATCAGCCGATCGACGATGGCCGTCACCTCTCTCACCTCGTTCTCTGTGAAGAACCGCCAGCCGGGCGAGTCGTAGTGCATGGGGCCATTCTGATCGAAGGGCTGCCAGGGTGGGATGCCGGTCAGGGTGGTGGCCTTGGCGGTCGCTGCGGCGCCAACGGCAAGGCCGGTCACGGATGAGAAAAGCAGCTGTCGACGAGTCAGGCCACGGGTACGGTTGTCTTTCATGCGGAGTCCTTTGACGTGATGTGCAGACCGAACTGGCCATGCACTCACCAGACTTGGCGGAACGCAGGGACAACCGACCGATTTCTACCGGCTTGGGATGCCCGCTCGTTTCGTCTGGGTATTCAAAGGGACTGCCTGTGAAACATTCTGTTTCATCTAAAATCTTGTTGCTATTTATCGACTGACCCGTCTATTTCGAGGGTTACAGACTGGTAACCAATCAGAACCAGGCCGAAATCGTCAGTGAACCGAATTGATCATGATCGTTTTGGCCGACGAATTCATGAGTCCGCCAGACACTGGCGAACGCCACCTGCCAGCTGTTCCACGTCAGCGCAACCCCCGCTTTTGCATCGCCAACCCACTCGTTGGGGTCCACCGAATGGCTGTCCTTGAAGGTGTTGCCCTCGAGCAACATGTTCTGAGCCATGTAGCGACCTTCAACGTTGGCGAACAGGCTCCAGGCAAACCCACCGCCCTGGTCGAAAAACATGCTGCCGCTTTGCGCGGGCGCCACGGCCGGGATACTGAAACTACGCTCCAATCGCTGGCCGATGCGCAGCCCAAACCCGGCAGAGCCATAGGTATAGAGATTGCCCAGCGCAAACCCCGCGCTCGGGCCGTATTCGAACTCCAGCCAGCCAAGGCGCTGTTGCAACCACCAGCGGTGCTGGTACCCCAGGTTGACGAAGGGTTCATTGCGCAGTTGGTTGTCCCAGCCACGAGGCTCGTCGCTGTTGGTGATCTCGTGGACCCTGCGCTGGATCCTTTCCCCACCTGCTGCCGGCCCCACGATGCCCACATCGAGATGCAAGCCGCTGGTGCCGCGCCAACCTTCGTGTTGGTCATCCGAGAAAATCGACATACCGGCAAACAGCAGCGCGGCGTAGGGACGATCATCTTCGATCAGCTCGGCGCGCCTGATGTTATCGGGCGTGTAAAGTTGATGGCCTAAGCGGTAGGCGACGTTGTCCACCTGATCGGCGCCCCATCCCGGCATCACCTCCGCAAACCGCCGCGACCAATGATCAGCCTCAGGCTTGAACGAATTCATCAGCTCGAAACCGTTGGTGTAGTGCCCATCAGTACCGGCAGGAAACACATCGTTTTCGATCTTCAATGAATACAGATCAGCCTGACTTGCCAGCGGAAGGCAGATCAGGACTGTCGCGAGGGATAGGCGCGTGCGAAGTTGCGAAAGTGCCATGGCCCAGCTCCTTGGCTACATGCAAAACGGATGTATGAGCACGTTAGAGCCAGGCCATTTGCCAAACGTTCGGCTTGTCGCGACCGCGGTACCTGGCGATCGCGCTTCGCTCGTAGCGGCGGTCAGGTTCCGATTACGCCGCCGTCATCCTTGGTGATCAGTACCGTCGAAGCGCGTGGGCGGGTCTTGCCGTCGCTGGCCGGGAAGCTCAGCTCAGGGTGCTGGACGTTGATCCACATGGCGCGGTAGTCCGGGCTCCAGGTGATGCCGGTGATTTCGCAGCCGCGCGGGCCGACCAGGAAGCGTCTGACTTCGCGCGTTCGCGGGTCGGCGCAGAGCAGCTGATTGGTGCCCATGGCCTGCATCGCGGCCTCTTCGTCGCCGTAGTCGGTTTCGATCCACAGCCGGCCTGCTTCGTCGAACGCCACGCCGTCCGGCGAGGAAAAGATGTCGCCATTGATGGTGCCGGTGAGATTGGCCGGTACCGGCTGGCCGCTGGCGGACTTGGCGCCGGGTTGTTCGCCGGCCAGCAGGAACACTTCCCAGGTAAAGGCAGTGGCGGTCGGATCGGCGCCCTCCTCGTTCCAACGCAGGATCTGCCCGTGCAGATTGTTAGGCCGCGGGTTGGCCTTGTCGGTCGGCTGCTTCACGCCGCGCCCGTCATTGTTGGTCAGGGTCACGTAGACCTCACGGCTGTGCGGATGCACCGCCACCCATTCCGGCCGGTCCATGGGCGTTGCGCCCACCTGATCGCCGGCGGCTCGGGCATTGAGCAACACTTCGGCCTGGTCGGCGAAGCCGTTCTCGGCGGTGAGGCCGTTCTGCCCGTGCACCAGCGCCAGCCACTCACCGCTGCCATCGGCGTTGAACCGCGCCACGTAAAGGATGCCGCTGTTCAGCAGTTGGCGGTTGGCCTGATCGGCGCCCGGCACATAGCGGCCAGCGGGGACGAACTTGTAGACGTACTCGCCCTTGGTGTCGTCGCCGGAATAGAAAGCCATGCGACCGTCGTCACCCAGCGAGAGCACGGAACACTCGCGGCAATAGCGGCCAAAGGCGGTGCGCTTGACCGGTTTGCTCTGCGGATCGAATGGATCGACTTCGACCACCCAGCCGAAGCGATTCGGTTCATTTACGTGCCCGCCGTGGGGTTGCGACGGGTCCGGCGTGGCGTTGAAGCGCGGGACCGCGGTTTCCCAGCCGTAGAGTTTGCTCAAGCCCTTGCCTTCGATGCCGTAACGCTTGTGCGACACGCGCTTGGCCATGTCCGCGGCGTCGTGGTTGACGAAGTAGTTGTGCCAGTTTTCCTCGCAGACGAGGTACGTACCCCAAGGGGTGAAGCCGCTGGAACAGTTGTTGAACGTCCCGATGATCTCCCGTCCGCTGGGGTCGGAAGCCGTCTTCAGCGCGTCGTTGCCGGCCAGCGGGCCGCTCACCGCCATGGGCGTCATGGCCGAGATGCGCCGGTTGTAACGCGACGGCATGACCCGCTGCCATTGGCCCTGCGCATCCTTTTTCACTTCGATGACGCTGACGCCGTGGGCTGCTTGCTCCTTGCGCACCTCATCCAACGGGCGTTTGCCATCGGTGAACGTCATGCCGTTGGGATGCAGCGGCGGGTTCACGTACTCGTGGTTCATCACCAGCAGGCCGTGGCTGTCCGGATTATCCGGGAACGGAAAGAAGTGCATGCCGTCATGGTTGTCGCCCGCCTGCTTGAGCTGGGCCTGCCAGTCATCCGTGGCATCGGGATTCCACTCGGGGGCGTCAGCCATCACAGCATCACCCCAGGAAAAGAACGGCCGTGCGCTGTAGCCCGACGCGACCTGCACGCTGTCGAACGCGGGGTCGAGCTGCGTCGGGATGCCCTTGAAGCCGATCAGCGACTCGGATTGCACGGCGCTGCGACAAGCGCCCAGGCTGCCGCCGAGAAAGCCCAGCGCGGCAAGACCCATGCCGCCCTTCAGGAGGTTGCGCCGGCTGCGATCGACCAGCTGCTCCAGCGAGGCGTTGGTGCTCGGGTTGATGGCCTGGTCGTCCAAGGCGGAAAGATTGGCGTGAAAACTCTGGAAATCCTGTTTCATCGATGTCTCGTTCAGCAAGTGAGTCCGGCCCGCATCACTGGATGCGGTAGTGAAAGGTGTTCTTGACCTCGGGAACGGTCACGGCGCGACCGTCGACGATCCGAGGTTGGTAGCGAAAGCTTTTGGCAGCCGTAATCGACGCCCGGATAAAGAGTGGGTGGCAGTCGTCCAGCGCTTTTGGGTTCTCGATCCGTCCCTGTGGGTTGACCGAGTAACTGACGGTGCAGGTGCCTTCGAGGCCTTTGTCCAGCGCTCGCGAGGGGTAGTCAGGTGCGTCTTTGGCAATGGGCAAATACTGGCGGCTCGCCGCTGCAGCGGCCTCCTGTCGCGCCCGCTTGGCTGCGGCCGACGCTTCGGCACGTGCCGCCTGTTGGCGCTGTTGTTCCTCTCGAGCCAGTTGCTCGCGACGTTCGGCTTCGCGCTGCTGCCGCTCGACCTTGAGCCGTTCCCGCCGTTCGCGCTCCAGCTGCTCTTTGCGCTGCTGCTCTTTGATGCGCGCCTCCTCTGCCAGCCTCTCCTGCTCGGCGCGCTTGTAGGCCAGCTCGGCCTGGTCCAGGCGCTGCTGTTCGATCTGCGGATCGACCTGCGGTTCCTCGATGGCCTTTTCCATCACGGGCTCGATAACGGGCTCAGCCACTGGCTGCATCGGCTTCGGTGCTGGTTCTGGCTCGACCGGCGTCTCAATCGCAGGCGCCGGCAGGCTGATCAGCTGGGTCTTGAGCACCTGTGTCTGGCTCGGCGCACTCAGCTCCGGCGTCCAGCCGTGCAGTAACAGACCGAACACCGCCGCGTGCAGCGCCAGGGTGATCGCCGCAGCACCAGCGTGGCTGCGCCACTGCGGACGGACTACCGGAAAGCCAGTTGGTAGCGTCATGCTCAGGCTGCTCATGGCACGGGCTGCCCAGACGGCGCCTCGGTGATCAGGCCGAGGTTCACCACCCCGCCGCGTTGCAGCTCGGCGATCCCCGCCACCACGCGGCCATAGTCAGCAGCATCATCGGCACGCACGTAGACCTGGGTGTCGCCGCGCTCGGCGATGATCGCCGCGACCTTCTCGCGCATTTCCTCAAGGTCAATGGCGCTGTCGGTTTGGTCCTCGGTGTTCAGTTCGCTGCCCAGGTTCCAGTAAAAGCCGCCGTCGGCCTTCACCGAGAGGGTCAGAATCTGCCGTTCGTTCTCCGTGGGCAGCGCCTCGGCCGCCACCTTGGGCAGTTCGATCTTCACACCCTGTACCAACATCGGCGCGGTCACCATGAAGATCACCAGCAGCACCAACATCACATCGATGTAGGGCACCACATTCATTTCGGCCTTGGGACCGTGTTTACGCTGCGGTTTGACCAGCATGGCGAAGCTCCTTCAGGCGGCAGCAGCGACGCTGGGCGAGCCGGCGTGAAGACGACGATGCAGACGCGCCTGCAGTTCGTTGGCGAAGCTGTAGTAGCGCGCGCTCAGGGTCTGGCCACGGGCGGCGAAACGGTTGTAGGCCATCACCGCCGGAATAGCCGCGAACAGGCCGATGGCCGTGGCAATCAGCGCTTCGGCAATGCCCGGAGCAACCGTTGAAAGCGTCGCCTGCTGCACCATGGACAGGCCTAGGAAGGAATTCATGATTCCCCACACCGTGCCGAACAGGCCGATATAGGGGCTGACCGAACCGACCGTGGCGAGGAATTGCAAGCCGCCTTCCAAGCGCTCTTCTTGCTCGGAAATCGCGACATACAGGCTGCGCTCGACTCCCTCGATCACCGCATCCGGCGCAATGCCCGACTGGCGTTGCAGCTGGCTGAATTCCTGATAGCCAGCGAGAAAGATGTGCTGCAGTGCCGCCTCGCGTGGCAGTGCCAGATCGCTGCCTTCGCGATACAACTGCGTCAGTTCCGCACCGCTGCGAAACCGCTGCAGGAACGTCTTCGACAGATGTTCGCTGCGGCGTAAGGACGCGCCACGCTGAATGATGAAGTACCAACTGGCGATCGAGGCCAGCACCAGAATAGCCATCACCAGCTGCACCACCAGGCTAGCCTCGCTGACCAGTCCCCAGACCGACATGTGTTCACTTTGCATCTGTATTTCCCCCGGCCGTCCCGCGGGACGGCACTCGTCGTTTACGTTCGGGCAACGCTGCGAGCGTCGCTTGATGCGCCCATGCGACCGGGCTCAGTCCAGTCCCAGCGCCTCGGCCACCGCTGCCCATGGCACGTACTTGTAGTTCTGGGCACCTTCGGGCATGCGCTTACGGCCGTCCTGCACCACCAGCATCCCGCGGTTCCAAATGCCGCCAAGGTTGGCCGAGGTGACTTCCAGCCCATCGGTTTCCGATGCGCCATCAATACCGAACTCGGCGTTCAAACCCACACGAAAGGCGCCACGAACGGCATAAGGCGCGGTGGCATCGAGCACCAGATAGCTGTCGTTGCCCTGGCTCGAGATCACCAGGTAATCGGCCTTCTCACCCCTGTAGATCGCCAGCCCCTCGACGTCGTCATGCAGCGGGCCGCCGACACCGATGACCTTTTCCAGCTTCGCCGACGCATCGCCGCGGGCATCCAGCGTCCAGACCGCCTCGTCTTCCTCGCCCACGAAAAGACGTTGAGTGCGGTCATCGGCCACGCAACCCTCGGGTTGGCTGGCGACCTTGAACTCTCGCACCAGCTCCCCGCGCAGCGAGCCGCTGGAACCATCCAGGCGGTACTGCAAAAAGGTGCCGTCCTTGTCGTTGGCGATGGCATGGATGGCGCCCTGACGGTCCTTGAACATGCACAGGCCATAGATATCGGTGATCGACGTGGCGATCTGGCCAATGTCGCTTACCTGCCCACTGCTTGGATCGATAGCGAACAGATGCAGGCTGTTGAGATCGCGGTTGCTGGCTACTGCGAGATCGATCTGCTTGCCGCCAAGGACAAAGCCGGTGCGCACATCCACGTTGTTCAACCGTCCGACGGGCAGGTATTGGAGCTGCTTGCCGGCCAGGTCGTACACACCGAGCCCGCCCTTCTTGTCGGTACCCAGCACACGGCTTCTGGTCCGGTCGTTGGCGTTGACCCAGATTGCCGGGTCATCGGCAGCATCCCCCAGATGCGGCACCGGGTCGGTCTGGACCTGAGCCGGCAACATCGGGATGACCGGCGTCGCGCCGGGCGCTGGCGGCTGCCAATCGAGACGAGCCGCGTGGGTGCCACGCTCATCGGTCAGCAGCAGCTCGACGCCACGCTTGGTCAATCGGGCGCTGATCTGCTCGGGTTCGTCGAAGCCTTCGAGTGGCAGCACCGAATGGCTACGCCAGCTATCGGCGTCTCGCCCATAGAGGTGCAGCGCGCCAGCTTCCGGGTCAAGCGCCAGCAATCCGCCCGGCACCAATGCCATGCCGGCAGCGGCTTCGGCGATACCGCCGAACGGCTGAACGATGTCCACGGGCTGGCGTACGAGCGGTGCTTCCGCATCCGCCGCGTAACGCCAGAGTCCCACGCCTTCTTCGTTGACGATCAGCTCGCTGGTTTGATCATCCACCTGGCAGTAACCGCTTTCCGGCGGCAGGCTCAAGCCGCGCACGCGCTGCGGCGTCGCGAGTGGGCGCATGTCGGCGGCGACCAGCCATTGTTCGCCGATGCCTTCTTCACCGACCAGAAAAACGAAGCTGTTGCGCGCCGCGTCGCGGAACAGGCACAGCCCCTCGATGGCGAAATCCGTCCGCGGGATATACAACGGCTGGCTCCAGCGATGCAGCCGGTCGAGCCCCAGCAGCACGGCCTGTTGCCGCTTGCGGTCGAGGGTTGCGATCAACATGCCCTGCGCACCGACACGATGATCCAGGCCTTCGAAGCGGCCTTTGAAATCGCTGATTACCGCGCCCTTGACGTCGAGTATCTGCAGGCCGCGCGAGTCCGGCCGAACCACCAGTCGAGAAGCGTCCTGCCAGAAGCCTGTTTCTGAAATCAGCTGCGCGCTCTGCGTTTCCAGCGGAGTTGAAGCCGCAATGCTCAGGCTCGGCGCCGTCTGCTTGCCAGACTCGACGCCCACTCCGGACTGACAGGCCGCGAGCGCAATGCAGAGGCTCAGCAACATGGGTTTATGCAAAGTCATGTACATGGTTTTTCCAATCAGCAGCCGCTGGCCGCCACCGCTCTGAAAGGGGAACAGCGCGGAGACGGGACGGCGAATAAGTCGAAAAGGTCAGAAGTGAGTCAGGGTCAGGCCGAGCTTGTAGGTCGGGCCGTATTCCTCGTACTGGGCGTTGTAGTTGCTGCGCCCGGTGTAGACGAAGTAGGACTCGTCCGTGAGGTTCAACGCCTCGAGCGTCACCTGCAGGTTCGGCGTGATGAAGTAGCCAGCCTTGAAGTCCAGGAACAGCTGTTCGTCGGCGTAGAGGTCGTGGGCTTCATCGTCGATGCCGGCCACTTCGGCCAGGTATTCGGATTTATAGTTGGCCGCCAGACGCATGTTGAACACATCGTTTTCCCAGCCGACCATCAAATTGCCGACGGTATCGGAGTGGTTCGGCATGTCGATGCTGCGACTGCTGCCCTGCCCTTCGATGTCCGCATCGGACTTGCTGAAGGTGGCGTTGGCGCCCAGCAGCACACCGTTCCATGGCGCAGGTAGCCAGTCGAGCTTCTGCGAATAGGCCAACTCGACACCGTAGAGCTTGGCGCTGCTGCCGTTCTCGAAGCTCAGCGCTTCGTCGAATCCGGTCCATTGGCCCGTGCCGGCCAGGTCGGTGTTGTAGATAAAGTTGTCGATGTCCTTGTAGAAGAGGTACGCCGAGACGGCGCCCGCGCGGCCCATGTAGTGCTCGATGCCCAGGTCGTAGTTCATCGATTCCAGCGGCTTGAGGTCCGGGTTGCCGAACTCCGCATCCTCGCCATCGATGACGAAACCGGGCGCCAGTTGCTCGAACGTCGGGCGCACCACGGTGTTGGTCCAGGCGGCACGGACGAAGGTATCGGACGTAAGTTCATAGCGCGCATGCAAACCCGGGAGCCAGTGGTCATAGCGGTTGTCGCTGGACACCGCCTCGAACTCGCCGTCGCGCAGGCCGGTGCCCTTGGCGCTGAACTCGGTGCCCTCATAGCGCAGGCCGGCGATGATCCGCCACTTGTCCACATCCACGGTGTTCATGAAGTACGCCGCGTTGATGTCCTCGCTCATGTCGAAATCGCCGATGCGCGACTCCTCGTCATCGTAGAACTCGCTGGCGTCCAGGCCGCCGATCAGACCTTTCAGCCCATCGGCACTGATGCCCGAGCCGAAGCGGCCCAATGCATAGTCGACATTCCCGCTCTGGAAATCGGCCAGGCTCAGGTCATCGAAATCATCGTAGGCCCAGATCTCGGCGTCGTTGGTCTTGTCGCGCCGGCTGAGCTTGCCACCGAACTTGAGTTGCGAGGCATAGCCCTGAATGTCGTAGTCTCGGGCCAGATCCAGACGGATGTTCTTTTCCTTGTCACGCGAGTCAGTCTTCTCCCACTCCACCTCGTCCAGCTCGAAGCTGGCCGGGTCGTAGAAGGACGGGTCTACGGTCAGCCGCGGCTTGCCCGTGCTTGAGAAACCGACGTCGGTGAAGTCACCTTCGAAGGTCGCGCTGGAGATGCCGCCCGGGTTGCGCTCGCGCGCCTCGCTGTAGCCAACCTGACCACTGAGGGTCCAGAGGCCCATCATGCGTTCACCACCGAACACGTAGGACTGGATGGTCTGGGTGTCCTCCCGAGACTTCAGTTCACGCCAGCCCTCAGCGTCGCCCAGCTCGCCGGCCAGTTGCGCGTCCTCGAACTCGACGCCGGCTGCGTTGCGGGTCTCGGTGTCCTTGAAGCGGCTGTACAGGGTGCGCAGGTAATAGCTGCTGAGGTCGTCCGGCTGGTAATCGAAGTTCAGTCCAAAGCCGGTGCGCTCACGGGTGATCTCGTAATCACGCTGCTCGAATTCTTCCAGCCGGGCGCCGTCTTCGAAATCCCAGGCCCCGCCGGTTTCCACGTTGTCCGAGCCGAAATCGCGGTCCTGCCAGCTCAGTGCCGCGGCCACACCGAAGTTGTCGACGCCATCGCCCAGGCTGAAGCGGTTGCTGATGGCGCCGGAGAATTTCGGGCTGGTCTTGCCGACGTTCTCGTCATAGCTGGCTTCGGTGCTCAGGCTGTAGAACAAGCCGTCGTGATCGAAAGCCGAAAGGCTCTCCACCTCGATGGTGCCGCCCAGGGAGTTGGCGTCCATGTCCGGCGTGAGGGTCTTGACCACCGAAAGCGACTGCACCAGTTCCGAAGGCAGCACATCCAGCGCCACCGCGCGGCGGCCGCTTTCCGGTGACGGCACCAGGGTTCCGTTGATGGTGACGCTGTTCAGGTCCGGCGCGATGCCGCGCACGCTGACGAAGCGGCCTTCACCCTGATCGCGCTCGACGGACAGGCCGGGGACACGTTGCAAGGCTTCGGCGGCATTGTCGTCGGGGAGCTGGCCGATGCCGTCGGCGTGGACGACGCTTTTCACGCTGTCGGAGCTGCGCTGTTCCCTCAGTGCCTCGTCGATGCTGACGGCCTGGCCGATCACCTCGACGTGCTCCATGACAAGCGGCTCCTCGGCCCAGGCCGAACCGGCACTGACGGCCAGGGCCAGCAGGCTGATGCGGAACCCTGCATGACGGATGCCGCTACGGTATGTGCTCATGAACAATCCCCTGAACGCTGTTTACCGGGTCCATCCCGGAACTGCAGCGGACGGTAAGTGGGGGATATGGCGGTTCTGTGACAGGGGTTGGTGTTGGGGCACCAGAGTGGGTTTGTTGGGGTGGTTTCGGGTGGGGAATGAGCCGATATGACCTGTTCTGATTCGTTCCGCTGCCTGTTTCAGCGTGGTCAAGAACGATTGCCACTGCATCCGGCCCTGCACGCAAGGTTCGCTCAAGGGTCGTTTGGTCCTATCAAGAAGCTCCGTGCCGCTGCCCGTTTCAGTACGGTCTGAGATGCTGGTTTCGCCCTGCTGGGCGAGTCACTTTTTCCAAACGCCGAAAAAGTAACCAAAAAGTCTTGCCCCTGCATCCGGATCTCGCTGCGCTCGACGTCCCTCACTCCATCGCCGCTCCGAGGGTCGCCGCGTAAGGGCCATCCATGGCCCTTCACGGCTCTCGCGGCATCCATGCCGCTCGCCCCTCTACGCAGCGATTCCATTCGGCCTCCTGATGGGGCGTCCGGCGGTGTCTGATGGTTCGCTTGTCAGCAAAGAAGCAAAGCGCCCCGCGTCTCGTAGGATGGGTGCAACCCATCAAGCTGTTGCGATGGGCTTCGCCCATCCTACGTTATGAAGCCCACCCAACAACGCTTAGGCTTTTGATCTCTGGCACAGACCAACAGACGACACCGAATGCCCCATCAGAAGGGTGAGTGGAATCGTTGCGTAAGGGGTTGAGCCGCATGGATGCGGCGAAAGGCTTAAAGGGCCATGGATGGCCCTTGTAAGCCGACCCCTGAAGCGACGATGGAGCGAACGAACCCGAAGCGAAGCGCAGGGCCGGATGCAGGGGCAAAGCGTTTTTGGTTACTTTTTCCGCGTTTGGAAAAAGTGACTCGCCCAGCAGGGCGAAACCAAGCCTTCAGTCAACTCTCAAACCCGCCTCACACAAAAACACGAACAACACCATAAAAATCCCTGAGCCAATTCAACCCCCACCCCATTCATCCAACCGTCACATTCATCTGTTTCCGTGCCCCTCACGCACTGGCGCGACCTCGCCACGGAGACCCCGATGAAATCTCTGCTCAAACTCCACACCCTCACCCTGCTCGGCCTCGCCTTCGCGGCCAATTTCGGCCTGCAGGTGTACCTCGCCACCGGCCAGATCAAGACCTGGGCCGAGATCAACTGGATGGACGTCGCCGGTGAAGGTGGCTGTGCCGTCCTCGCCCTCGCCTGGCTGATCATGCTGCTGCACAGCCGTCCGGCAGGTCGGGTGACGCGGCTGCTCGCCCTGGGCCTTTGCTGCGTGTTCTTTTCCTGGTGGATGGACACGCTGGATGAATTCATCCACCTGCCGGAGTTGGCCGTCTGGGACAACTGGCTGGAGACCGCTCCGATGCCGATCGGCCTGCTGGTACTGACACTGGGCATCTATCACCTGAATCAGGAACAGCGCGCCATCAGCCAGCAAATGAGCAAGCGCGAGAAAGGCTTTCGCGAGCACCGCCTGTTCGACAAGCTCACGCCGCTGGGCGCCGCCGAATACCTCCGCCAACAGGTGCAGCTGGCCCTGGCACAGGCGCAATCGGAGCAACAACCGCTGTCGCTGGTAACAGTGGACCTGGACGAATTCAACGCCATCAACCAGCGCTACGGTCAGGCCGAAGGTGACGCGGTGTTGCAGGCCATGGCGCAACTGCTTTTGCTCAACCTGCGGCGCCAGGATTTGCTCTGCCGCTTGGCCGGTGACCGCTTCGTTGCGGTACTGCCCAATACCGGTGAAGCCCAGGCCCGATTGATCGCCAGCGAGCTGCAACAGGCGGTCGCCAGCCTCGCACACAAGACCGAGCAGCATGGCGAGCGGGTGCATCTGTGCGCCAGCACCGCCACCGTAATGGCTTTCGACGACGACGCCGAACAATTGCTCAAGCGCCTCAACCTGAGCCTGGCCAAAACCAAGCAACAATTGCCGCGCTGCGCCTGAGGAATGGCCATGGCTCCCGCATACGAATGCGACACGCGCTTCATCGCGGCTCATCACCAGCCTGCCGTGCTGATCGATCTGGCCCTGTCGCGCGGCATCGATAGCCATCAGCTGCTACGTGGCACCGGCCTGTTCTACGAGGACGTCGCCAGCGGCCAGGCGCGTATCAGTGCGCAACAAGCACTGACGCTGATCGCCAACGCAAGGCGCTTGCTGGATGCCGACGACAGCAGTTTTCTACTCGGTCAGCGGCTGCTACCCGGTCACTACGGTGAAGTCAGTCATGCGCTGACTCATTCCAGCACCCTGCTTCAGGCGCTGGAGCAGTTGCAGCACTTCCGAGCGCTGCTGAGCCCGCTGCTGACGCCGCGTCTGCTGCTCGATGACCACCAGGCCTATCTGTACTGGACCGATAGCTGCGGTGCGCCTGAGCAGAAGCAATTCCTCACCGAAGCCAGCCTGACCGCCGTGGTAGCGATGAGCAAACGGCTGTCAGGCGACCGTTTGCCGTGGCGCTTCCATATCGCTTATCCGCAGCCGCGCCATGTCGAGCAGTACTGGGTGCATCTGGGTGAGCAACTGGCGTTCGACAGCCAGATGACGATGATGAGCCTGCCGCGCGAATACTTGCACAAACCCTGGCCCAATACCTCTGCCACGGCGGGCCAGGTCGCGCATCAGGCGAGCTGCCTGCAACTGGATAGCCTCGGCTGGAGCAGCAGCTTCATCGATCAGCTCTACGACCACCTCTATGCCAACGTCCGCGAGCCGCTGAACCTGGAACGGGTCGCCCAGGCATTCGACATGAGCCCCGCCTCGCTCAAGCGCAAGTTGCACAAGCACGGCACGGGCTTTCAAGAGCAACTGGATCAGGTGCGCAAGCATGTGGCCCTGTATCTCTACCAGATGAAGAGCTACAGCAATGAAGAGGTGGCGAACTACCTGCGCTTCAACGACACCACCAACTTCCGCCGTTCCTTCAAGCGCTGGACGGGCCTGGCGCCCAGCGGCCTGCGTCAGTTGTTCGAATAGCCAGCGCGCGGCCGTTCACACCCGCCTGTCGACCGTGACTCGCTGAAGCGCGCCAGTGCCGCTTTCGAACGCGCAGATATTGCTGAGCGTGGTTTCAGCAATATTGGTCAACGCCTCGGCGGTGAAAAACGCCTGGTGGCCGGTGATCAGCACGTTGGGGAAAGTCGTGAGACGCATGAATTGGTCATCGCTGATGATGCGCTGGGACAGGTCCTGAAAGAACAGCTGCTCCTCCTCCTCGTACACGTCCAGTCCCAACCGACCGATTTTGCCGCTCTTGAGCGCGTCGATGATTGCCTTGGTATCCACTACCCGCCCGCGGCCGGTATTAATCAGCACGACGCCATCCTTCATCCGCGCAATCGCCCGTGCATCGATCAGGTGATGGGTTTCCGTGGTTAGCGGACAATGCAGCGAGATGATATCGGCGTCAGCCAGCAGGGTATCCAGCGGCACGTAGCGCACAAACGCCTTGGCCGCGGCATCTGGGAAGGGATCGCTAGCCAGCACCTTGCAGCCGAAGCCGTGCATGATCTTGGCGAAGATCAGCCCGATCTTGCCGGTACCGACTACGCCGACGGTCTTGCCGTAGAGATCGAAACCCAGCAGCCCATCGAGCGCAAAATTGCCCTCACGCACACGGTTATAGGCCCGAAAGGTCATGCGGTTCAGGCTCAGCAACAACGCGACTGCGTGCTCCGCCACGGCATGCGGCGAATAGGCCGGGACTCTCGCAACGGTGATGCCGAGCCGTTCTGCTTCGACCAGATCGACGTTGTTGAAACCAGCGCAGCGCAGGGCGATCAACTCGGTGCCGCTGGCCCGCAGCAGTTGCAACACTTCGGCGTCGAGCCTGTCATTGACGAAGGCGCAGATCCCTCTGTAGCCCGCCGCCAGCGGCGCTGTCGCCACCGTCAGTTGTGGGTCGAAGTAGACCAGCTCATGCCGGTGCGCTTGGTTGGCCTGATCGAGAAACCGGCGGTCGTAGGGTTTGGTGCTGAATACCGCGATACGCATGGGCTTGCCTCCTGGAGCGGATCACCAGGGCGCGGACTTGCCGCGAAATAGCCCCTTGGCGATCTAGTCAGGCCAGCCCGTCGAACCGCGCATAGGGGTTGCTACAGGGCAGGCGGTAACCCAAGAAAGACACCGTCGGACTGGGCTCGTGCTGATGGCGCAGATAATCGGTCGAGACCATGAAGTCTGTCAGCAACCGACGCTCGAAGTTATCCACCCGAAGATCAGTGTAGGCACTGCCGACACCGGTTTCCTGACGAATCTTGTACAACCCCATCAGCGCCGCAAGCTTCTTTGAACCATAGTGTCCGGCCAATGCATCGACGAATTTTCGCTGATCCTCGGCGCTCATTTGGAAATCGCCCACGAGCTGGCGCAGCAGTCCGGGGATGAACACCTGACGGTCCTCGTAGATCCAGGCGGCCGAGCCGACCGCCGCGAAGCCAAGCGTGGCGGCGGATGAAAGCAACAATGTACGACGCTTCATAGGCATCCTTAGCTATACAGCAGATCGGCGGCACGAATGGACAAGGCTGCGGCGGTCAGGCTGGGATTGGCCGGCGAACAGCTCGGGTAGGTTGCCGTGCCCACCACCACCAGGTTTCTCATTTGGTGATGCAGCATCTGGCCATCCACCACCGACCCGTCATCGACCTGCCCCATACGCAGCGTGCCTTGGACGTGCGACTCGGTCAGGCGCCACTCACGGAAATTGATCGATTCGACCGGCAGCGGTGCGAGCAACTTTTCCAGGCTGTCCAGACCGTACTGGACACCCTTCATGCCGTACTCGGACTCGCCTTGATAGTCGATGATCGCCTGCCCGCTTTGCGGATCGATCATCACCCGATTCTTCACGTTGGGCAGATCTTCGCTAACCAGCATCAACGGTAAAGTCTCGTTCCAGCGTCCGCGTTCGGGCCGCAGGCCGTAGGGCCAACGATTTTCGAAGTAGACCAGGCAAGCCGAGTGATCCTTGCGGAAATCACCGTCATATAGGGAATAGTTCAGGCCAGTGGTGATGGTGCTGCCATCGAAGTTGCCCAAACCGTCGAGATACACCTCGACGTTCGCCCCCACCTGCTCATGCAGACCCATACCGGTTTCGCCAAAGGCGATGTCCGAGCGCAACAGGATCGCCGGGCTCTGGATGGCATTGGCGCCAAGCACAAAGAGATCGCCGAACACCTTGAACTCGCCGCCCTCGGAACGCAGCGTCACGCTTTTGATGGTGTTGCCTTGGTATTCGAGCGTACGTACCTCGGCTTTCAAGCAGACGTCCACCTTGGGATGGCTATAGAGCTCGGCCAGGCCATTCTGCGCAGTGAACTTGGCGTTCATCGGGCAGAGATTGCAGGTCGCATTGGCGCAGCACACGCCCCGTGTGCCGGTCGCGACCCGTGCGCGCCCGGTCGGCATGATGAAGTGATGGTCGGGCATCGCCTCCTTCATCAGCATGTCGATAGACGAGCCCTTGTGCGGAGGCTGCGGGAACGGCTGGCTGCGTGGCAGCACCTTGCCCATGTCCGGGTCACCGGCAATGGACATGATCTGCTCGGCCTGGCAGTAGTAGGGTTCCAGCTCGTCGTAGCTCAGCGGCCAATCGTTGCCAACGCCGTAGCGACTTCGGATGGCGAAATCGCTGGGGTGCAATCGCGGCGTCTGCGAGTACCAGCAGTTCATGCCTCCGCCGAGTGCAATGGTGGTGTTCCACGGCTTCTCGCCACGATTATCGTAGGTGGATTCCGGTGTGATCGCCGAACTGCTCTGGGTCTGGATCTGCCAGTCCCAGGGATGAAAATCGCCCCACTCGATGATCAAGGCGCGCCCAGTAATGTGCTTCAACGCTTCGGTCAGAAAGAAGCTGGACCCGAAACCCGACCCGATTACCACCAACTCATACTGTGATTCGTCGATATTCCTTGCGCTTACGCGGTTGATTTCCACCCAAACTACCCTTCCATATCGCAGCTTGTCCGCGGACGAGCTGCCTGATCAACACATCGCGCAACTTCGCTGCACGTCGCAAGACGCCACCCCAATGAGAGCTGTCCATCGGCCACAGGGCCAGCTTAACGAGACCGGTAAGCGACGCCTAAGTTCCATGGCATCCCAGGCAACATGACCGAACTAGACGCACCCCGCATCATTTTGCGAGCGGCTTATCAGAGGGACTCGGTTAGCCATCGAAGTACTTTCCGGCGATCACGGCGCGATAGCAGCTGTTGAGTAAAGGGACTTTCCGGTATCAAAACGCAATCCGCCCCATCGGCATCACCCAGGCGGAAGCGACGTAGAACGCCAAGCGGGTGTCGCTCCGGACCGTAGAACGCCACCGCGCGGATTTCCAGTACATGGAATATCCAGTCGCCCCTGGGTCTGTGGCCGTCCAACTCGATCCCGTGCCGCTGCGCAACGCTGCGCAACATGCCCTGAAAGGTGCCGATGTGAATGAAATCACCACTGCGCAGCGGGCCCTGATGGGTAGTCTGGTGAATCGGCAGGTCGGGCGAAGCGCTGTCTTCGTCGTCAATGCTCTGCCAGATATCGGTCACATCCAGTTCCAGAGAGCCCTTGGACGTTTCGACGCAAACCACCAGCTGGTTGATGAACATAGGCTCGGCGCTCATGTTCGATATCAGGCAAAGCGAGCTCAACCCCTTGCCGGCGCCGCGATTGATGATAAGGCTCGGCTTGCGCTGGCGGCGGAAGTTGAGCAGTAACAGCTGCGCGTAGAACACCCATACCAGCAGCGTACTGGCGGAAATGATCAGCGAGATCAGCTGGTGGTTGTCTTTCAGCCATTCGATCATCGGAAGCCTCGGTGCGGTGTGAACTGCTCAGACAGCGCGAACACCAGGCAGTGCCGGCTTGCGCGAAAGGCGCCGGCAAGCAGGCATTTGGCGTACGCAATCACAGCGGCGCCAGGGGCCGAACCGTTCCGCAGGACGCGACCGATCGCATCAGCGCTCGGCCGCACGCAACAAGTTAATCAGCACACCATCATGGTTTGATGACCATACCCACGCCTCGGCCGCGTGGATCTGATGCGGTCTGCAGTGTCTTGCCGTCCACACGTATGGCCTGGATATCCCCCATCGACCAGCCCTGATCCTCGAGGACATAACCCATCGCTTTCAACTCATCCGCGACCTCACCTGTGAGCGGCGCATAGGCGTCGTAGTAAATGGTGTCCTTGGGCAGCAGCTGGTGATGAACGCGTTGCGCCGAAACGGCCTCACCCAGCGGGAGGTTGAAGTCGTACACGTTGTTCAGCACCTGAAAAATGGAGGTGAAAATCCGTGAGCCACCGGGTGTGCCGAGCACCAGGCTAACCTGTCCATCCTGGACGACGATGCTCGGGCTCATCGACGACAGCATGCGCTTACCCGGCTCGATGGCGTTGGCGTCGCTGCCCACCACGCCGAACGCATTGGCGATGCCCGGCTTGGCGCTGAAATCGTCCATTTCGTCATTGAGCAGGAACCCCGCACCCTGGACCACCACCCCACTGCCGAAATCCCAATTGAGGGTATAGGTATTACTCACCGCATTGCCGTCGGCGTCGACGATGGAGAAATGTGTGGTTTGCCGGGGTTCCAGCCCTGGACGAACCTGCTCGGTGGCCGAGATCGCCGTTGGATTGATCTCGGCGGCGCGTCGCATCAGATAGTCCGGCGCGGTCAGTTGTGCGACCGGCACATCGGAGAAATCCGGATCCCCGAGATAGTCGGCACGGTCAGCGAATACCCGCTTCTCGATTTCAGCGAGCAGATGGATATAGCGCGCCGAATTTAATGTGACGTCCTTGAAATCGGCGGCACGCTGCTCCTTGATACCGATCAGCTGAGCCAGGGCAATGCCACCTGAGCTGGGTAGAGGAGCGGTGTAAAGGCTCTTGCCGCGCCAGTCGATACGCATCGGCTCGCGCCACTTGGTACGGTAGTCGGCCAAGTCTTTCTTGGTGATCAGCCCGCCGTCACGCTGCATCTGTGCGACTAGCAGATCGGCCGTCTTGCCCTTGTAGAAATCGTCAGCGCCCTGGTCGGCGATGCGCTCCAGCGTTTCGGCCAGCTCCGGCTGACGGAAATTGGTCCCCGCGCTCATGGCACCAAAATACGATTCAAAGTTCGTCGTACCGTTGAACAGCCCGATAGCATCCTCGCGGTACTGGAATTGCTGATCAGCCACTTTGAAGCCTTCGCGCGCGTAGCCAATCGCGGGCGTAATCAGTTCGCTCCAGGGCAACGTGCCGAAGCGCCGGTGCGCTTCCCACAGCCCCAACACCGTTCCCGGAACGCCAGCCGCCTTGGCGCCAACCAGGCTTAGGTTCTCGATAACCTCTCCTCTGTCATCAAGGTACATGCGCTTGCTGGCGCCCTTGGGTGCGACTTCGCGATAGTCGAGAAAGTAGGGTTTGCCTTCCACATAGAGGGTCATGAAACCCCCTCCGCCAATATTGCCGGCTTCCGGATAGGTAACCGCCAGTGTGAAAGCGGTAGCCACGGCCGCGTCCACCGCGTTGCCACCTGCGCTAAGGACCCCTGCCGCGGCCTTGGCGCTGTAGGTGTCTGGCGCCGCAACCGCCGCGCCTTCGAGGTTGGCGCCGAGAGCGGCGTGGCTGCTGATGAAAATCGAAACGGTAACGGTGACAAAGAAAAACGGACGCATGTGCTCAATCCTTCTTGTTGGAATTTGACCGAGCGGCGCGAGGCGATCGCTGACGGTGAACAATCAACAAGATAGACGAGTATCGACGCGAACCATGGCCCAACCATACCCGCCGACAGGTGGCGAGAGCGTCCACGAACCATCGCGTTGCATCGTTGGGCCGCTCGGCATCGAGCCGGCAAAGCCGCGACCGTTTCTCCGATGATGAGATTTAGGACGGAATAAGGCGGTGTCGAGCAGTCTGGATGAGGTGTTTTCCCCAACTTTGCCCTAAACCATACCCCAGAAAAGAAGAAGCCCCGCTGCGCTCTAGGCGGGGCGGGGCTTTCAGCATTTCATGTAATGGCGGAGAGATAGGGATTTGAACCCTAGGTACCCGCGAGGGTACAACGGATTTCGAATCCGTCCCGTTCGGCCACTCCGGCATCTCTCCAGCGGCGCGCATCATAGCAGTTCGCGAACGATTGTCGAACCCCGCTGGGATCTTTTTTCTCGTTATTCAGCACGTTGCGGCAGCTTCGCCTAGCTGGGCGAACCCGGCCATGTACCTGGTTCAGGCAGTAAGGCGCGTCAGGGCTTCGCGATACTTGTCAGCAGTTTTCTGCGCAACGTCGGCCGGAACTGGCGGCGCAGGTGGTTCCTTGTTCCAGCCGGTGGATTCCAGCCAGTCACGAACGAACTGCTTGTCGAAGCTCGGTGGATTGCTGCCTTCCTGATAGCTGTCGGCTGGCCAGAAGCGGCTGGAATCAGGCGTCAGCACTTCATCCATTAGCGTCAAGCGACCCTCTTCGTCGAGGCCGAATTCGAATTTGGTGTCGGCAATGATGATGCCGCGAGTCGCCGCGTATTCGACGGCTGCGGTGTAGAGCGCAATGGAAGTGTCACGTACCTGAGCGGCCAAGTCCTTGCCGATAACGGCCTCGCACTGCTCAAAAGAAATATTCTCGTCGTGGTCACCTACAGCGGCTTTGGTCGAGGGGGTGAAAATCGGCTGCGGCAACTTGGCAGCTTCCTTCAGACCGGCAGGCAGCTGAATGCCGCAAACAGTTCCGCTTTTCTGGTACTCCTTCCAGCCAGAGCCGACGATGTAACCCCGTACGATGGCTTCGACCGCAACAGGCTTGAGACGCTTGGCAACCACCGCACGCCCCTCAACCAGCGGTAGCTCCTCTGCCGGGACCACATCCTCGACGCTGTCACCGGTGAAGTGATTGGGAACCAGATGGGCGAGTTTGTCGAACCAGAAATTGGAAATCGCCGTGAGGATCTTGCCCTTCTCCGGGATCGGCTCGGCGAGAATCACGTCGAACGCCGAGAGCCGATCGGTGGCGACCATGAGCATGCGCTTGTCGTCGATTTCGTATAGATCACGAACCTTGCCGGAATAGATTTTCTTCAGGCTGAGGGCATTGGAAGGGGTCATGGCGACTCTCACGGTTACCAGCCGTCGGTACTGTTTGCAAATCGGCAACCGTAACGACAGGCCTGTCATCAAACGAAACAGGCGAAACCGAAGGGTTTCGCCTGGATTGGTTGGAGCGGACTGATTCCTCGAATCAGTCGAGGTTGTCCTTGAGCATATTCAGCACGCGACGCGATACTTCTGCGGGTGCGACGGTGTCTAGATCTTTGTCGAGCGTTACCTGGATGTTGCCACCCACGTCGGTCACGCGAACTTGGTAACGCTCGGCGCGAGCTTCGATCTCTTCGCGGTCTGGTGCCCCACCGAACAAGCGGGAGAAGAAACCAGGCTTCTCGTCCGGATTCGCGGCGCCTTCAGACAGATTGATGTAGTAGACGCCCAAGCTTCGATCCAGGTCTTCGACAAGGATGTCACTGGCGGCTAGCGCTCGCCCGACACTCGACCAGGCACGATTGAAGTCGGTATCGAGCTGCAGCACCGGAGCGCCGCTGCCGGCTTCGCTGAGCGTCACGCGACTAGGCGCATCGAACTCGCGTTCGGCAAGAAGAGAGGCCGAACCGCCTTGCGCGGCGCTGCTGTTCAAGCCTGCCTGCAACTCGTCGAGCAATACCCGATCGAGCTCGGCATTGGCCGGTGCTTCAGGCCATGCAACGTTGGCACTGCTGCCTGCAGGGCGTTGAACGCTGAGCAAAAAGATTTCGCTGGTATCGCGCTGCACGCCCGGCTCGATGCGAACCCGGACACGCGTCTCACCTTCTCCAAGACCAAGGTTGCGTACCAAGGCTGGGGCCAACTGATCACGCGTCTGCCAAGCAGTAGTGAACTCGCCGGTTTGCGGGCGCTCTTCAGCGATCTGAAAACCATTGTCGGTAAAGAACTGCCTGGCCGCAGCCCAGACCTGGGCAGGTGCACGCATAGCGACAAGCCAGCGCGCGTCTTCTGAGGTCTGCAGGCTGAACTCGCTGGCTTCTTCGGCGATCAACAACCGTTGAGGGCGCGGTACGTCGTATTCGCCCGTCGCGCGGGTGTCGGCTACCTGCTGAGGAATCGGCAGTAGCGGCTCGATCGGACGCAGCTCGGCGTCGGCCGGAGCCTGCATTGGTGGCACCTGCCGCGCCTGTAGGTAGTCGCTACCACGGTCGCGGAAATATCCGTCTTCGCCCCACAACCAGCCACAGCCGCTGGTTCCAGAGATGATCAGGGCTAGGGTCGAGAGGCCGGCCAGTCGCTTCATGCATGTTCCTTCATTGTTAAACCAGTACACCGGATACTGTTCAGGCCAGTACACCGGATTGACGCATAGCGTCGCGAAGCGGCTCCTGGCAGCGCTGGCTGAGCCAGGTCAAGGGCAAACGAATACCGTTTTGCATCAGGCCCATCTCATGCAGTGCCCACTTCACCGGGATCGGATTGGCCTCGAGGAACAACGTTTGATGCAGCGGCATCAGCAACGCATTGATGGCACGCGCCTTTTCCGCATCGCCCGCAATGGCGGCGGCGCAGAGTTCACTCATCGCACGGGGCGCGACGTTGGCGGTAACGGAGATGTTGCCCTTGCCACCCATCAGCATCAGCTCAACCGCGGTGGCGTCGTCACCGGAATAGACGAGGAAATCAGTACCCACGCGATCGAGCACTTCCTGGCCGCGCCTGAGATCACCGGTTGCTTCCTTGACGCCGATGATATTCGGCACCTTGGACAGCCGTTCGATGGTTTCCGGCAGCATGTCACAAGCGGTGCGGCCCGGTACGTTGTAGAGAATCTGCGGAATGGCCACGGCTTCGGCGATGTGGCGGAAGTGCAGGTACAGGCCTTCCTGAGTCGGCTTGTTGTAATAGGGTGTGACCAGCAGGCAAGCATCGGCACCGGCCGACTTGGCGTTATCGGTCAGTTCGACGGCTTCGCGAGTGGAGTTGGCACCAGTGCCGGCAATAACCGGAATCCGGCCGTTTACCTGATCCACTACTCGGCGGATCACCTCGATATGCTCGGGCACTTCGAGCGTTGCCGACTCGCCAGTGGTACCGACCGCAACGATTGCATTGGTACCTTCCTGCAGATGGAAGTCCACCAGCTTGCTCAGGCCATCCCAATCAATAGCGCCCTGCGCGTCCATGGGAGTGACCAGCGCCACCATACTGCCCGCAATCATGCAACCCACTCCTGCCGGAAAAAGAGAGGCGTAATGGTACAAGGCTCCTGAGCGCTTTGCGAGCACGCTGGATGCATCCTGACGTCGGAGCGATCAGACGCTAACCGCTTACTTTAGCGATGCTTGCCTGCGCACGCATTCCCTCTGGCGACGCTTTTCGCTACCCTTAGCCGTTTTCGGCTTTGGCTGGCCGACCGATTCATCACCGCCAGGAACCTGCATGTCCACCCCCCCAGTACCTCGAGAACAGTTTCTCGTCATCAGCGCCATGGGTCGCAGCCCGATGGCGCTCACCAATGTGCTTTGCAGAGCCAGCAACGAGAATCGCTGTGCCGTGGTCAGTACGCGCCTGACCCGACATGGTGAGTGCTGCGCGCTGGTTCTGGAAATCACCGGAACCTGGGACGCCCTCGCTCGCATGGAGACGGCGCTACCGGCGCTGGCCAAGAAGCACGAGTTCACCACCAATGTGGTACGCAGCGAAGCGTTGGAAGTTCGCCCGCAAGCGCTACCCTATGTGGCCTATGTCAGCTCGGTTTACCGCCCGGACATTCTCAACGAGCTGTGCCAGTTCTTCATTGACCACCGTGTCGAGCTCGAGAGCCTGACCTGCGACACCTATCAGGCGCCCCAGACCGGCGGCACGATGCTCAATGCGACACTGACCGTCACGTTGCCAGCCGGCACGCAGATCAGTTGGCTACGTGATCAGTTTTTGGATTTCGCCGATGCACTGAATCTGGACGCACTGATAGAGCCTTGGCGCCCGCAGAACCCTTGATTTAAGGAAAACCGCAATGCCCGTGGAAATCGATCGCTCCGTCCCGGCCTTCCTTGCCCAAGCTACCAGCGACACGCAGGTCAGCCCCGAAACACTGAAGGGCAAGCAGGTCGTGCTCTACTTCTACCCGAAGGACAACACGCCGGGTTGCACCACCGAAGGCCAGGGGTTCCGCGATCTGCACAGCGCCTTCAACGAAGCCAACACGCAGGTCTTCGGCGTCTCACGGGACAGCCTGAGAACGCATGAGAACTTCAAGGCCAAGCAGGGATTTCCCTTCGAGCTCATCTCCGACAAGGATGAACAGCTCTGCCAACTGTTCGACGTGATCAAGCTGAAGAAGCTCTACGGCAAGGAATATTTGGGCGTAGATCGCAGTACCTTTCTGATCGACCGCGACGGCGTGCTACGTCAGGCATGGCGAGGCGTGAAAGTACCCGGGCATGTCGAAGCCGTTTTGCAGGCCGCTCAGGCGTTGCATCGAAAATAAGCGAAAGGCCGGCAAGCCGGCCCTTTCTCGTTCTAGCTCACGCTTTCCACGACCGGGACCGTGGGCGGTCTACGCGGCCAAGCGTATAGCACCGCCTTGAACAAGGTCGCCAGAGGTATCGCAAAGAACACCCCCCAGAAGCCCCAAAGCCCGCCGAATAGCAGAACCGAGCAAATGATGGCCACCGGGTGCAGATTGACAGCTTCGGAGAAAAGCAGAGGCACCAGAACGTTGCCGTCCAGCGCCTGGATGATCGCGTAGGCCACCATCAGATAGATGAACTGGTCACCCAGCCCCCACTGAAACAACCCGATCAAGGCGATAGGGATGGTCACTACCGTAGCGCCGATATAAGGCACCACTACGGAAACACCCACTAGCAGAGCCAGTAACGCTGCGTAGTTGAGCTCCAGCAGTGCAAAGACTGCGTACGACACCGCACCGCAAATCAGGATTTCGATCGCCTTGCCTCGAATATAGTTGGCGATCTGCACGTTCATTTCCTGGGACACCTGCGTGATCAGCGTCCGCTCACGTGGCAAGTAGCCACTCAGCCAGTCACCGATCTGCTGGCGATCCTTGAGAAAGAAGAACACCAGAATCGGTACCAGGATCAGATAGATCATCAGGGTCAGCAGCAACGGCAGGCTGGACAGCGACGACGTCAGCACCGTCTGACCGTAGCGCCCCACCTCGCCCCGCATGAAATCGATCCCTTGCAGCACCTGCTCTTCGGTCAGCAGTTGCGGATAGCGCTCGGGCAAGAGCAACAACAGGGATTGCCACTCCACCAGCATCCGAGGTAGTTCGTTGAAAAGGGTCAGCACCTGCTGCCAGACCAAGGGCACCAAGAACAGCATGCAAACCGTAAGCGCTCCAACGAACATCAGGAACACCAACCAGACAGCCACCAGATGCGGAATTCGGACGCGCTCCAGCGCACCGACCAGGCCCTGCATCAGAAAGGCCAGCACCAGCCCGGCGAGAACGGGCGCGAGCATGTCGCCCAGCGTCAGCACCACAGCGAAGGCGACCACCAACAATACAGCCAGAACCACGGCCTCCTCGTCCGAGAAATAGCGATGGATCCAGCTGCGTAGTACGTTGAGCATATCTTTCTTTAGAAACTTCAGGCCTTGCGTAGCCAGTAGCGATAGAGGCCTTCGTCGGCTTCTTCACGTAACAGTGCGTGGCCGGATAACGTGGCGAAACTGCGAAAATCCCGCTGCGAGCCCGGATCGGTTGCGGTGACCTTCAAAACCTGGCCGCTGGCCAGTCGATTGAGTTCAAGCTTCGCCTTCAGCAGAGGCATAGGACATTGCAGCCCGGCAGCGTCCAGTTCGGCATCGCAGACGGTGTCGGGCACACTCTGTTGGTTCATGTTCGTCTCCTTGAAAGAAGCGCAGGATACCGACCTGCCCCCGCCCCTGGCCAGTTACCCTGGCACAAGGCTACAGTAACGTTCCTGCTTTCAAGAGCCAGTCTGGATGAAATTGCTGCGCCCTACTCTGCTGACGCTGGCATGCCTGATCGGGCAGCCAGCCTTGGCCAATGATCTACCCTCCCTCGGCGACTCCAGCTCGGGCATTGTCTCGCCGGAACAAGAACACCAACTCGGCCGTGCCTGGCTCAGCCTGTTGCGCGGGCAGGTCCCGCAGCTGTCGGATCCGTTGCTAAAGGACTACCTGGAACGCAGCGTCTACCGGCTGGCCGAGAGCAGTCAGCTGCAGGATCGCCGGCTGGAATTCGTGCTGCTCGACAGCCCGCAATTGAACGCCTTTGCCGCACCGGGCGGTATTATTGGCGTCAACGGCGGGTTGTTTCTGCACGCCCAGACTGAAGCAGAATACGCCTCGGTCCTGGCACACGAATTGGCGCACTTGTCCCAGCGCCATTTCGCCCGCGGCCTGGAAGAGCAAAAACGCATGCAGCTCCCATTGATGGCGGCAATGCTCGCTGGGGTCGTAGCGGCTGCCGCTGGCGCGGGTGACGCCGGCATCGCCGCGATCGTTTCCACCCAGGCCGCCGCGATCCAGGCGCAACGACGCTTTTCCCGGCAGAACGAACAGGAAGCCGACCGCATCGGCATCCTCAATCTCGAACGAGCCGGCTATGATCCGCGCGCCATGCCGCAGATGTTCGGCCGCTTGATGCGCCAGTATCGTTATGACCAGAAGCCGCCGGAATTCCTGTTGACCCACCCGGTTACCGAGTCACGTATCGCTGACACCAAGAACCGTGCCGAACAGTATCCCGCGGGCGGCGTTGAAGACAGCCTGCGCTACCAATTAATGCGCGCGCGAGTGGATCTGAAGTTCGAGACCACGCCGGGCGTCAGTGCCAAGCGTTTCCGGGCCATGCTCAGCGAAGATGAAAACCTCGACGCGGCCCGCTACGGCCTGGCATTGGCCCAGATCAAAAGCGGTCAGCTCAAGGAAGCTGCGACCAATCTGCAGCCGTTGCTGGCGAAGGAGCCGGACGACGCCAGCTACAACTTGGCTCAGATCGAACTGGACATCACCGCCAACCGTCTCGCCGCCGCGCGCGAGCGCACCCAAACCCTGCTCCGCCTGTACCCGGGCAGCTATCCCGTGCGCCAGACGAACATCGATCTGCTGATCAAGGAAAACAAACTGCAGGAGGCCGAGCGGGAGCTGGACGCATTGGTTGAGGCTCGCCCCAAGGATCCGGACATCTGGTATCAGGTCTCGGAGATCCGTGGGCTCACCGGAAATATCATCGGCCTCCACCAGGGTCGCGCGGAATACTTCGCGCTGGTCGGCGACTACGATCAGGCGATCGAGCAGCTGGACTTCGCCAAACGTCGCTCGAGCAACTTCCAGACAGGCGCACGCATCGACGCTCGGCAGAAGCAGCTGATCGAAGAGAAGCGAATGGTTGAGGAAATGTTGCGCTGAGTCAGGCGGCGCCGAAAGGCGCCGCCTGCAAAGCCACGGATGGACGCCCTTGTGTCAGGCGTTGCCAGCCTGCTTGATGCGCGCGGCCTGGGTGAAGTCCAGCATGCGCTTGAGCGGCTTGATTGCGCGTGGTATCAGCGCTGCATCGACAAAGATCTCGTTGCTGCCGGCACGCAGGCAATCCAGCGTACGCTCAAGCGTATTCATCGCCATCCACGGGCAGTGGGCACAACTGCGACACGCTGCGCCGCTGCCCGCCGTGGGTGCCTCGATGAATTCCTTGTCCGGGCAGAGCTGCTTCATCTTATAAAAGATGCCGCGATCGGTAGCGACGATGAAGGTAGGATTCGCCAGCGTCTGTGCCGCCTTGATCAATTGACTGGTGGAGCCGACGGCATCCGCCAGGGCGATGACCGATTCAGGCGACTCGGGATGAACCAGAACGGCAGCGTCCGGATACAGCGCTTTCATATCTTCCAGCTGCTTCGCCTTGAACTCTTCATGGACGATGCAGGCACCATCCCACAGCAGCATGTCGGCGCCGGTCTCACGCTGCACATAGCTCCCAAGATGCTTGTCAGGCGCCCAGATGATCTTTTCGCCATTGTCCATCAAACTCTCGACGATTTCCAGCGCACAACTCGAGGTCACCACCCAGTCAGCCCGCGCCTTCACCGCCGCCGAGGTATTGGCATAGACGACCACGGTGCGCTCGGGATGCATGTCACAGAACGCAGAGAACTCATCGACCGGACAGCCGAGATCCAGCGAACAAGTGGCCTCCAGAGTCGGCATCAGCACGCGCTTCTCGGGGTTCAGAATCTTTGCCGTCTCACCCATGAACTTGACGCCGGCAACCACCACCGTCTGCGCTGAATGCTCGTTGCCGAACCGGGCCATTTCCAGCGAGTCGGAAACACAGCCGCCGGTCTCCTCGGCTAGCGACTGGATCACCGGGTCGGTGTAGTAGTGCGCCACGAGCACCGCATTCTGCCGCTTCAACTCGACGGCAATATCGCTGCGCAATTGCGCTTCCTGTTCCGGCGTCAGCGGCTTTGGCTGCTTGGCCGCCAGGTGAGCCTGCACAAGAATACGTTCGGGTATCTGCGTCATGTTCGCGGTCCTGCAAAGCTCGTTATTGCATGGAGCGCCGAGCATATCCGGTCAACCGGATGGCTCAGACGAGGCGAAAGGGAGGTAGCGCCATATGCAGACTTCTCCCTCGCGCCCGCTCAAGGGGCAGGAATACTAGCCGAAGCCCTTACAAAAGGGAAAGCGAAGGGGGTTCCAGGCCACGCGTTTTGCGTCGCCCAATGAAAACCGCCGGCATCAGCCGGCGGTTTTGTTCAGGTCAACGCTCGTATTTGAGCATGTGGCCACGCTCTTCCAGGTTGATATGCCATTGCATGGCTTCGCGCAGCATGTGCGGTGTCTGACCGCCCCGGTCACACGCGCCTTCGAAATACTGGCTCAGTGCCTCGCGGTAGGACGGATGCACGCAGTTGTCGATGATTACACGCGCACGCTCGCGCGGCGCCAGCCCACGCAGGTCGGCCAGGCCCTGCTCGGTGACCAGGATTTCCACGTCGTGCTCGGTGTGATCGACATGCGCAACCATCGGTACGACGCTGGAAATGTTGCCGCCCTTAGCGATCGACTTGGTCACGAAAATGGCCATATTGGCGTTACGCGCGAAGTCGCCCGAACCACCGATGCCATTCATCATCTTGGTGCCACCAACGTGCGTCGAATTGACGTTGCCGTAGATGTCGAACTCCAGTGCGGTATTGATACCGACAATACCGAGACGACGCACCAGTTCCGGATGATTGGATATCTCCTGAGGGCGCAGCACCAGCTTGTCCTTGTACTTCTCCAGATTGCCGAACACGCGATCGTTGCAGCGCTCGGACAGCGTGATCGAGCAGCCGGAAGCAAACTTCATCTTGCCAGCGTCGATCAGCTCGAAGGTGCAGTCCTGCAGCACTTCTGAATACATCACCAGATCTTCGAACGGCGAGTCGATCAGTCCACACACCACAGCGTTGGCGATATTGCCGATACCAACCTGCATCGGACCGAGGTTGTACGGCAGGCGGCCAGCCGCCACCTCCTTCTTGAAGAACTCGACCAGGTGATTAGCGATGGACTGGGTTTCTTCATCCGGCGGCGTGACGGTGGAATAGGAGTCCGGATGTTCGGTGATGACAATAGCTGCGATCCTGGCCGGATCGATCGGAATAGCGGTAGTGCCGATGCGGTCGTCCACTTTGGTCAGCGGGATCGGACCACGGTTTGGACGCTCGCCAGGGAAGTAAATGTCGTGCAGACCTTCCAGGTTCGGGTTGTGCGCGTAGTTCAGTTCAACGATGACCTTATCGGCGAAAACCGCCAAATTGGCTGAGTTACCCACAGAGGTAGTCGGGACGATATGCCCCTGCTCGGTGATGCTAACCGCCTCGACAATGGTGACGTCCGGACGCTTGATTTGGTTGTTGCGCATCTGCTCGACGGTGTGAGAGAGGTGCTGATCGATGAACATGACCTCGCCCTGATTGATCGCCTTGCGCAGGGTCGCATCCGCCTGAAATGGACCACGGCGAGCCAGCAGACCCGCAGCCGCCATCTTGCCGTCCAGGTCATTGCCCAGGCTGGCGCCGGTAATCAGGCTGATCTTCAGCTTCTCGTCCTTTGCACGATCGATCAGGGCCAGCGGCACTGCTTTCGCCTCACCCGCGCGGGTAAATCCGCTCATGCCGACGGTCATTCCGTCCTGGATAAGAGTAGCGGCCTCTTGGGCGCTCATGACCTTGCTCTGCAGAGAGGACAAGCGGATGCGATCGGAATACATGTGAGCCTCAAACCAACGAACAATTGGGAGGCCGCAGTCTATTACGTTTGTTCTGAACCCATTCACAGACCAAGGTCGTAGTGAAAAACGGCAGAAATCGAGGGATAAACGCGTTCCGCATCGCGGATAAGGGGCATAAAAAAACCGGATACCAATCGGTATCCGGTTTTCTGCCCCCTAGGGAATATGGTGGGTCGTGTAGGATTCGAACCTACGACCAATTGGTTAAAAGCCAACTGCTCTACCAACTGAGCTAACGACCCAATGCGGAGCGCATGATACTGATTTTATTGATTAAATCAACGCTTTTTAAGAAAAAGAATTTAACGATAGCGAGTCGGATCCGTGACGCCGGCCTCTTCGAAGCCCGCCGCCCGCAGGCGGCAGCTGTCGCACTTACCGCAGGCGCGCCCCTCTTCGTCAGCCTGATAGCAGGAGACAGTCATGGCGTAATCGACCCCCAGCCGGACGCCGGCACGAACGATCTCCGCCTTGCTCAGGTTCTGCAAAGGCGCACGAATGGTAAAGCCCTGCCCTTCTACTCCAGCCTTCGTGGCAAGGTTGGCCATGCGCTCGAACGCCTCCACGAATTCTGGCCGGCAGTCGGGGTAGCCAGAGTAGTCGATCGCGTTCACTCCAATAAAAATATCTCGGGCGCCGAGCACCTCTGCCCAACCCAGCGCCAGCGAGAGAAATACGGTATTGCGAGCAGGCACGTAGGTCACCGGAATCCCCCCGCCCGACTCTTCCGGCACCTCGATGCTGGCATCGGTCAGCGCCGAGCCGCCAATGCCATTCAGATTCATGCCGATGACCTTGTGCTCAGTCACGCCCAACTGTCGAGCGACGCCCTCGGCGGCCTGCAATTCGGCGCGGTGGCGCTGGCCATAGTCGAAGCTCATGGTGTAGCAGGCGTACCCTTGCGCTTTGGCCATTGCGACCACGGTTGCAGAATCGAGCCCGCCCGAGAGAAGAACCACGGCTTTCTTGTCAGTCATTTCGGTCACCTGTCGAAAACACCAGAGCTCCTTGAAACGCTCTTGGGAGGTCAATGGCCGGGCGCGTCGGCCCAAAGGATCTTATGCAGCTGAAGCTGCAGTCGCACCGGGAGGTTGTCACTGATGATCCAGTCGGCCAGCGAGCGAGCATCGACCTGACCGTGACTGGGCGAAAACAGCACTTCGCCCACACGGGCGTTCAGCCGGTATTCGATGAGTTTGGACACAGCCCAGTCGTAATCCTCGCGCGAGCAGATCACGAACTTCACTTGGTCATTGCCTGTTAGCTGACCGATATTCTCGTAAAGGTTTCGCCCATTTCGGAGGAGCCCGGCGTTTTAAGGTCAACAACTCGGCTCACCCGTTCGTCTGTACTGGAAATATCCAGCGCGCCGCTGGTCTCCAGGGACACCTCGTAGCCGGCATCACAGAGGCGACGCAACAGAGGTAGGCAATTGGGCTGAGCCAGAGGTTCGCCCCCTGTGACGCAGACGTACCGAGGGCTAAAGGAAGCGACCCGCTCAAGGATCGCCTCGAGCGGCATGATCTCACCACCGCTGAACGCGTAGGCTGTATCGCAGTATTGGCAGCGCAGGGGGCAGCCGGTCAGGCGGACGAATACAGTGGGCAATCCACTGGTACGCGTTTCCCCCTGCAACGAGTAAAAAATCTCGGTAATTCGCAGGGTATCTTGCATTATCAGCCACGGGCGTGACGGCTAAACAGGCCATCCGCCTCCGTTGCGGGAAAGGGGCGGCGATTCTAACGAAAAAACCCGCCAAGGGGCGGGTTTTGTTCAACAGCCGCGACCGGCATCGGGCTTATCGATTCAGCTGACGCTGAGCCAACTGCGCTGCCGAGCTGTTCGGATAATCAGCAATGACCTGACGAAGAATGCCGTTGGCCTTGTCACGGTTGCCCAGGCGTATCTCGACGTCAGCCAGCTTGTACAGCGAATCCGGAACCTTGTTGTGCTGCGGATACGCCTGGCTGACCTTGGCAAAAGCCTGACCGGCGCCTTGCAAGTCACCTTTGGCCAGATTCACCTCACCCAACCAATATTGCGCATTGCCGGCGTATGGGCTGCTGGGATATTTGCGCAGGAAGGCGGAAAAAGCCTGGCTGGCCTTCTCGAAATCCTTTGCCTTGATCAGATCAAATGCGGCGTCGTAATACAGCTTCTCCTTTTCAGGATCGGCCGACTGACTACTCGCCGCGCCTTGCGTCGAAGCGCCTGTTGGCGCCTGTACAGCCCCGCCGACATCAGGTGTGCCTGCGGTTGAAGAATATTGGCTAGCCGATCCGCCTGATGAGGCACTCGACAAGCGACGATCCAAATCCTGATAACGCTCCAGCCCCTCTTGCTTCAAGCGCTGGATCTCGTTCTGTTGCACTTCCAGCATCCCGCGCAGCTGCGCGATCTCTTCCTGCATTTGCTGCAACTGAACGAAGAGCATACCCTGCGCCGAAGACGGTGCTGACGCTCCGCCCCCGACATAGGCACCGCCCGAATCCGCCCCGGAGGAATAACCCGACTCAGGCGCACCTTGGGTTTGCGAGTCGTATTCCACCACCGGGACCTGAGCTGCCGCGAACAGCGGCAGGCCAAGTGCAATAAGCGTCAGAGCGTAACGGTGCTTGAGCATGGCTTATTACTTACGCAGTTCAACGCGACGGTTCTGAGCCCAGGACTGCTCGTCGTTGCCCATGGCAACCGGACGCTCCTCGCCGTAGGAGACCAGTTCCAGCTGAGCAGGAGACACGCCCTGCAGAACCAGGTAGCGCTGGACAGCCTTGGAACGACGCTCGCCCAGAGCCATGTTGTACTCGCGAGTGCCGCGCTCGTCGGTGTGGCCTTCCAGCACTACACGGTTGCCGGCGGACTTCAGATCCTTGGCGTGAACATCCAGAGCGCGCATGGCTTCTGGCTTCAGGTCAGAACTGTCGTATTCGAAGTAGAAGGTAGTGATAGCGCGCAGAGCAGCTTCTTCGCCGCTCATGCTGCCGTCAACGGCACCGCTGTCAGCGCCGTAGCCAGCGTTCGGGTCGACGGCAGTGGAACCTTCGCCAGAATCGTCGCCGCCCTTGGACGAACAACCAACAGCTACGGCCATAGCCAGTGCCAGCGCAGCAAACTTACCGAATTTCAGCATTTCCATGTGTAACAACCCCAGGTGTGTTTTTGGTTAGGTGAAGCGTTGATACCGCATCAGTTCAGGTAAGGGGACCACGATGGCTCACGGACTTCGCCTTGAGCAGTAGGAAGCGGGAGCCTAACTCGACCATTGATTGATACGAGCATCAAGACTCCCCGGCCCTGCTGGCGGGTCGCGTAGATTAGCATGGTGCCATTAGGCGCAACAGTGGGCGACTCATCTAAACTTGTCTCGGAGAGTAGTCGCAAATTGCCGCGCTGTAGGTCCTGCGCCGCCACCTTGAAGTTGGTGTAGCCTTCCTGACGATGAATCATTACCAAGGTCTTCTCGTCTGCGGAGAGCTTTGGATTGGCATTGTAGTTACCCACAAAGGTTACCCGTTCGGCATTGTTGCTACCCAGACTCTGCTTGTAGATCTGAGGTTTGCCGGCACGATCCGAAGTGAAGTAAATAGTCCGACCGTCAGCACCCCAGAAAGGCTCTGTATCGATCGCATAATGGTTGGTGAGCCGTTGTAGCTGGCGCGAGCCGAGATCCATCACGTAAATCTCCGGGTTGCCATCCTTCGACAGCACGAACGCCAGACGATTGCCGTCCGGTGAGAATGCCGGCGCACCGTTGAGCCCTTCGAAATTGGTAATCTGCTCACGGCGACCGGTATCGATGTGCTGCATGAAGATGCGTGGGCGTTTTTGCTCGAACGAGACGTAGGCGATACGGCGACCATCCGGCGAATAGCGCGGTGACAGAATCGGCTCTCGCGATTGCAGCAACGTCACTGCACGCGCACCGTCGTAATCGGAACGCTGCAAGGTGTAGCGTGTATTGGCCCCGCCAAGTCGCTCAACGGTGACGTAAAGCAGCCGTGTTGAGAACGCACCCTTGATGCCTGTGAGTTTTTCGAACGCCTGGTCCCCGGCGTAGTGCGCCATGTCACGCAGTTGATCTTGCGCACCACCCACGGTGCCCGTCATGACCTGTTGCTCAGTAGTGACGTTAAACACCTCGTAGCGAATCTGCAGCTTGCCGGCGGAGGGCTCGATGTTGCCAACCATGACGTACTGAGCACCCAGCGCCTTCCAGTCACGAAAAATGATCTCACTGCCACGAGTCGGCAGGCTGATCATGTTCTGCTTTGGAATAGGCTGGAATACGCCGGTATTGCGCATATCGTTGCCGATGATTTCGGCCATGTCTTCAGGCAGTACAGCACCGCCTTGCCAACCAAAAGGTACAACCGCGATCGGAATCGCGCGATCAGTACCACTGGTAACGACGATATTCTTTTCCTGCGCCACGGCGCTGCCCAGCACGAACAGAAGAAGAACGGTAAAACCTCGAAGGTAATTGATCACAACGCAAGATCCTCAGGCGTAAATGTCATCGTGAACGAGCGATACGGCTGAAAATCCTGAGCAGAGAGTCCCTGCATTTCGGTCAGCCGACCAATATTCTTGACCGCGGCTACCGCGGAGCTGTCGAACGGCGTGTCACCACTGGAGCGTGATACGTTCACCGTAGTTATCGTTCCATCTGGAAGCATGTTGACCCGAAGCGTTACCGACATGTTATTCCGCGCGGACGGTGGACGAGTCCAGTTTTCCGCGGCACGCATACGAATCAGATCATCGAAGTTGCCGGCGACCTGATCGCCTTGAGTGTCAGCCATGGCCTGCTGCCGCTCCGTATCTTCGGATAACAGCTCGGCCAGCGCTTGCGCCTTCTTGTCTTCAGCAGCCTTGCGGGCGGCCTCGGCTGCAGCTTTTTTCTTCGCTTCTTCCGCTGCCTTTTTCTTTGCGGCCTCAGCTGCCGCCTTTTTCTTCGCTTCGTCCGCCGCTTTCTTTTTCGCAGCCTCGGCAGCAGCCTTCTTTTTCGCTTCCTCAGCGGCCTTTTTCTTTTCGGCTTCGTCGGCTGCTTTTTTCTTGGCTATATCCGCCTGTTTCTTCTGCTCGGCTTTTTTCGCCTCTTCGGCCTTTTGGGCTTCGGCGGCCTTTTTGGCGGCATTGGCCTTCGCCACTTCGGCCTTTCGAGCCTCATCGGCCTTTTTTTGTTCCGCAGCTTTAGCAGCGGCCTGTTTTTCTTGCTCGACCTTGCGCTGTTCCATCTGCTCGGTTTCGTACTGCTTGGCAGCGGTTTTCTGCGCCTCGCCGGCAATCTTCTGATTGGTCTGGGTTTTCGCCTGGCTTTGGGATTTCAGCTGATACAGGGTGGCCTGGACGAAAGGCTTGGAGGGTGGCAACTCGGGCGTCATGGCGAAGCTGACGAACAGCATGCCAAAGATGATGACATGCAGGCCCACCGCCAAGATGGTGGGCCAGTAGAGGCTCTCAGAGCGCGAGCGTTCCGACTGTTGCATCAAGGCGCCTCGGTGATCAGGCCGACGTTACCCACACCCGCTTCCTGCAGTCCACCCATGGCCGACATCACCGATCCGTAATCCACTGCCTTGTCGCCTCGCACGAACACTTGCACCTGCTTACCCTGGCTGCGGTTCTGGTTCATGATCGCGGTGACCGCCTTGGTCATCTCGTCGAGCGTCAACGCCTTGTCCTGCACGGTTTCAGTATCCACTTCGCTACCGATGTTCCAGTAGTAGGTCTTGTCCGCCTTGATCGAAATAGTCAACACGCGGGCATCGTTATCCTGAGGCAGGACTTCGCTGCTGACCTTGGGCAGGTCGACCTTCACACCCTGATTAAGCATCGGCGCGGTCACCATGAAGATAACCAGCAGCACCAACATCACGTCGATGTAGGGCACCACGTTCATCTCGGCGACAGGTTTGCGTCTGTTGCGAATTCTTGCCATGGCCTGCGGGCCTCAATCTTCAGTGGTGTGAACTTTGCGATGGAGGATCGCCTGGAACTCATCGGCGAAGGTGTAATAGCGGCCGATGAGCATTTCGCCACGCGCCGAGAAGCGGTTGTAGGCAATAACTGCCGGAATCGCTGCAAACAGACCGATGGCAGTGGCAATGAGCGCCTCGGCGATACCTGGCGCCACAGTGGCCAAGGTCGCCTGCTGAACCTGCGCCAAGCCGCGGAAGGAGTTCATGATGCCCCAGACGGTACCGAACAGGCCGATATAGGGGCTTGTGGAACCGACAGTGGCGAGAAATGGCAGACTCTGGTCGAGCTTCTCTTCTTCGCGTGAGATCGCAACGCGCATCGCGCGGTTAACGCCGTCCATCACTGCATCCGGGTCAACGCCCTGCTGCTGACGCAGACGGGAAAATTCCTTGAAGCCGGCACGGAAGATCTGCTCGACACCGGAATCCGGATCCGGGTTGCTGCCCGCCTGGCGGTACAGTTTGGAAAGGTCGATACCTGACCAGAAGCGCTCTTCAAAAGTGTCCAACGAACGCTTGGCAGCACGCAGCATGTTGCCGCGCTGAAATATGATGATCCAAGAGGTCACCGAGGCGCCCACCAGGATCAGCATGACCAACTGAACCACAAAGCTGGCGTTGCTGATCAGGCTCCACATGGACATATGATCGACGTTGGCTTCCACGCTTACTCTCCTGCTGGGGGTAGACCCGACCCGACGAAAGCAGCACGCAGCGCTTCGGGAATAGGGCGGGGTTTCAAACTCTCGGTGCGCACACAGGCCACCACGAACTGCCCTTCGCAGAGCAGCAGATTATCCTTCGCTCGCCGCACCTGCTGCTTGAAGCGCAGGCTTGCACGCTTGGTCTCTACCACGTCAGCGGAAACCAGCAATTCATCGTCCAGCCTCGCCGGCGCGTGGTAACGCGCTTCGCTGGAGTGCACGACGAACAGCAGATCTTCACCCACCAGTTGAGACTGGGCGAAACCCAGGCTGCGCAACCGCTCGGTACGGGCTCGCTCCATGAACTTGAGATAATTGACGTAGTAAACGATGCCGCCCGCATCAGTGTCTTCGTAGTAGACACGACACCGGTGAGAGAACGGTTGAGCATGTGATTCCGCGCGCATACTAGTGCCAGGCCCTACAAATGCCAATCGGGTGAAAGAACAATATTTTTGTCACGCCGTGTCATCGCCAAAGAGGTCGTCTACTGGCGAATCGCCCAGGCGTTTCGGCAGGTTCAAGCCGAAATGCAGATAAGCGTGACGCGTGACCACTCGACCGCGGGGCGTGCGCATGATGTAGCCCTGCTGGATCAGATAGGGCTCAAGGACATCCTCAATGGTGTGACGCTCTTCGCTGATGGCGGCAGCGAGGCTGTCGACGCCTACGGGGCCACCGTCGAACTTCTCGATCAGGGTCAACAGCAGTCGACGGTCCTGGTGGTCCAGGCCACGTTCATCGACATCTAGCATGTTCAACGCGAGATCTGCCGTTCTCCGGGTGATCTCTCCATTGCCGCGAACCTCGGCGAAATCGCGGACCCTTCGCAGAAGACGATTGCCGATACGCGGCGTACCGCGGGCGCGACGGGCAATCTCCAGCGCGCCCTCGGCTTCGATAGGCAGACCGAGAATACCCGCTGACCGCATGACGATTGTCGCCAGATCGGCGGTGGAGTAGAACTCGAGGCGCTGGACGATCCCGAAACGGTCCCGCAGCGGATTGGTGAGCATACCGGCCCGCGTGGTCGCACCAACCAAGGTAAACGGTGGCAGATCCAGCTTGATCGAACGCGCCGCCGGTCCCTCTCCGATCATGATGTCCAGCTGGAAGTCTTCCATCGCTGGATAAAGCACCTCCTCTACGATGGGCGAAAGCCGATGAATCTCGTCTACGAAGAGTACGTCGCCTTCTTCCAGGTTCGTCAACAACGCAGCGAGATCGCCCGGACGCTCGAGAACCGGCCCTGACGTGCTCTTTATCGATACCCCCATTTCCTGCGCGATGATATTGGCCAGCGTGGTCTTGCCGAGCCCTGGCGGACCGAAGATGAGCGTGTGATCAAGGGCTTCCTTGCGCGCCCGAGCGGCGCGAATGAAAAGATCCATTTGTTCGCGCACGACAGGCTGCCCGATGTAATCGGCCAGACTCAGCGGTCGTATGGCGCGGTCGAACTGCTCCTCGCGGTCACGACCCGTCGCAGTAATCAGACGATCAGCTTCGATCACTAGACCATTCCCTTGAGTGCACGGCGGATCAAATCTTCACTGCTCAAATCGTCTTCCTGTACGGCGGATACTGCGCGACTGGCCTCCTGCGGCTTGAAACCCAGGGAAATCAAGGCACTCACGGCGTCATTCTCGGCGCTTGAGACTGCCACAACTCCCCGAGGTTCCACCACCAATGTCGCGATGGACGGCATGGTTTCCCACGCCTTGAAACGGTCCTTGAGCTCGACCAGCAGGCGTTCGGCGGTTTTCTTACCTACGCCGGGAATCTTCACCAGCACGGAGGTATCCTGCGCCTGGACACAGCGCACCAACTCGTCCACCTCAAGCCCCGACATCAGCGCCAACGCCAGCTTGGGGCCCACACCGTTGAGGCGGATCAGTTCGCGAAACAGCTCGCGATCGCGTTTCTCGGCGAAGCCATACAGCAAGTGCGCGTCCTCACGTACCACCAGGTGGATGTGCAGCGTCACCGTCTCGCCTATTGCAGGCAGGCGGTACAGCGTGGTCATTGGCACCTCGACCTCATAGCCGACGCCATTCACGTCCAGTATCAGGTGAGGCGGCTGCTTTTCAGCCAAGGTCCCGCGCAAACGTCCAATCACTGTGATGCATCCTCTTTTGGCCAGCAGTATGCAGGCAGACCGGTCGTTCTTTTTGCCGGCCCCTCAGTTGTCTTCATGAGAATCAGGTATGAGCTCTACAGGCGCAGGCGCCCGCCCCTACGCTTGGCACCGCTTAGGCCATGCGGAATCAGGCTCTGCCGATGATGGGCGTGGCATAAGGCGATCGCCAGCGCATCGGACGCATCGATCTGCGGCTTCTGCACCAGTTTCAGCAAATGCATGACCATCATCTGTACCTGATGTTTATCGGCACCGCCCGTTCCGGCAATGGCCTGCTTGACCTGCGTGGCGGTGTATTCGGCAATTTCCAACCCCTGCTCCGCGGCGGCCACGATGGCGGCACCACGCGCCTGCCCCAGCTTGAGCGCAGAATCCGCGTTGCGTGCCATGAAAACCTGTTCGATCCCCATGGTGACCGGGCCGTGCAGGCGAATCACCTCGCTGACGCCGGTGAATACCGCTTGCAGCCGAGCCGATAACTCACCGCTGCCGGTGCGGATACAGCCGGATGCCACATATTCGCAGTTGCGGCCGGTATCGCGCACGATCCCGTAGCCGGTGATTCGTGAGCCGGGGTCGATCCCCAGGATAAGCGTCATGCCACCGCCATACTGTCTATTTATCCAGCAGCCAGTATAAGGAGCTCCATGCGTGGCGACCAGCGACATAAAGAGACACCATGGCCGAACCGACAAAAAATCCCAATAAAAAGCCGGAAGCACCGAGGTCGCTTCCGGCTGCTGGTATTGCCCAGCGGATCAGTCCAGCTGCTCCATGAGCTCGTCGGGGATTTCGGCGTTGTGATAAACGTTCTGCACATCATCCAGATCTTCCAGCGCATCGATCAGACGCAGCACCTTTTGGGCAGTTTCAAGATCGGCGAGCGGCGCAGCGATCGAAGGAATCATGGCGATATCCGCCTCCTCTCCCTTGAAACCCGCTGTACTCAGGGCTTCGTTGACCGCGTGGAAATCGGCAAAACTAGTCGACACCAGGGCCGAACCATCGTCGCCCATTTCGACATCGTCGGCTCCAGCCTCCAGCGCCGCTTCCATCAGCGCGTCCTCGTCCACGCCCACAGCAAAGCTGATCTGGCCTTTGCGATCGAACATGTAGGCGACCGAGCCGTCGGTACCCAGATTGCCGCCGTGCTTGCTGAAGGCATGACGGACTTCCGCCGCGGTACGGTTACGGTTGTCGGTCATGGCCTCGACGATGATGGCGACGCCGCTGGGCGCGTAACCCTCATAAGTCAGCTCAGCCATATTGTCGGCTTCGTTGGTGCCGGCGCCGCGAGCAATAGCGCGATCGATGGTGTCGCGGGTCATGTTGGCGACCAACGCCTTGTCGACCGCTAGACGCAGGCGTGGATTGTCTGCCGGAATACCGCCGCTCTTCGCCGCAACGGTCAGCTCACGAATGAGCTTGGTGAAAATCTTGCCTCGCTTGGCGTCCTGGCGTCCCTTGCGATGCTTGATGTTGGCCCATTTGGAATGACCAGCCATAACTGCCTCCCCTTCCGATCAACTCTTTTCATCTTGCTGAAACCAAGAGCCCAGGTTTCCCTGGGCTCCGGTGCCGCCATCATTCGGCTTTCGGCTGCTCGCGCAGACGAATATGCAGCTCTCGCAGCGCCTTGGCGTCCACCGCACCCGGCGCCTGGGTCATTACGTCCGCGGCACTTTGGGTTTTCGGGAAGGCGATGACTTCGCGAATCGATTGCGCGCCGGTCATCAGCATCACCAGGCGATCGAGACCGAACGCCAGGCCACCATGCGGTGGCGCACCGAACTTGAGCGCGTCGAGCAGGAAGCCGAACTTTTCGTTCTGCTCCGCCTCGTCGATACCCAGAATGCGGAATACCGTCTGCTGCATCTCCTTGCGGTGGATACGAATCGACCCGCCGCCCAGCTCGGTACCGTTGAGTACCATGTCATAAGCCCGCGACAGCGCGCCCGCGGGATTGGCCTCCAGCTCTTCCGGCGTGCACTTGGGCGCGGTGAACGGATGGTGCAATGCGCTGAGCGAGCCATCATCGTTCTCTTCGAACATCGGGAAGTCGACGACCCACATCGGCGCCCACTCGCAGGTGAGCAGCTTCAGGTCTTGACCGAGCTTGATGCGCAACGCGCCCAGGGCCTCGGAAACGATCTTGGCCTTGTCCGCACCGAAGAAGACGATATCGCCATCGACCGCGCCGACGCGATCGAGGATCACATTCAGCTTGTCTTCCGGAATATTCTTGACGATCGGGGACTGCAATCCCTCCACGCCTTTGGCGCGCTCGTTGACTTTGATATAGGCCAGGCCCTTCGCGCCGTAGATGCCGACGAATTTGGTGTAATCGTCAATCTGCTTGCGCGGCATGCTGGCACCGCCAGGCACGCGTAGCGCGGCGACGCGGCACTTGGGATCGTTGGCCGGGCCGCTGAACACCTTGAACTCGACTTGCTGCAACTGATCGGCCACATCCACCAGTTCCAGCGGTATGCGCAGGTCCGGCTTGTCCGAACCGTAACGGCGCATGGCCTCTTCGAACGGCATGTGCGGGAATTCGCCGAACTCGACGCCCAGCACTTCTTTGAACAGCTTGCGAACCATGCCTTCGGTGATGCCGATGATGTCGGACTCTTCAAGAAAGCTGGTCTCGATATCGATCTGAGTGAACTCCGGCTGGCGGTCGGCACGCAGGTCTTCATCGCGGAAACATTTGGCGATTTGGTAGTAACGATCGAAACCCGCGACCATCAGCAACTGCTTGAACAGCTGCGGCGACTGCGGCAGCGAAAAGAAGGTCCCGGGATGAGTGCGGCTGGGCACAAGGTAGTCGCGCGCACCCTCAGGCGTCGGACGACCCAGGATGGGCGTCTCGACATCGAGGAAGCCATTCTCGTCGAGATAACGACGGATACTGGTGGTGATGCTCGAGCGCAACTTGAGCTTTTCGGCCATTTCCGGGCGACGCAAATCGATGAAGCGATAGCGCAGGCGCGTTTCCTCACCGACGTCGCTGTATTCGTTGAGTGGGAACGGTGGCGTTTCTGCTTCGTTGAGCACCTCCAGTTCATACCCCAACACTTCGATTGCTCCCGAAGCCATGTTCGGATTGACCGCGCCGGCCGGACGTAGACGCACCCTGCCGGTGATCTTGATGACGTATTCGCTGCGCACCTTATCTGCTGCGGCGAAGGTCTCGGCGCGATCAGGATCGAACACCACCTGCGCCAACCCTTCACGATCTCGCACATCGAGGAAGATAACCCCGCCGTGGTCGCGACGGCGGTGAACCCAGCCGCAAAGAGTGATTTCCTGGCCGTCCAGGCTTTCGTTCAACTGGCCGCAATAGTGGCTGCGCATCATGGTGAGGTTCGCTTCTCGTATCTTGGAAATTCGTTGGGGTCGCTCGATTCGCGACTGCGCGGACGGCGCCTTCGTGGCACTCCGTCTGAAATGATTACTCATCAACCGTGGAAGGGTGAGCAACCGGCTCGAGCGCAGATCTACCCGTACGGCAACCAAGCCGCCCGGCACAAGCGCGAGATTATATCTACATAATTGCTTCGACGCAGCCGGCACCGATAGTCTTGCGCAATGGAAGCGATCATCGACTGAAGTGAAACCAACCACGCCCGGTGGCTTCAAAACAACAGACTGCAACTGGCGACATAGCGCCACTCACTGTAGGCATCCATTTTCTGGCATAACTATCAACACGCTCATCAAACAGGAGAAAACCATGGAAATCGATATTGGTATTGCCGAGCAAGACCGCGCCGCTATCGCGGACGGTTTGTCCCGCCTGCTGGCCGATACCTACACGCTGTATCTGAAGACGCACAACTTCCACTGGAATGTGACGGGGCCGATGTTCAACACCCTCCATACCATGTTCGAGACCCAATACACGGAACTGGCCACCGCTGTCGATGACATTGCCGAGCGCATCCGCGCGCTGGGTTTCCCAGCCCCAGGTACCTATGCGGCCTATGCAAAGCTGTCATCAATCAAAGAGCAGGAGGGCATTCCAGCGGCAGATGAGATGATTAAGTTACTGGTTGAAGGGCAGGAGGCGGTTGTCCGTACGGCGCGCGGCATTTTTCCGCTACTGGAAAAAGTCAGCGATGAACCCACCGCCGACCTTCTGACTCAACGCATGCAGATCCATGAGAAAACCGCTTGGATGCTGCGCAGCTTGCTGGCGGCCTGATACGAGACAGCGAATAGCCTTTACGGATAGTCGCGAACGCGGCTATCCGGGGCGACACTACCCGAACGATCCCATCACCAGCAGCTCAGCACGTTCAACTTCTCATATCTCTCTCTTCTGCAAGCCATTTGAGCCGCGCCCTCCTTTACTGTTAAATACGCGCGCCGCAGATTGGGCACCATCAAATACGAGCATCGCTACCCACGCTCAGTTTCTATTTGCCCAACGCCTGCTGCTTTCTGTCGTGCTATTTAACTGTGAGTTATTCGAATGCTTAAAATCATCCATGTGTTAGTGGGCGTTGCAGCTCTGGCGCTGTCATTCATACCCAGCCTCACCGGCGCAATCCCACTCCTGTTACAGCCCGATGCATTGTGTCTGCTGCTCCTAGGCTTGCTGAACGTGCAGTTTGCCTCATCGGCGCAGCTGAATAACGGCGGGCGTAGCCGCCCCGTTCTACTGGCTGCAGCGGTACTGCTGATTGCCGCGGCGGCAATCCAGGCTGCAATACTGCTGTTCCCAATCGCCGCCATTGCAGGCCAGCCGGCGACCCTCGCCAGCCTCACGCTGACCTTTATCGCCGTACTGCTACAGCTGGCAACCACCCAATCTACAGACATGCGCACAACCGGCCACAAACCTGCCTCGAATGCCCTTAAAAACCAGCATAAGCGTGCCACAGCACCCGCCGCCGGCCGCGAAGCAGGTACGGTCAAATGGTTTAACACATCGAAAGGATTTGGCTTTATTTCCCGAGACAGTGGTGACGATGTTTTCGTCCACTTCAGGGCGATTCGGGGCGAAGGTCATCGGGTGCTGGTTGAAGGTCAACGTGTCGAATTCAGCATCATGATGCGCGACAAAGGCCTCCAGGCCGAAGACGTGGTCCCGACCCAGTCAGGCGAATGACCCGCAGCGCCAGGCTGCATCAGCCCTGGCGTTTCCGCATCCGCCGCACCTTCAATAGTGCGGCGGAGGCGCCTCATCTTCCTCGCCACCCATCCTGCTCTGTATCTCTTCTTGCCGCCTGGCGAGCATCCCCAACTGCGCTTGCAGCCGCTCGACAGTACGCTGCTGCGCAACCAGCACATCGTTCAAGGTCTGAATCGTATCGTCCTGAAATGCCAGGCGTGCCTCGAGATCAGTGATGCGTTGTTCCAGCTCCATCAAGTCACTCCGCAAAACAAAAATTATCGGTAAGTACCAGTTTCAGCTTCTGCCTGATCGCGTCTACCTGCGCGTCACGGTAAGGGCTCGCCGGATGACGTCCCCAGACGGGTGCCGGCCAGGCAGCATCTCCCCGGCGCCGGGCGATCACATGCATATGCAGCTGACTCACCATATTACCCAGCGTCGCGACATTCATCTTGTCCGCGCCAAAGGTGTCTTTCAACGTTTCGGCCAACGCCGTTGCCTCTCGCCACAACGCTTGCTGATCCGCCGGGTCCAGCTGAAACAGCTCACTGACCTCTTCGCGACGGGGTACGAGAATGAACCAGGGGTAATTGGCATCATTCATCAAAAGCAACTGACATAACGGAAAATCGCCTAGCTTTAGCGTGTCGTGCTCCAGCCGTGAATCAAGAACGAACATAACCGCACTCCTGTTCTATTCGAAAATCAGCGCAGCGGCAAAGCTGCTGCCTAATCGTTCCGAAGAATACTCCAAACAACTTGCAACCAAACGCAAAGCCATGGCGCACCAAGCTGGAGCACAGGCAGTACACCGAAGCCCAGCTTTAGGGCGAGTCAGGCTCTACAGAAGTCAAAATCGCAGAGAAAATCAGCTTTGAAATTTTGTGCACGGTTATTGCTTTGAAGTAAAAAAGCACCAAATGAGGGGGGAGAAAAACGCAAATAGCTGAGTTAAGCTTGCTGGCGCTAGTTTCCCCAGCTACACAGTAATTCTCGGAACAAAAATTCCAGGGCTTGCTGCAGGTTTCGACCAGCTAGGAAAACAAGGACTGAAATTGAGCTTGTATACCGAAAATAAAGATGCCTCTTTCCGGCGCACGCAGGAAAGCAAGCACCAATTTGAAACCAAAGGAGCAATCACAATGTACGTGATGAAGTGGAGCGTAATCGCAATGGCCGTTGCGGCCGGCACGTCGCAAATGGCATTGGCGTCCAGCCAGTCCGAGTCGGAAGGCTTTGTAGAAGGCAGCAGCCTGACCATCCTCAACCGTAACCTGTATATGAACCGTGACTTCCGTGATGACGGAAGTTCCCGTGACGCTCCGTACAATGATAACCAGAGCTACCGTGAAGCATGGGGCCATGGTTTCATAGGCACCTTCGAGTCCGGCTTCACTCAAGGCACTATCGGCGTGGGCGTGGATGCAATCGGACTGCTGGGCGTCAAGCTCGACAGCGGTTCGGACCGCGCCTGGCCTGACATCTTCCCAACGGACAGCGAGGGCAGGCCGCAAGACGATTATTCCCATGCCGGCGCAGCTATCAAGTTCCGCGTGTCAAACACGGTGGTCAAGTACGGCACGCAATTCGTTGCGCTTCCTGTTTTCTCGACTGATGATGCTCGTCTCCTGCCAGAAACCGCGCGTGGCGCCCTCATCACCAGCGGCGAAATCAACGGGCTAGAATTGAATGCTGGCCGCTTCACTGCGTTGAGCGGCAAATCTGAATCAGATCACGACTCGGTAGGCCTTGAAGAGCTAAATCTTGTTGGTGGCACGTACGCCTTTGGTGAGAACCTCAGCACGTCACTCTACTATTCAGACGTGAAAGACAACTTCGAGAAATATTACGGCAATGTTAACTACAACATGGCCCTCGGAGCTGTTCAATCGCTTGCTTTTGACTTCAATGTTTATCAGACCGAGTACGAATCAGAGCGGACTGGTACCGGTAGCGACGAAGACAACACCATCTGGAGTCTTGCGGCCACCTACGGTGTGGGCGCGCACAAGTTCACAGCTGCCTACCAAAAATCTCATGGTGGCTACTTCAGCGCAGGTGGCACTCCTGTCGGGTACGACTATGGTATTGATGGCGGCGGCACCGTCTGGCTGGGCAACTCCATTCAGTACTCCGACTTCTATTACAAGGACGAACAATCTTGGCAGGTTCGTTACGACCTCGACATGGCTGCATATGGCGTCTCAGGTCTAAGCTTCATGACTCGATACGTCAACGGTAGCAACATCGATATGCAGGTAGGTCCAGACGCCGAAGAATCCGAATGGGATATTGAAGCCAAGTATGTATTCCAGGAAGGCCCTGCCAAGGACCTGTCCCTGCGCGTACGTCAAGCGTTCTATCAGGCCACTAACGGTCTCGATAACGACCTGAGCGACACCCGCCTGATCGTCGAGTACCCGCTGAGCATCCTGTAATACAGGTCTGTCAGTTGTAACTCGAGCTAGACAAGAGGCCCGGCAATCGCCGGGCTTCTTCGTTCTGGGCGTGCAGCAAATCGATCGATTCTGTACGCCATCGTGGCGCCGCCGTACAATGCCGGGCCATATTCACCGCTCTGCAAGGACACAACGGCCCACATGCGCACCAGTCAGTTCCTGCTCTCGACCCTCAAAGAAACCCCTTCCGACGCGGTGGTTATCAGCCACCAGCTGATGCTGCGTGCCGGAATGATTCGCAAGCTGGCTTCCGGTCTCTATACCTGGATGCCAATGGGGCTGCGTGCACTGCGCAAGGCCGAGGCCATTGTCCGGGACGAAATGAACAAAGCCGGTGCACTGGAAGTGCTGATGCCCGCGATCCAACCTGCCGAGCTCTGGCAGGAATCGGGGCGCTGGGTACAGTACGGTCCTGAACTGCTGCGTGTGAAGGATCGTCATGATCGTGAGTTCTGCGTCGGCCCAACGCATGAGGAAGTGATCACCGATCTGGCACGTAATGAGCTGAACAGCTACAAACAGCTGCCAATGAATTTCTACCAGATTCAGACCAAATTCCGCGACGAGATTCGCCCGCGCTTCGGCCTGATGCGCGGGCGCGAATTCATCATGAAGGACGCTTACTCCTTTCATGCGGATCAGCAGTCGCTGCAGGAAACCTATGACTGCATGCACGAGGCGTACTGCAACATCTTCACCCGCCTGGGACTGAACTTCCGCCCCGTGCAGGCCGATACCGGCTCGATCGGCGGCACCGGCTCGCATGAATTCCATGTGCTGGCCGAGTCTGGAGAAGACGACATCGCCTTCAGCGACAGCTCCGACTACGCCGCCAATATCGAAAAAGCCGAGGCCATCCCTCGCGAAACCGAGCGTGGCGCCGCCACCGAAGCGCTGCGTCTGGTGGACACGCCGAACTGCAAGACGATTGCCGCGCTGGTCGAGCAATTTCAGTTGCCCATCGAAAAGACCATCAAGACGCTGCTCGTGCGAGGTACGGAGAAAGGCCAACTGGTAGCGCTGATCGTTCGTGGCGACCATGAGCTGAACGAGATCAAGGCAGCGAACCTGGCTCAGGTCGAAAGCCCCTTGGTATTCGCGTCGGAAGCGGAGATTCGTGCCGCCATGGGCGCAGGCCCTGGCTCACTGGGCCCGCTGAACCTGCAGATTCCCTGCGTCATCGATCGCTCGGTCGCGCTGATGAGCGACTTCGCAGCTGGCGCAAACCAGGAAGACAAGCACTATTTCGGCGTTAACTGGGAGCGCGATCTGCCGCTGCCGACAGTCGCAGATCTGCGCAATGTAATCGCGGGCGACCCGAGCCCTGATGGCACTGGCACGCTGGTTATTAAGCGAGGCATTGAAGTCGGCCATATATTCCAACTCGGCACCAAGTACAGCGAGGCCATGAACTGCAACGTCATGGGTGAGAATGGCAAGCCTGTCGTACTGACCATGGGCTGTTATGGCATAGGTGTTTCTCGTGTCGTTGCCGCCGCAATCGAGCAGAACTACGACGACCGCGGCATTCTCTGGCCGGATGCGCTGGCACCTTTCCAGATCGCGCTGGTCCCGATGAAGTACGAAAACCAGGCCGTTCGCGAAGCAACCGACAAGCTCTACGCGGAGCTCACCGCTGCAGGCTACGACGTGCTGCTCGATGACCGTGACAAAAAGACCAGCCCGGGCGTCAAATTCGCTGATATGGAACTGGTGGGCATCCCGCATCGCATCGTCGTGGGCGACCGCGGACTTGCCGACGGTACGCTGGAATACAAGCATCGTCGTGATGCCGAAAGCCAAGCCGTGCCGGCCGCTGACATCCTCGAGTTCATCAATTCGCGCGCCAGTCGCTGACGGAAATCATGCTCAACCGAAGTGCTTCATCCTGCGCCACGCTTTGCGTGGCGCTTTTTGTGAGTGGCTGCGCCAACCATCTGCCCCAACGCAGCGAACACGAAGCCCGAACTGAACGCAAACTGCTTGACCACAGCCTGCGCATCGAAGTCGGAGCCCCGCTACTGGAGTTGCCGCAGCGGCGTATTCGCGTGCTCGACCAGAAGACCTTCGAAGTCACCGATTTCGAGGTGACCCGCCGCTATGATCGATATACGCCGTACCAGGCATGGCGCGAGCTGTACGAAATCCCACTGGGAGGCGTTGCGGTGGTCGCCGGAATAGGGGCCAATGTGCTCAACGTGGTCATGCTCGGTAACTTGCCGGAAAGTGCTACTCGTGACTGGATCAGCTACGGCTTTGCCGGCCTGAACCCGTTCATCAACGTGGAATCCAATGGTCGCTCGCAGCAGAACCTTGCCAGCCTCGACGAGCAACGCGGCGATGCTCGACTCGAATATTCCAGCCTGCCTTGGGCCGAGCGCCCAGTGCATGTCGTTGCAGACACTCAGACCCATGAATTGAGTACCGACCGCAACGGCATACTGCGGTTGAATTTGCTGGATGGCCCTTTCACCGATCAGGACATTAGCCGGGTCGGTAAACTGCAATTGCAGGTCGAAGATCCAGAGGACGCGACCCGCGCCGACGCGATGCTGCTGGTCAGCCGTAGCCTACGCGGCAAGCTGCTTGAGGCCCACGACCTCATTTTCGACGATCTCGAAGGCGACGACGTCAACCAGTGGGTCCATCGCGTCAAGCGACTGTCGGAGCTGGGGCTCGAGGAAGAAGCCGGCGAGCTCGAGCAGAGCCTGATCGAGCTGACCCACAACGATCCCGATTTGCAACAAGAGCTCCTCCGCAGCCTGATGCAAGACGCCGGTCGGCAGGCCAGCGATTCGGGCGAAGACGACTGAGACTGCTCTCGATGAAGGCCCTTCCCTGTCTATGGTTGCTGGCGCTGATCATCGCCTGGCCGATTTCTGCGGCTGTTCGCCAGGCACCCGAGCCCGAGCTGCGAGAGCTGATGCAGCGCACCGTATTGGAGGCGGAGAGCTTTGAGGATCGATTTGATGCAGAAGTTTGGCTGCTGGACGTGTCGACTCGGCTCAGGCGCTACGTCCCCGATCCGCAAGAACGGCTGACGCTATTGCGGCTTGTGCATCAGGAAGCCAGCAAGGCGGGGCTGAGACCCGACATGGTGCTGGCGCTGATCCATGCCGAAAGTCGTTTCGACCGGTTCGCCATTTCCAGCGTCGGCGCGCAAGGGATGATGCAGGTAATGCCATTCTGGAAAGCCGAACTGGGGCGCCCACAGGACAACCTCACCGACAACGCCACCAATCTGCGCTACGGCTGCACGATTCTCAGCTATTACCTGAAAAAGGAAAACGGCGACATCAGTCGCGCTCTGGCTCGCTACAACGGCAGCCTCGGCAAACAGCGCTACCCGGCGAAGGTCATCGGCTTCTGGCAAGACTTCTGGTACGTAAAGCCTTGATAACCGCGCCGCAGCAAGAAATAGCGCGCTTGCCTGGCTGGAAGCTTGCGACCTATCGCCCCAACCGCTTCAGGTGAGCCTGGAGCCCTTCGGCAGTCTGATCGCCAACCAAGCTCTCGCGGACCTCGCCTGCGCCATCGACGATATACGTCACGGGAAGCACTGTGCTGCGCGGTAAGTCCAGTCGCTCGGCAGGGTCCACGCTGAGCACTCTGAAGCCAATGCCCAGCGCGTCAGCCGCAGCGATCAATTCGTCGCCCTGAAGCCCGTCGAAATTAACCCCAAGTACGGTGACGTCGTCTCTCGATTGGTCCAGCGCGTTCAGCTCGGGAATCTCGGTACGGCACGGCCCGCACCATTCCGCCCAATAATTGATCAAGAGCCACTGGCCTTCGAGCTGCTGCGACGAGACAGCCGCACCGTGCTGGTCGGGACCCCAGTCTTCTGAGCAGCCAGCCAGCATCAGGCTGATGAGCACACTGACTAGCCCAATGGATCGCTTGATCATCTTCGCTCCTTTGCAAAGCCGAGCATTGGCTCGTTCATATCCGTCGCGCCTGCAGCCAGTCCGCGACACTACCACCGAACAGGCTGGCCTGTTCTTTCTCCAGCAGCTCCAGCGATTGCCGCAGCGTCGGATACCAGGGCTCGTCCAGATGCTCCGGCAATGACTGCCTGCCCGAGAGCGGCCAGGGGTTGCAGCGCAACAGCTGATCGAAGCTGTAATGGTTGAGATCGCGACACAGCACCCAACCGGACGATCCGGTCCGGCAGACGAGTTGCTCGCGCTCGAAGAACTCAAGAATTTCGTCCCACTCGTCCTCGGGCAATCGCCAGCCACTTCGATGGGCATCGCGCAGACGCACCTCACGCCCAGCCAGTTGGCTTTCGTAAAGCACCCGTAGCAACCCGAGCATGACCAACAGACGCGGGACCGAGCGACGCCGCCATTGCTGCGACGAAGACATCCCGCATACCAGCTCCGCACCGAACAGCACGATCATCCAGGAAAGATAAACCCACAGCAGGAACAGCGGCACCGCGGCGAAAGCTCCATAGATCAGCTGATAGCTAGGGAAATAGCTCACATACAAACCGAACAGCTGCTTGGCCGCCTCGAATAGAACTGCGGTGAAGCTACCGCCGACAACCGCGTGCCGTAGCGGAACCCGGGTATTCGGCACGGCGGCATAGATCAATGTAAATGCGGCGACGCTGAGCACCAATGGCATCGCTTTGAGCACGGTGCGTGCGCCAATCACGGCGTGCGGTCCGGAAATCAACGACAGGGAGGTGATGTAGGTGCTCATGGCGAACCCCGCTCCCAGCAACAGCGGGCCGAGGCTCAGGATCGCCCAGTACAGGAGAAAGCTCGAGATTCCACGGCGCGGCTGGCGCACCCGCCAAATCACGTTGAACGCTTTTTCGATGGTCAGGAGCATCATCAACGCCGTCGCCATCAGAAACCCCACGCCGAACCAGGTGAGCTGCCTTGCCTGATTCGTGAAGGCAACCAGGTATTCCTGGATGGTCGCGCCCGTGGAGGGAATGAAGTTGCTGAAAATGTACATCTGGATCTGCTCTCCAACGCCCTGAAACGCTGGAATGGCAGAGAGCATGGCGAACGTCACCGTCATCATCGGCACCACCGCGAATAACGTGGTGTAGGTCAAGGCGGCGGCACTGTGTGGGCCGCGATCCGCCAAGAAGCGCTGCACCAGGAAACGGCCGAATTCTACGAAATCCTTGATTCGTTGCTGCATTCCATCCCCTTGGTGCCAGTCGCGATCATCAAACCTCGCTTGTCTGCAGGCTTGTGACAACCGAAAGCCTACCTTGGCAGACAGCTGCCTGCGACTGGCGTTTCAGGCCTCGCCGTATTGAAGGTTACAATGGCCGCCTACACTGGCGCGAAGCAATTACAAATGACCGAACTGACCCTTTATCACAATCCACGCTGCTCGAAATCACGCGGCGCGCTGGAACTACTCGAACAGCGCGGCCTGAACCCTACCGTCATCCGCTATCTGGAAACACCTCCTTCCGCCACAGAACTCAAGCAGATTCTTGCTCGTCTGGGCATCGGTCCTCGGCAGCTGCTACGCAGTGGTGAAGAGGAATACCAATCCCTCAACCTGGCCGACCCGACCCTCACCGACAGCCAGATCATCGAGGCGATGGTCGCTCATCCAAAACTGATCGAGCGTCCTATCCTGGTTGCCGGCGATGTCGCCGTAGTTGGCCGTCCGCCCGAGAAAGTGCTGGAGATCCTGCCATGAGCGCGCCGTACATTCTGGTGTTGTACTACAGCCGCCACGGCGCCACCGCCGAGATGGCGCGGCAGATTGCCCGCGGCATCGAGCAGACCGGCCTCGAGGCGCGGCTGCGCACCGTGCCGGCAGTGTCCACCGAATGCGAGGCGGTAGCGCCTACGATTCCGGAGCAAGGCGCGATCTACGCGACACTGGACGACCTGAAACACTGTTCCGGATTGGCGCTTGGCAGCCCGACCCGCTTCGGCAACATGGCCGCCCCGCTGAAGTACTTTATCGACGGTACCAGCGGGCTCTGGCTGACCGGCGAATTGGTCGGCAAACCCGCCGGCGTCTTCACCTCGACCTCCAGCCTTCACGGTGGCCAGGAAACGACCTTGCTATCCATGCTGCTGCCCCTGTTGCATCACGGCATGCTGCTACTCGGCCTGCCCTACAGCGAAAACGCGCTGCTTGAGACCCGAGGCGGCGGCACGCCCTACGGTCCCAGCCACCATGCTGGCGCAGACGGAAAACGCCTACTGGATGAGCATGAAATCAACCTCTGCCGCGCCCTGGGCCAGCGCCTCGCGCAAACCGCCAAGCGTCTGGAGAATGACCGTGGCTAGAACGCCCAAACCGCTCCCCTCCCTGGAATGGCTGACGCCTCGGGTAAAATTCAGCCGAGCAATCAGCTTGGCCAGCTTCATCGGCCTCGCTGTCCTGCTGATCATCTGGAATCTGGTTTTCGCCGACCTGCATGGTGCGCGCATCTGGGTCGTAATCGGTATTCAGCTGATTCCGCTGCTTCTGGTCGCCCCAGGCATGATCTCCGGCAGTCCGCGCGCTCATGCCTGGACCTGCTTTATCGTCAACCTCTACTTCATCCAGGGTGTGCTCGCCGCGATCAACCCGACGCGGATGGTGTATGGCTGGCTGGAAGCGATCATCAGCCTGACGCTATTCGTCAGTGCATTGCTTTATACCCGCTGGGCTTATCAGTACGAGCGCAAAGCAGCGGGCGAAAGCTGAGACAGGCCTTGAACTCAGCAAGGCGCAATGGTGAATTGATGGTGCGGGCGTCGCGCGAAAAGGCGTCGCCAGTTCTGCGATTCGGTGAGCCAAAGCCCACCCTGCCCAAATCTTCGCACTGCCTGGAAAGGGCTTGAGCTTCGGCCCACCGGCTCTGCGTTCGACTGCGCTAGAGCGAGCGAAGCAGTGCGGCCGGCCTGTTACCAGCCGAGCGTTTCCTTGAGAAACGGAATGGTCAGCTTGCGCTGCGCCTGCAGCGAGGCCTGGTCCAGCCGATCGAGCAATTCGAACAATGCGCTCATGCTGCGCGCGCCGCGGGTGAGGATGAAGCGACCGACGTCGTCAGGCAGATTCAGACCACGGCGCGAGGCGCGTAGCTGCAGCGCACGCAGTTTGTCCTCATCGGAAAGTTCGTGCAGTTGAAATACCAGTGAAAGGCTCAGGCGAGACTTGAGATCCGCCAGCTGCACGGCAATTTCTCGCGGCGAGGCATCAGCGGCGAGCAGCAAACGCCGGCCACTGTCACGCAGCCGATTGAACAGGTGAAACAGCGCTTCCTCCCAAACCGGATCGCCGGCGACGGCATCCAGATCGTCCAGGCAAACCAACTCGCTCTGCTCCAAATTATCCAGCAGCGCCGGCCCATATTCGGCCACATCGGCGAGCGGCAGATAAACCGCCAGCTCGCCTCGCTGCTCTACACGCAGGCAAGCGGCCTGCAGCAGATGACTGCGACCGACGCCAGTGTTGCCCCACAGATAGATCAGCTCGTCGGACCAGCCGGCTTCGGGCGAACAGACACGCTCGACGTAGCCCAGCGCGGCGGCATTGGCGCCCGGATAGAAGTTGGCGAAAGTGGCATCGTCGCGAAGGCGAATGCCCAGAGGCAGCTGAATGGGTTTCATGGTTGGCGGGGCGGATCGACCGGCGGCTCTGCATAAAGGTCCGAGAGTTTATAGAGATCATGCACATGACGCAGCAGAACCATGATCACCGCCGCCACCGGCAAGGCCAACAAGACGCCAGTGAACCCGAACAATTGCCCGCCGGCCAGCACTGCGAAGATCACCGCTACAGGATGTAAGCCGATCCGATCCCCCACCAGTAGAGGTGTCAGCAGCATGCCTTCGAGCATCTGCCCGGCCGTGAACACCGCAGCGACTCCCAGCAATGGATAAGGCTCCAGACCGAACTGGAACAGCACGGCGACAAAGGCTGCACCGATACCGACCACGAACCCCATGTAAGGGACGATGCTGGCGAGACCGGCCAGCACGCCGATCAACAATCCCAGCTCGACGCCGACCAGCATGAGCCCGGCGGAATAAACCACCGCCAGCGCCAGCATCACCAGCAACTGCCCCCGCAGAAACGCACCGATGACCTCATGGCACTCGCGCATTAGCGCCATCACGGTCTCCTCGCGCCGCCGCGGCAACAAGGCCCGCAGCTTGGCCATGATCAGGTCCCAGTCCCGCAGCAGGTAGAAGCACACTACCGGCACCAGCAACAGATTCGCCAGCCACGCCAGCAGCGCGATACTCGAGGCCGTCGCCTGACTGAGAATGACCGCTACCATGTCCTTGGTGCTGCCGAGATTGGCGGAAAATGCACTCTTGATCTGATCGAAACGCCAGAAGTCCTCATCGAGGCCAAACTGCATTTGCATCCAGGGCAGCGCAGTCATCTGCAACCAGTCGAGCCCCAGAGGCGCCAGCTGATACAGATGCATCAGCTGCTTGCCCAGCATCGGCACCAGCACCAGCAGTAACAACAGGCACAGCAGGATAAACAGCGCGAACACCAGAATCACACCCCATGTACGGGACAGCTTCCAGCGTTCCAGACGATCAACCAACGGGTCGCCCAGGTAGGCCAGCAGAATGCCGACCAGAAACGGCGAGAGAATCGGTGAGAGCTGGTAGATCAGCCAGCCAAGCAGTAATAGCGCCACCAGCCATAGCCAGCGGTTGGTATGAGTGATCGTCATGGTCAAGACGCCTTGCTCCAGTTGATTCGAGGCCGCACGGCCACTGCAGGCGAAAGAGGAAGTTCGTAACCGGCGGACGCCGTCAAATGCAGCGCCCGCTCCGTTTTGAATCGGGCATAGCGGCCCAACATACCGCTACCAGCGGTAGCGCAGCACCTCGCCCTGCTCTGCCGGTGGGGTTTGCTCGACAGCAGGCTGACCCGGCTCTTCAAGCGGTGCTTCGGCGTTGATCGGCTGTGCGCCAACCTCGCCAGCCGGCACGCCATCACCGAGCGGCGGCGCAGCGGCTTCATCGGCAGGCACCTCATGCAGGCGCGCCAACGCCAACTGCGCCCGTAGTTGCTCCGGACTGACATTGAGGCGATACACCAACCGGTCGCTTTCGACCCGCTGCAAACGCGCACCGAAAGGTTCGAGCAATCGATCCAGCTCGGCAAACCGGTCGACATCGGCGCCCAGCACTTCGAGAGTGATTTCCGACGTCTCACCCGGCGCCACGCGGTATTGCGGCGCTAGGAATGTGCTGACGGCCAGCATCACCTCGTCGGCCACCGCAGCCCGGCTGTCACCGTTCACCTTGCCCTGCGTCTGTTGATCACCGAGCCAGAGGCGCCAGTTGGCCTCCCAGGTTTCATCGGACTGCTTCGCCACCACCGCCAGCAGCCCATCGGCGTCGTAACGTTCCGACGCTTCGCGCAGCGCCTGCGGCTCTTTCGCCGAGACGGTCTCGGTGGTGGCCGCCAACTGCTCACTCAGATCAGCCAGGGGAAGGCGCAACGGTAAGCCGCGATGCTGGGCAGCCGCGCGCAGCTCGGACGAACCTTCCTGCGCATCACCGACAAGCTGCGAGCCTTCAGGCGACGTGCCAAGCCACCAGGTGAGAATGCTAGGACGGTCAGCCCCCCACAGCGACAACCCGGCGGACCGCAGCGCACGTTCGGTGGTGGTCGGGTCGAAGCTCACCACCACCGCGTTGTCCTCATAGGCGTACCGGCTGACAAGCTGCTGCGGATCCTTGCGCAATTGCGCAACGGCCGCCTGATCGGTCTCGGCCACACCCGTGAGGCGCAGAACCAGGGTGTCGAATGCCGTGCGCAGTGCCTCTTCACGCTCCGCCGGCTGCTGGCTGGCAACCGGTTCACGCACCTTGTATAGATCGCTAAGGGGTGCCGCTATGGCGTGGGCGGATGCAACTACACCGCAGAGGGCAAAAAAACGGGGAATGAGATGCATGGAAATCTCGCTGGCTGGCCAGTCGTGGGGAGCCGGCCGGTCGCACGGTGACGACCGGTCACGATTTATCAAGCGTTATACCTTAAACAGGCGTCTGAAGCGGGGCAACCGCTGCACTTGCGTGTTGCACATGCGGCATCATAAATCCAGGCAGTTCGCTGCGAACTTGTAAGGCGCGACTGCGTCCGGGATGGCCGCTGTGCGGCAAGCCTGATAAAATCGCGCGCTTTCCGCAGACCGGTCCGGCGCCTTCGCCACATTGAGACAACAGTCTCGCCCCACCGGTCGCCCCGCACTCTCCTCACAGGTCCGGATTATGAGCAAGCAACCCTCCATCAGCTACAAGGACGCAGGTGTCGACATCGATGCAGGCGAGGCGCTGGTCGAACGCATCAAGGGCGTGGCCAAGCGCACCGCGCGTCCTGAAGTCATGGGCGGCCTGGGCGGCTTCGGCGCGCTCTGCGAGATCCCAGCCGGCTATAAGCAGCCGGTGCTTGTATCCGGTACCGATGGCGTAGGGACCAAGCTGCGCCTGGCACTGAACCTGAATCAACACGACAGCATCGGCCAAGACCTGGTAGCCATGTGCGTCAACGACCTGGTGGTCTGTGGCGCCGAGCCGCTGTTTTTTCTCGACTACTACGCCACTGGCAAACTCAATGTCGACATCGCCGCGACCGTAGTGACCGGTATCGGCGCCGGCTGCGAGCTGGCCGGCTGCTCGCTGGTAGGCGGCGAGACGGCCGAGATGCCGGGCATGTATGAAGGCGAAGACTACGATCTGGCTGGTTTCTGCGTCGGCGTGGTAGAGAAAAGCGAAATCATCGACGGCTCGGCAGTGACTGCCGGCGATGCGTTGATTGCGCTGCCTTCTTCCGGCCCGCATTCCAATGGCTATTCGCTAATCCGCAAGATCATCGAAGTAGCCGGCGCCGATATCGAAAACACCCAACTCGATGGCAAGCCGCTCACCGAGCTGCTGATGGCGCCGACCCGCATCTACGTCAAGCCACTGCTCAAGCTGATCAAGGACACCGGTGCGGTCAAGGCCATGGCGCACATCACCGGCGGCGGCCTGCTGGACAACATCCCGCGCGTGCTACCCGAAGACAGCCAGGCCGTTATCGACGTCGCCAGCTGGCAGCGTCCGGCGGTTTTCGACTGGCTGCAGCAGCAGGGCAATGTCGATGAGCATGAAATGCACCGTGTGCTGAATTGCGGTGTCGGCATGGTCATCTGCGTTGCTCAGGAGCAGGTCGAGACCGTTCTCGACAATCTGCGCAGCTCTGGCGAAAGCCCTTGGGTGATCGGGCAGATCGCATCGGCTGACGAAGCTGCCGAACGCGTCGTGTTGAACAATCTGAAAAGTCATTGATGAGCGCACCCTGCAACGTCGTGGTGCTGATTTCAGGGTCTGGCAGCAATCTGCAGGCTCTGATCGATAGCCTGGGCGAAGACAATCCAGTACGTATTTGCGCGGTTGTTTCGAATCGTGCCGAGGCACTCGGCCTGCAGCGTGCGCAAACCGCCGGAATTGCCACGCACGTGGTGCAGCACAAAGGGTTTACCGACCGCGAAGCATTCGATGCTGCGTTGATGCACGTCATCGATGCGCACCAGCCACAGCTCGTGGTGCTGGCCGGCTTCATGCGCATTCTCACTCCTGGCTTCGTCCGTCACTACCAGGGCCGGCTGCTTAATATTCATCCGTCCCTGCTGCCGAAGTACAAGGGGCTGGATACCCATCGCCGCGCACTCGATGCCGGCGACCGCGAGCATGGCTGCAGCGTGCATTTCGTCACCGAAGAGCTCGATGGTGGACCGGTCGCCGTACAGGCTGCATTCGCCGTAGAAGAGGACGAAAGCATCGGTCAGTTGACCGATCGGGTGCATACGGCGGAGCACATCATCTACCCACTGGCCGTTCGCTGGTTCGCCGAAGGCCGCTTGCGCCTTACCGAGCAAGGCGCGATGCTGGATGGCGCCCCATTGCCGGTTACCGGCCATCTGTTACGAATCTAGGAGATCTTATGCGTCGCGCCTTGCTGCTTGCTCTTGCGGTACTGGCTCTGCCAGTTCAGGCCTTGGAGCTCAAGCCCTTCTCCGCCAGCTACACCGCAGACTGGAAACAGATACCTGTCAGTGGCACCGCCCAGCGCAGCCTGGAAAAGCACGAGGGTGACACCTGGGAGCTTGAGTTCGAAGCCTCCATGTTGGTGGCCAGTTTCAATGAACGCAGCACGTTCAAGGTCGAGGGCGAAAGCTTCCTGCCGCAGAAATACCGCTTGAAGCGCAGCGGGCTCGGCAAGGGCAAGACCATCAAGCATGATTTCGACTGGGCCGCCAAACAGGTCGTCGGCGAAGATCGCGGCGACCCGGTCAAGCTGCCGCTCAACCGCGGTCTGCTGGACAAGTCCACCTACCAGATAGCGCTTCAACACGCCGTGGCGGCGGGTGAAAAGAGCATGAGCTACCAGGTCGTCGATGGCGATGAAATCGAAACCTATGACTTCCGCGTACTCGGCGAGGAAAAGGTCAGCACCAAAGCTGGCCAGGTCGACGCAATCAAGGTGGAGCGCGTGCGCGATCCGACGCAGAGCGCGCGCCAGACCATTCTCTGGTTCGCCACCGATTGGGATTACCTGCTCGTCCGCCTGCATCAGATAGAAAAGGACGGCAAGGAATACCAGATCATGCTCGAAGAAGGCACCGTTGACGGCAAAGCCGTCAAGGGTAACTGATTCCAACCGCGCCAGCCTGCTGGCGCGGTACCACCCGTTGCCACGCCGAGTCGTCCATGACCTATCCCCGCGCCTTGCTGCTCCTTCTGCTGTCGATTCTGGCCGGCTGCCAAGCGTTGCCCTGGCACGACGGGCCTCCCCAGCAAGCGGTCGAACGGCTGCAGGGTGAGGTCACGCGCAACGAAGGCATGCTGCTGTTGCATAGCTGCCAGGGTCAGCGGAAGGTCGAGCTGCTCGATGCCGGGGCGACTGGATTGCCTGACGACCAGGCGTTGCTTTCCGATGGCGGCCGGTCGCTGTTCGCAGATGTGCGTGGCAGGTTGATCTCACGCGCCGATGGCAGCAGCCAAATGCAACTGACCCAGGTCTACCGCCTGCAAAGCGAAGGCCCTGGGTGCGACGCGAGCGGATTCAACCAGCTAGCGCTGCGCGCTGGCGGTCACGAGCCGGGCTGGAGCGTTCGGATCACGTCCAAAGGCATGTTGCTTGAGCGACCCGACCAAGCGCCGCTAGCTGTGCCGTATCTGGAGGAGCAACTGCCGGGTGGGCAGACCAGCTTCAGTAGCGAAGCCAACAGCCAGCGCCTCGATCTCTGGGTCGCCCCGCAACGCTGCGTCGACAGTGCCACCGGTACCATCAGCCACCTGACCGCCGAACTGCGCCTCGATAACCAGACCCTGCGTGGCTGCGCCTACTACGGCGGCGCCCGCAGCGAATGAACCTATCGAAGCGCGTATCGGCGCGCTTCTTCACGCTTCGAAGATCCCGACCATGAATGACGACCTGTCCCTTCTGCAGCCCTACCCGTTCGAGAAACTTCGCGTGTTGCTCGCCGGCGCGCAACCGCCGTCCGACAAGCGCCCGATTGCGCTATCGATAGGCGAGCCGAAACACTCATCGCCTGACTTTGTCGCCCAGTCCCTAGCCGCCAACCTCGACCAGCTCGCGGTCTACCCATCCACCCTGGGGATTCCTGCGCTACGTGAGTCGATTGCCCGTTGGTGCGAGCGTCGCTTCGGCGTGGCGGCGGGCAGCGTCGACCCGGCGCGCCACGTCCTGCCGGTCAATGGTACCCGCGAGGCGCTCTTCGCCTTCACTCAGGCTGTGGTCAACCGCAGCGCCGATGCGCTGGTGATCAGTCCCAACCCGTTCTACCAGATCTACGAAGGCGCGACGCTTCTGGCCGGCGCCGTGCCGTATTACCTACCTTGCACCGCCGAGAACGGTTTCAATCCGGACTTCGATGCGGTCTCGGCCGAAACTTGGCAGCGTACACAGATCCTCTTCCTCTGCTCACCCGGCAACCCGACCGGCGCCCTGGTGCCGCTCGACACGCTCAAGCGGCTGATCGCGCTGGCCGACCAGCATGACTTCGTCATCGCCGCGGATGAGTGTTACAGCGAACTGTACTTCGATGAAGCGCTCCCGCCGGCGGGGCTACTGACCGCCTGTGCTGCGCTGGGTCGTGAGGACTTCAAGCGCTGCGTGGTCTTCCACAGCCTGTCCAAGCGCTCGAACTTGCCGGGGCTGCGCTCCGGATTCGTTGCCGGCGACGCGGACATTCTCAAGGCGTTTCTGCTCTACCGCACCTATCACGGCTGCGCCATGCCGGTGCAGACGCAGCTGGCCAGCATCGCCGCCTGGAATGACGAGACGCACGTACAGGCCAATCGTCAGCTGTATCGCGAGAAATTCGATGCGGTGCTGGACATCCTCACGCCCGTGATGGATGTGCAGCGTCCCGATGGCGGCTTCTACCTATGGCCGAAGACGCCCATCCATGACCAGCAATTCACACGCGAACTCTTTACAGCGGAGCACGTGACGGTGGTTCCCGGTTCCTACCTGTCACGCGAAGTGGATGGTTTCAGTCCTGGCGCGGGTCGAGTACGTATGGCGCTGGTAGCGCCGCTTGTCGACTGCGTCGAGGCTGCCCAGCGAATCCGCGCGTTCATCGCCACGTTGTGATGCCAAAGCCGGACGTTGCGGCGTCCGGCTTGCCGGTTCAGGCAACGCCTGGCGGAATCTTGTCCTTGCCGTAGTCGCGCAGCTTTTCCAGGTTTTCCGGCTTCATATGTTCCGGAATATCTGCTGTGGTGGCGTCATCGCGCTTGTCGCGCTCATCCACATCCGGCTTTTCGGGCTCGTTCATGGCGTCCTCCGTCAGATTGCGTTTTCTTCCCAGATTAGCTCACCGTCGTCACTGACCTCCCGGACCTTGGTCAGGGCCGCTTCGGCTGCGACGTCGGCCTCGGATGCCAAATCGTAACGCCGACCGTTGGCGACCTTGAATACATGGGCGTTTTCTTCCGTACCACGACGCTTCACGGCAATCACCGCCTCGAAACCGTCATCGGCAGGGACGGCGGACGAAATGGCCTCATGGTTTTCGAAATGCTTGCGTGCCATACATGACCTCATCGTTGCGATTGTGATCAATGGACAACGAACGGGGAGCAAAAGGTCGAACGACACCTTAACGACCTTGCAGCTGAACCGATAGCCGTTGCCGTGACTCCACCCATTACAGACGATCGGGAGCCCAGCCATGCCCATGAACGAAACCTACTCCCTCAGCGCTCCTTCGCGAGACGAGGTCAATGGCCTCGACGGTTATACCCTTCTCGAATTCGGCACCGCCTGGTGCGGTCATTGCCGCTTGGCGCAGCCGCTGCTAAGCAACGCGATGGCCGAGCGCGACCTACGCCACCTGAAAATCGAGGACGGACCAGGCCGCCCGCTTGGCCGCTCATTCCGGGTCAAGCTCTGGCCGACCCTGATTTTGATGCGCCAGGGAGAGGAAGTGGGACGCGTGGTGCGTCCTACCGACATGCAGGTGATCAAGCAACTGCTCAGCCAAGCCGATGGCGCCACGGGCTGAGTGACCTGGCCTCCCTGAGCCTGAGCGCACAGCGCATCCTGCCGGGCAGCGCCCCATCGGGCGGCAGGCTTCGCCGCATCGTGGCATAATCCGCGACCCAGTTTGGCCGGAGAATGCGGAGCTGTTATGCCCGAGAAACACAAAGGACTCTGTCTGTACGGCATCAAGGCGTGCGACACGATGAAAAAGGCCCGTACCTGGCTCGATCAGCAGGGGCTAAGCTATGACTTCCATGACTACAAGAGCGCCGGGATCGACCGCGCCCACCTGGAAGCCTGGTGCGATGAACATGGCTGGCAGATCGTACTCAACCGTGCAGGCACCACATTCCGAAAGCTGGACGACACGCAGAAGGCCGACCTCGATCAGGCCAAGGCCATCGAGCTGATGCTGGCCCAACCGTCGATGATCAAACGCCCGGTGCTCGATCTGGGCGACAAGACGCTGATCGGCTTCAAGCCGGACAGCTACGCTGCCGAGCTGGCGGCCAAGAACTGACACCGCTCGCCATGACGAGCGTGATGGATAAAAGAAGGATTCCCTAATGAGCAATACTCTATTCAGCCTGGCCTTCGGCGTTGGCACTCAGAATCGCCAGGGCACCTGGCTGGAAGTTTTCTATGCGCAGCCGCTGCTTCGCCCGGCCGGTGAACTGGTGGCGGCCATTGCCCCACTGCTCGGTTATGAAGGCGGCAACCAGGCGATTGCCATCAGCACCACCCAAGCCGCACAACTGGCCGATGCGATCAAGCCGCTCGATGCCGCCCAGCACGCGCTGCTGACTCGCCTGGCCGAAAGCCAGCGCCCATTGGTGGTCACGCTGTTGGCCGAAGACGCTCCGCTGACCTCCACCCCCGAGGCCTATCTCAAGCTACACCTGCTCTCCCATCGCCTGGTAAAGCCGCACGGTTTGAACCTGACGGGCATCTTCCCGCTACTGCCCAACGTCGCCTGGACCAACCAGGGGGCTGTGGATCTGGCCGAACTGGCCGAGCGCCAACTGGAAGCGCGCCTGAAGGGCTATCTGCTGGAAGTCGTTTCCGTCGACAAATTCCCCAAGATGACCGACTACGTGGTGCCGGCCGGTGTTCGTATCGCCGACAGCGCACGTATCCGCCTCGGCGCCTATGTCGGTGAAGGCACCACGGTTATGCATGAAGGTTTCGTCAACTTCAACGCCGGCACCGAAGGCCCGGGCATGATCGAAGGCCGCGTCTCGGCTGGCGTGTTCGTCGGCAAGGGCTCGGACCTGGGCGGCGGCTGTTCGACCATGGGCACCCTGTCCGGTGGCGGCAACATTGTCATCTCCGTCGGTGAAGGCTGCCTGATCGGTGCCAATGCCGGCATCGGTATCCCGCTGGGCGATCGCAACACCGTGGAATCGGGCCTGTACATCACGGCCGGCACCAAGGTGAACCTCCTCGATGAGCAAGGCGAACTGGTCAAGGCGGTCAAGGCTCGCGAGCTGGCCGGTCAAGCCGACCTGCTGTTCCGCCGCAACTCGCTGACCGGCGCGGTCGAATGCAAGACGCACAAGTCCGCGATCGAGCTGAACGAGGCGCTGCACGCGCACAACTAAGCGCAGCGCCGTGACGCAGCCAGGCGGGACGACGTATCGTCCGCCTGCCCGCGCAGTTCCTCCATCAGGCGTCCCGTCCTGCTTTCAGGAGTGTCCATGTCGCTGATATCCCCCTGGCGCGCCGACTTCCCCGCTTTGGCCATTCTCGAGGCACAGGGACAGACCTACCTCGACAGTGCCGCCACCGCACAGAAGCCACAGGCGCTGATCGACGCCCTCACCGGCTACTACACCTGCGGCACCGCCAACGTGCATCGCGCCCAGCATCAGCCGGCCGAGCGCGCCACCCGCGCGTTCGAGGACGCACGAATCAAGGTGGCCCGCTGGCTGAACGCATCCTGCCCGACCGAGATCGTGTTTACCCGCGGCGCCACCGAGGCGCTGAATCTACTCGCCTACGGGCTGGAACATATGGTCGAAGCGGGCGATGAAATCGTCGTCAGTGCCGTCGAGCACCACGCCAACCTGTTGCCTTGGCAACAGCTGGCCAGGCGCCGCGATGCCAAGCTGATCGTGCTGCCACTGGATACGCGCGGCCTCATCGATATGGACGCCGCGGCGAATCTCATTGGCCCGCGTACCCGCCTGCTGGCCGTCAGTCAGTTGTCCAACGTGATCGGCACCTGGCAGCCACTGATCAGTCTGCTTCCGCTGGCCAAGGCGCAGGGCGCGCTGACAGTTGTCGATGGTGCCCAGGGTGTCGTGCATGGACGTCACGACATGCAGGGACTCGCCTGCGACTTCTACGTGCTGTCCAGCCACAAGCTCTACGGCCCGGAAGGCGTCGGAGCGCTTTATGGCCGCGGCGAGTCGCTGCTTAAACTCAAGCACTGGCAATTCGGTGGCGAGATGGTCCGCATCGCCGATTATCAGCACGCCGAATTTCATGCCGCCCCGCTGGGATTCGAAGCGGGAACGCCGCCCATCGGTGGCGTGATCGGCCTGGGCGCGACGCTCGACTACCTGTCGAAGCTCGACGCCACTGCGGTCATCGGCCACGAGCAGGCGCTGCACATGAAATTGCTTGCCGGGCTGACGGTGCGCGATGGCGTCAAGCTACTCGGCGAGCCTCAGGTGGCACTCGCCAGTTTCACCGTGGAGGGCATACACCATGGCGATCTTGCCCATCTGCTCACCGAGCAGGGAATCGCCGTGCGCAGCGGCACGCACTGCGCTCAGCCACTGCTGAAGACCCTAGGTGTGGAAGGCGCGACCCGCGTGTCACTGGGGCTGTACAACGACGGCCTCGACCTGGAGCGCTTCTTCGGTGCGCTGGATCAGGCTTTGGACATGCTGCGATGAACGAACTGCCGGAGGCGGCGGCGGAAGCCCTGGCGGCCTTCCAACAAGCCGCCGGCTGGGAACAGCGCGCGCGGCTGTTGATGCAATGGGGCGATCGTCTCGACCCGCTTGCCGATGGCGAGCGCGTTGAAGCCAATCTGGTGGCCGGTTGCGACAGCAAGGTCTGGCTGGTCGGCGAACGACATGATGATCGCTGGCATTTCCGCGGCGCCAGCGAGGCACGACTGTTACGCGGTCTGCTCGCCGTGTTGCTGGTCCGGGTCGATAGTCTGACGGTGGACGAGTTGCAACGCATCGACGTGACGGAGTGGTTCAGCCAGCTGGGGCTTTCCCGCCAGCTCAGCCCGTCCCGGGCCAACGGCATGAACGCGGTGCTCGCGCGAATGCGCACACTGGCATCGACAGACTGAGCGAGTCTGCTCAGCTAACGGCAGGCCCGGGCTTTCGCTCAGCAGGCCGCCGCGCTCCGGCAACCAGCTTGTCCACCGCTCGCGCGGCCGCCACCAAACCAAAGCTGGCGGTAACCATCATCGCCGCGCCGAAACCGCCGGCACAGTCCAGCTTAACCCCTTCGCCAACAAAACTCTTGCTCTGACAAACGCCGCCATCCGGCTTGGGATAGCGCAGCTGCTCGGTAGAAAACACGCATGGCACGCTGTAGGTGCGCCCCGGCGTTCGCGAGAAGTTGTACTCGCGACGCAGCAGCGAGCGCACTTTTGCCGCCAGCGGGTCATTGAAGGTCTTGTTCAGGTCGGTGACCTGGATCTGCGTTGGATCGACCTGCCCTCCCGCACCACCCGTGGCGATGATCTGGATCTTGCGGCGCTTGCACCAGGCGATCAGTGCCGCCTTGGCCGGCACGCTGTCGATGCAGTCAATGACGCAATCCATCTGTTCGGTGATGTACTCAGCCATGGTTTCGCGGGTGACGAAGTCGGCGACCGCATGCACCACACACGCCGGACTGATCGCCTGTATCCGTGCGGCCATCTCAGCGACCTTGGGTTTGCCGACGGCACCCTCAAGCGCTTGCACCTGACGGTTGGTGTTGGTGATGCAGACATCGTCCAGGTCGAACAGGCTGATTTCACCCACACCACTGCGTGCCAGCGCTTCGGCCACCCAGGAACCGACCCCGCCGATGCCAACGACCGCCACATGCGCAGCGGCCAGGCGCTCAAGCCCCTCTGAGCCGTAAAGACGGGCAATACCGCCGAAACGTTGATCATCGATAGCCATGCCGAACCCCCAGAAAAACCGTGACAGATTATAGGGCGTTCGCCCGCCCGACACAGCGTAGTCAACTCGCATCTTCGAGCGAACGCGACGCATGGCGCGTCCCGGCGGTGAACGAAAATTGCCACATCAGCCGAGCCCCGGCCGCTACCGGTTTGCTTTAATATGACGCCCCTTTCCCGCCTGCCTCGGAGCCGTGATGACCGCCGCCGCCCTCTCCCCGACCCTCCAACTGGCCTGTGAGCTGATCAATCGGCCGTCGGTCACGCCGCTGGACGAGGGCTGCCAGCAGTTGATGAGCGAACGTCTCGCAGCCTGCGGTTTCGCGATCGAGCCGATGCACATCGAGGACGTGGAAAATTTCTGGGCGATTCGCGGCTATGACGGGCCGGTACTGTGCTTCGCCGGCCATACCGACGTGGTCCCCACCGGCCCGCTGCAGGCTTGGCAGAACCCGCCGTTCGCGGCTCGCATCGATGAACAGGGCATGCTCCATGGCCGTGGCGCGGCGGACATGAAGGGCAGCCTGGCTTCGATGATCGTTGCCGTGGAGCGTTTTACCGCGGCCTATCCCAACCACAAGGGACAGATCGCTTTCCTCATCACTAGCGACGAAGAAGGCCCGGCACACCATGGCACTAAGGCCGTGGTCGAGCGCCTGCGTGAGCGCGGCCAGCGGCTTGACTGGTGCATCGTCGGCGAGCCTTCGAGCACCAACTTGGTCGGCGACGTGGTGAAGAATGGGCGCCGTGGCTCACTCGGCGGCACCCTGACGGTGCGCGGCCAACAGGGCCACGTGGCCTATCCGCACCTGGCGAAGAATCCGATTCATCTCGCCGCGCCGGCATTGGCCGAACTGGCTGCCGAGCACTGGGACGATGGCAACGCGTTCTTCCCCCCGACTAGTTTCCAGATTTCCAACCTGAACTCAGGTACCGGCGCCACCAATGTCATCCCCGGCACGCTCGAAGCGGTGTTCAATTTCCGCTTTTCCACCGAATCCACGGTCGAAGAACTACAGAAACGCACCACAGCGATTCTCGACAAACATGGTCTGGACTGGAGTGTCGACTGGGCGTTGTCGGGCCTGCCATTTCTTACCGAACCCGGTGAGCTGCTCGATGGCGTAGCTGCGGCGATCCGCAGCGTCACCGGTCGCGAAACCACGCCGTCTACCAGCGGTGGTACATCCGATGGCCGCTTCATCGCCACGCTCGGCACCCAGGTGGTCGAGCTGGGCCCGGTCAATGCGACGATCCACCAAGTGGACGAACACATCCTCGCCAGTGACCTCGACCTACTGACCGAGATCTACTACCAGGCCTTGGTCAACCTGCTCGCATGATGATCTGCCCGCTCTGCCACGGGGCACTCGTCGCGGTCGACAATGGCGTCGCCTGCCCGGCCAACCACCGTTTCGACCGGGCCCGCCAGGGCTACCTCAACCTGCTGCCAGTACAGCACAAGAACAGCCGCGACCCCGGCGACAATCAGGCGATGGTCGAAGCCCGTCGCCGCTTCCTCGACGGCCGCCACTATGCCCCGCTGGCGGCTCGACTGGCGCAGCTGGCAGCCGAGCGTTCGCCGAGTCGCTGGCTGGATATCGGGTGTGGCGAGGGTTACTACACCGCACAGATCGCCCAGGCGCTGCCGACAGCCGCGGGTTACGCACTGGACATCTCGCGCGAGGCGGTCAAGCGCGCCTGCAAAAGAGCCCCACAGCTGGAATGGCTTGTCGCAAGCATGGCTAGAGTGCCACTGGCCGATGCCAGTTGCGGCCTGCTGGCCAGCGTCTTCAGCCCGCTGGACTGGCAGGAAGCACGCCGCCTGCTCACACCCGGTGGCGGCCTGCTGCGCATGGGCCCGACCCGCGAGCATCTGTGGGAACTGCGTGGTCTGCTGTATGACGAAATACGCGACTACGACGATGAAAAACACCTGTCGCTGATCCCCGACGGCATGCATCTGGCGCATAGCGAGACGCTGACCTACGAACTGCAGCTGGACGACTCACAGGCCCGTGCCGATCTGCTGGCCATGACGCCGCACGGCTGGCGCGCCAGCGCCGAACGCCGGGCCAAGGTGATCGATACACCGCTCAAGGTGCGGGTTGCGATACGCTACGATTGGATCGAGCGAAACCGCTAGAGCGCTTCAAGACGGTCTTGGCGCGGCCAGAAGCCACGTCCTTCCACCACCCACAGACTTGCAACCTCACAGACAAGGCCACCGCCCATGCGTCAACCGGATATCGAGATCTACCTCAGGGACGCCAGCCAGGACGCCGTAACTGAATGGCTGAACCAGGCTGTCGGACGCTGCTCTCCCTGGCAAGCCAAGGGCAAGACATTCAAATGCATGGCCGGCGATGTCCCGGTGACCTGGTTCCCGAAGGCAGTCGGTAAATGGCACAGCTTGCTACTGGAAAGCGATGCGACCCCATGGGGCGACGACGTCTCCTGCGCACGCGCCGCTTATCAGGCATTGGGGGTGGAGATCCGCTGCGCACCAGGTGGCTGGCAAGAAGAAGAGTCAGTCGAAAACGCCGATCGCTGGATCAGCGTCAGCGAGCGCGGCGAAGCGGAAATTCTCTGGCGCACGGAATGAATGCCGGCTCGCACAGGAGCGTTTCGGGTGATGCCCGCCCTGCCACCAGACAGCTAACTCTTTCGCGATTTCTGAGCGCGACAAAGGCCGAACTCTCAGAGATCTGCCTTTTTACGTTCGGCTATTCGGGGCGACCAATCGGAAAGAACTGGCCATGGCTCCAGACACCCAACCAGCGGGTGCCATCAATCTCGCACGGGACCGCCAACTCGACCAACTGATAGAAAACATTGCGATGAATCAGCGCTTCGAGATTGGCGCGCACATGCACATAGGGCGCAGGCTCCTGGCTCTCTGGATCCAGTTCGACCCGCATCGGATGCTCCGCACCCGCTTCGGTTTCGTCACCGACATTGGTGACGAAGCGAAGCACCTGGGCTTCGCCGCTGCCCTCGATCTTCAACTCGATCGCCACGAAGGGTGCGTCATCAACGGTAATACCTACCTTCTCTACCGGCGTCACTAGAAAGTAATCGTCGCCGTCTCGTCGAATGACCGTGGAAAACAGCCTCACCATGGCAGGCCTTCCGATCGGCGTACCCATATAGAACCAGCTACCGTCGCGGGCGATTCGCATATCCAGATCGCCGCAGAAGGGAGGATTCCACAAGTGAACCGGTGGCAGGCCCTTGTCGGTCTCTGGAATCTGACCCAGCAGATTCGCGGCTTTTCCAGCATCGCTCATGTGCGCTCCTTAGCGGCTGAGGCCTGTTAGGCGTCGGGCATAGTCGCGCAACGGCGGCCCCAACAAGACCTGCGGTGTCGCATCATAGATGTTCAGCAGCCCTCCGCGGCTGCGAATCCGCGCCGTATCGACCAGATACCGATTCCCGGTTTCGATCAGCATCAGCTGAACCACGCTGGTATCGACACCCAGCCGATCGACCGCGCGCTGATCGTTGAGCTCGTCGAAACTGCCGATGCGGTCATCGGCCGCAGCAAATCGCGTGTACAGCAAGTAATGGGCACCAACAGCGGCCGCCTGGTTCAATGCCTCTTCCAATCCTGCAGGCTCTGGAGCACGACGAACCAGCGGAAAATATTCGACAAATCCCTTGAACGCTTCTTCGGCCACCACGTTAGGCCGCGGATAAGTATTACCGGGCGGGACGAAGTGGCCCTGGGCAATGTAGATGAACGAATCGGGCTGTAGACGCCATGACGCGGACCTTACGGTCTCGCTGTGGTCAAGAAAGCCGACGTCTCGCAGTTGGCTGCGAGTGCCCTCGGCCATGTCGCTGACCTGCATGCAGCCGCTCAAAACCAGTGCGGCCACGATAAGGCTAACTACTTTCATCTTTGCTCCTGCCACTGACGGAAAACCGGCGAATAGCGAAGCAATGCAGCAAACAAGCCAGCTCTGTGCAAACGGCTTTTAGGCATACGCTGCCATTCCTCGCTGCGGCTCTCAATTACGTGTTGAGCCGGGCCCACGACCCATCTCATCAGGCCTGGCTCCTGTTTCGCCGGGCGCAACGTGCTCTGCGGCCTTGTTACTAGTCGCGCTTGCGCTTGTTACCCATCCGTACGCCGATATCCATCAAGAACTGGAAGAAACCTTCCTGATCTTCGAGGACGTTGCTCCAGAACGGTGAGTGATAAAGCGCTACTGCGCCGTGCACCAACGCCCAGGCCGCGCAATAGTGGAAATAGGGAGGTACGTCCTCGAGCTTGCCTTCAGCAATGCGTCCCTTGATCAGTTGGGTCAGATGATCGAAGTTGGAAGCGCGAATCCGGTGGAGTTCCTCGACCATGTCCGGGACCTGATTGCCCTTGACGACCTTCTCTTCGAGGCGATCGAACAACCGATAGCGCTGAGGATCACGCATACGGAATTCAAAGTAGGCGCGAGACAGCGCCTCCTTGTCCTGATCCAGGCTCGGTGAATGCAACAGCTCATTCAGGTCCCGCTCATAGTCGAGCATGAGCCGCAGATAGATTTCGGCTTTGGATTTGAAATGCTTGTAGATAGTACCTTTGCCGATGCCCACCCTGTCGGCGATCATCTCGACGGTGACACTGTCTTCTCCTTGATCAAGGAACAGCTGGAGCGCTGTATCAAGAATCTCTTGCTCGCGACGGCGAAATTCGCGGACCTTCCGGGGTTCATTTTGCATAAGAGGCTGCGGCTTGAAATCGAAGCAGATGATTATGCCCATCTAGTCAGAAAATGCACGGAACATCTCTTATGAGTACGTTGAATGACGAATTCCCTCAAATCGAAGGTTTGCGGTACCTGAATCACGCCGCTGTCGCACCCTGGCCTCGCCGAGCAACTGAAGCGGTGACCGCCTTTGCACAACAGAGCATGACCGTCGGCGCGCGAGACTATCCACAGTGGCTGACAGTCGAAAGCAGATTGCGTGATCGCCTGGCCAGGATGCTCAACGCACCAGCGTCGACCGATATCGCGCTGGTCAAGAACACCTCAGAAGCACTGTCATTCGTGGCGTTCGGCCTGGATTGGAACGCGGGCGACCAGATCGTCATCAGTGACGAAGAGTTTCCGTCCAACCGGGTCGTCTGGGAGGCTTTGCAACCTCAGGGCGTGGAAGTGATACAGGTCAGCCTCAAGGGCGACGATCCAGAATCCGCACTGTTGGCCGCCTGCGGGCCCAAGGTACGCCTGATGGCGATCAGCGCCGTGCAGTACGCCACCGGTCTGCGGCTCGATCTGCCCAGGCTGGGCGAAGGCTGCGAGCAACGTGGTGTGCTGTTGTGCATCGATGCGATCCAACAGCTCGGCGCACTCGCGTTCGACGTTGAGCAATACCGGTGCGCCTTCGCAATGGCTGATGGACACAAATGGCTGATGGGACCGGAGGGCCTCGGCGTCTTTTACTGCCGCAGCGATCTGCGCGCCGAACTGAAGCTCCACGAATACGGCTGGCATATGCTTGAGCATGCAGGTGATTACGACCGCAGCGACTGGCAGCCAGCCCGCAGCGCGCGTCGCTTCGAGTGCGGCAGCCCGAATATGCTCGGCGCCATGGCATTGGATGCGAGCCTGTCGCTGCTTGAAGAAATCGGCATGAGGGAAGTGAGCCGAGCGCTTGCCGAACGCATCGATCAGTTGCAGCGCGGGCTATCGGCCATGCCCGGCGTCGAGCTATTGAGCTCGACCGATCCGTTGCGGCAGGCAGGAATCATGACTTTTAGGGCCGAAGGCTGGGAAAACGCAGCGCTGTTCCAACAGCTCCAGGCCGAACAGATCGTGTGTGCTCTTCGTGGCGGTGGCATACGGCTCTCGCCGCACTTCTATACGCGTCCAGAGATCATCGAACAGACATTAACCGTCGTTCGCGGCTTGCTTGCAAAGTGAGCGATCAAGGCTCGCGTAACTATTCCAAATCCGTTTTAAAAAGCGCGTGAATCGCCCGGCAGAGTTGTCGATCCGGGCCAATACTTCAGGCACTGGCCGCGCAATCCCCCCAATGCTCGGCCAGCTGAGGGAGCGAGGAACGTGACCTCAAACTCCTAATGGTCTTGGCCCGGCTCATTGCGACGCCGGGTTTTTTTTTGGCTGGTGATGGCGACACGCTTTAGCATTCAGCCAAGCGCGGCGCGCCGACTGGAAAGCCGAAGCCGGAAGCACACCCAGATGAACAGGACCCATATCGGGATGGCAATGATCGAGGTACGTAATCCCGGCATCGAGAGCATGATCGCCGCAATCAGCGCCACGAAAGCCAGGCACAGATAGTTGCTGAACGGGCACCAGAACGCCTTGAACGAGGGATTGACACCCTGCGCCGTCATCGTCTTGCGAAACTTCAGGTGAGCGAGGCTGATCATCGCCCAGTTGATCAGTAGCGCCGCGACCACGAGTGACATGAGCAACTCTAGGGCGGCTTGAGGCAGCAGATAATTCACCAGCACGCAGAACATGGTCACGAGTGCCGAAAGCGCGATGGCCAGAACCGGAACCCCTCGGCGGTTAACCGTCATCAACACTTTCGGTGCGTCGCCCTGCTCGGCCAGGCCGTACAGCATCCGGCTGTTGCAATAGACGCCGCTGTTGTAGACCGAGAGGGCAGCCGTCAGCACTACGAAGTTAAGAATATGTGCCGCGGTGTCGCTGCCGATCAGCGAAAAGATCTGCACAAAGGGGCTACCGCTGTAGGGGTCACCGGCCGATCCCAGTGTTACCAGCAAAGTGTCCCAGGGATACAACGCCAGCAGGACGCTCAGCGCGCCGATATAAAAGATCAGGATGCGGTAGACCACTTGGTTGATGGCCTTGGGAATGACGATCTTCGGCTCCGATGCTTCTGCAGCGGTAATCCCCACCAGCTCCAGCCCGCCGAAGGAAAACATGATGATCGCCAGGGCCATTACCATTCCGTTGACGCCGTTGGGGAAGAAACCGCCATGGCTCCATAAATTGCTGAAGCTGGCCTGCTCACCGCCCTCCCCGCTCAATAGCAAATACAGGCCCAGCGCGATCATTCCGATGATGGCGCCGACCTTGATGATCGCGAACCAGAATTCGGTCTCGCCAAAGGTCTTCACGTTCACCAGATTGATGAGGTTGATCAATATAAAAAAGGCCGCCGCGGTGCCCCAGGTCGGCACGTCGGGCCACCAGAACTGCACGTACTTGCCGACCGCCGTCAGTTCGGCCATACCCACCAACACGTAGAGCACCCAGTAATTCCAGCCGGAGAGAAAGCCCGCATACGGCGTCCAGTATTTGTGGGCGAAATGGCTGAAGGACCCCGCGACCGGCTCCTCGACGATCATCTCGCCAAGTTGGCGCATGATTAAAAAGGCGATCAGTCCGCCAATGGCGTAGCCGAGAATCATCGACGGCCCCGCGCTGCGGAGCACGCCGGCGGAGCCGAGAAAAAGCCCCGTGCCGATGGCACCTCCAAGCGCGATTAGCTGGATATGGCGATTTTTCAGGCCACGCTGAAGCGGCCCGGTATGCAACGTCTCGCTGGACATGGCGTCACCTTGATCGGTCTGTGACGAAGAAGCGGTACGGCTCATGACGGTGATGCGGAGCCAAATTGAGGCCTCGTGTCCGCATGCCTAGGTTCAGGCATGCGCATCGAAGCGGCGCGAATTGTACATGGCAGGAGATGGATGCGGATTGGCATCCGCCGCCTCGAACGCAGTGAGCGGCCTCGATCAGCCCGCGACCCGGGCCAACGGAAAGAGTCGCTTGAAGTTAGCCGTGGTCTGCTCGGCGAGGGCGTCGAAACCGACTCCGCGCAGCTCGGCAAGAAACTCAGCGACCTCGCGCACGTATTGAGGCAGGTTCGGCTTGCCGCGATGGGGAATAGGAGCCAAGTAAGGCGAATCCGTCTCCACCAGCAGGCGATCCGCCGGCACGCGGCGGGCCACGTCTCGAAGCGCATCGGCATTGCGGAAGGTCACGATTCCGGAGAGCGAGATGTAGAAGCCCAGATCCAGCGCCGCCTTGGCCATGTCCCAGTCTTCGGTGAAGCAATGCAATACACCGGCCTGCGGCAGTGCCGCTTCGCGAAGCAGCGCCAGCGTGTCGGCACGTGCCGCTCGGGTGTGTACGATCACTGGTTTGCCGCAGATTCGAGCGGCCTCCAGATGTAGACGAAAGGAGTGCTGCTGCAAGTCGGCAGCTTCGGGTTCGTAATGATAGTCGAGCCCGGTTTCGCCAATCGCTACCACGCCAGGCCCCTCCAGTTCCCGCAACAACCAGTCCAGCGCGGGTTCGGCGCCAGGCTCGAGATCCAGCGGATGCACGCCTATCGAGCAGTCGACATCGTCATAGCGCTGGGCAAGTGCCTTGACCGCCGCGGTGTTTTCGACGCTGACGCCAATACACAGAAAATGCCCGACACCACGCTGGCGTGCGGTATTCAGCGCCGCATCGAGAGAACCGCCGTGTACGGCGAGATCAAGACGATCAAGGTGGCAATGAGAGTCAACCAACATGGCGAATTACCCGAACAGAAATCGCGCCATTGTAGAGCAAAGCATCGGAGGGTCGCAGCCAGGCCTGATCGGTCACGTGCGAATTAAGGGAGTCGACAGAACACAGGAAACCGCTAAGTGATCTTCGCCACCGCGGTTACATGGTATGTGTTGGCCGATCGGACTTCATGGCTCCAGCCAGATAGGTTTCGATCTTGTTACGGGCGGTCGAATCACCCTCATTGAACTGCACGCCGACGCCCGCGGCTCGGTTGCCCTGCGCGCCTTTGGGGGTAATCCACACGACCTTGCCGGCGACAGGGATCTTTTCCGGCTCGTCCATCAGGCTCAGCAGCATGAATACTTCATCGCCGAGCTTGTAGCTTTTGTTGGTAGGAATGAACAAGCCACCATGCTTGATGAACGGCATGTATGCCGCATAGAGCACCGATTTATCCTTGATGGTCAGGGACAGAATGCCGTTACGCGGACCAAGGTTTGCAGGCAGGCTCATGCGGTATTCCTAACAACAGTTCCGGTGGATTCTAGCCTGGCTCGGGCAAGCTTGCCCACTGCACCAAGAGCGCTTCGAGAAGCAAGACACGGTTAAGGTTGGCTTTGCCCAGCACTTTCTGCCGGTGGGCCAACAACCAGTCCTGCAATGCCAGCAGCCTGGCGGGCGACGTCTTCTGCGCCAGATATTGAATAACTTTCTGCATATCGGCAGCGCCAAGCCCTGCTTCATCCCCGGTCATCTGAAAACGCAGGATCAGATGCGCCCACTCACAGAACCAATCGAACAGCAAAATCAGCGACAGCGGATTCCAGGTCTCGGCCAGCTGACTGGGAGACTGCTGTCGCTTGAGCAGCTTTTTCACCCCTTCGACCACCTGCACGCGCATGTCCAGCACACCGCCATCATGCAACTTGAGCGCTGCAAGGGGCGAGTTAGCCGCCAATGTCAGCAACTCCTCGCGCTGAGTCGCCGAGAGATCCTGAAGCTTGCCGGCAATCCAGTCCAAGCTTTGCTGGCGACCGGGCAAGGGGCAACTTTGCTGCACGCAACGGCTCTTGATTGTGGGCAGCAGCCGGCTGGGTTGATGACTGATCAACAGCAGCACGGTATTGCCAGCAGGTTCTTCGAGACTCTTGAGAAGCGCGTTGGCGGCATTCAAGTTCATCGCCTCGGCCGGCTCGAGCAGAACCACCTTGCGCCCACCGAGCTGCGCCGTTTGACTTACAAACCCAACCAGTTGGCGAACCTGGTCGACACGAATGGCCTTGTCGACCTCCTCCGGCTCCAGGACGTAATGATCGGGATGGGTATGCGCCGCCAGAAGCATGCAACCCTTGCAGCGTCCGCAGGCACCGCTCGGTGCCGGATGCTGACACAGCAGGAGCGCCATTAACCGTTCGGCCAGTGCGCGCTTGCCGATACCCGCAGGGCCATGCAGAAGGTAAGCATGGGCATGCTGTTGACGACCCGCCAGCAGCTGCCACAGGCCGGCCTGCCAGGGAAGAATGCCGTCGTCAGCCAAGGGCACGCTCCAACAACTCGGGCAACAGCGCGTCCAGATCTTGCTGCACCGTCGACAGCGATTGACTCGCATCGAGCACACGATAACGCTGCGGGACCTGGCGCGCGCGATCGAGATAAGCACTGCGCACAGCCTCGAAGAAGTCCAGACCCTCCTGTTCGAACCGATCGAGGCGCCCACGCGCCGCGGCGCGGCTCAAACCGATCTCCACAGGCAAATCGAAAATCAAGGTCATGTCCGGGCGCATCTCACCTTGCACGAAGGTTTCAAGCTGCTCGATGCGCTGAAAGGACAGGCCACGGCCTCCGCCCTGATAGGCATAGGTGGCATCTGTAAAGCGGTCACAAAGCACCACAGCGCCACGCGCCAGCGCAGGACGGATGACCCCGGCAAGATGCTGTGCGCGCGCCGCGAACATCAATAGCAGCTCCGTATCGCTGCTCATCGGTTCATCTGCAGGCGTTAACAACAGTTCGCGGATACGTTCGGCCAGTGGCGTCCCGCCGGGTTCGCGGGTCAGCACGACGTCAAGGCCGCGATCACGCAGACGCTGCGCCAGGTACTCACGGTTGGTGCTTTTGCCCGCGCCTTCGGGCCCTTCCAAGGTAATAAAGAATCCTGTCACTGCATATTCTCGATCGGCGCCGGGGATTGCCGGGGAGGAGGACTGGAGCGATAGTCGGCGCGGCGCTTGAGCTGGTATTCACGCACCGCACGATTGTGCTCGTCCAGCGAATCACTGAACACATGGCTACCGTCGCCACGCGCGACGAAGTAAAGGCTTTTTCCCTCAGCCGGATGCAACGCGGCGTGAATGGCCTCGCGGCCGACCATGGCGATCGGCGTGGGTGGCAGCCCGCTGTTGGTGTAGGTGTTGTAGGGCGTCGGTCTGCGCAGGTCGTTACGGGTGATCCGTCCGCGATATCGCTCGCCCATGCCGTAGATGACCGTCGGGTCGGTCTGCAGCAGCATACCGCGCTCCAGACGACGCACGAAGACGCCGGCGATTTCGCCTCGCTCTGAAGGCACACCCGTTTCCTTTTCGATGATCGAGGCCATGATCAGCGCCTGATAAGCGTCTTGATAAGGCAGGCCTTCACCGCGCTGCGCCCATTCCTCGGCCAGAACGGTTTCCAGATGCGAAAAGGCCCGTTGAAGCAGCTCAACGTCGGTAACTCCGCGGGTAAAGCGATAGGTGTCTGGAAAGAACCGTCCTTCCGGGTGCAAACCCGCTTGGCCCAGCCGCACCATGATCTCGGCGTCCGACAGGCCGCGCAGCGTCTGCTGAATCGTAGGCAGCATTTCCAGTGCGGCGCGAACCTGGCGAAAATTCCACCCCTCGACAATCGTCAGGCTGTGTTGAACAACCTCTCCCCGCTGCCATAGCCCGATCATGTCGCGGGCGGTCATTTCCGGGCGCAATTGATATTCGCCGCTGTGCAATGTCTGCCCGGAAAGATTCAGGCGCCAATACAGTCGCAACCAGAATGAGCCGTTCAGCGTCCCGTCTCGCTCCAAACGCTGAAACAAGCCACTGGGCGTATCTCCAGATTCGACTTCCAGCGTCTGCGCCTCACCAAGCTGCAAGGGCTGCACCAAAGTGGCGTGAAGTTTCCAAGCAACCAGGCCGAGCGTTAGCGCGGCGACCAGCACGGCGCCCAAGAGCGCAAAACACAATTTTCGAATCACGAATTACTCGACAGATCAGCTACCAGGCGTTGAAGTTTACGTGTGAGCGGACCCACCGGCCACACGCTGGCTTCCAATTGCCGCACAGGCCAGATGCCATAAAGGCTATTACAAACGAAGACCTCATCCGCGTCGAACAGCTGCCCCAGCGATACGTCATCAATCTTGCACTGAATCCCGGACTGACGCGCTCGTTCGAGGATTTCGTCACGCATCACGCCAGCCACACCACACCGGCGAAGTGATGGTGTCAGCAGTACGCCGGACTCCACAATGAAGAGATTACTAGACACCGCCTCTACCACGCGTCCGGACGTATCGCGCATCAACCCCTCTGCGAAGGCAGGGTCCTGCCATTCGGCACGCGCCAATACCTGCTCCAGACGATTGAGGTGTTTCAGCCCGGCCAGCACCGGCTGCTCAGCGAGGCGAGTCGCACAGGGATACAGACGAACACCCTCCTCGCGGTGCTTGGCCGGGAGGTCTGGCAGCGGAGAGCCCATCAGCACGATGCGTGGCTGGCAGGCGACGGGTGGACCGTAGCCACGCTTCCCGTCACCGCGCGTCAGGATAAGCTTGGCTACGCCAGTACCCAGTGCCGCGCTAAAGGCAGTAATTTGCGTGCGAAGAGTGACCAAATCAACTGGGATAGCGAAACGCTGGCATCCAAGGCCGAGACGACTCAAATGACGGTCCAGTAGCTCTGGCAAACCGTTGACGACCTTCATCGTCTCGAACAGGCCGTCTCCGTACGCGAGCCCCCGATCGCGGACCGACAACCCGTCAGCGGGTCGCCCGTCCACCCAGCTCAACGTCACTCGGCGAACCGACGGAAAACCAGTGACCCATTGGTGCCGCCAAAACCAAAGGAGTTGGAAACGGCTACCTCGATCGCCCTGGGTTTCGCTTCGTGAGGTACGAAGTCAAGATCGCACCCCTCATCGGGCTCATCGAGATTGATCGTTGGCGGAGCCACTTGATCGCGAATGGCAAGTACACTGAAGATCGCTTCGACGGCACCTGCGGCGCCCAACAAATGACCGACCATTGACTTCGTCGAGCTTACCGACAGCTCGTAGGCATGACTGCCGAGAACGGTTTTTATCGCGGCAGCCTCGGCCTTGTCGCCAGCAGGCGTGGACGTGCCGTGCGCATTGATGTAGTCCACCTGAGCCGCATCGATCTTGGCGTCCACGATCGCGTTGCGAATGCAGCGGGCCGCACCCGCGCCGTCTTCCGGTGGCGAAGTCATGTGGAAGGCATCGGCACTCATGCCGAAACCGATCAGCTCGGCGTAGATTTTGGCGCCACGCGCTTTGGCATGCTCGAGCTCTTCGAGCACCAATGCACCCGCCCCATCCGACAGCACAAAACCGTCACGCGCCTTATCCCAGGGGCGGCTGGCCGCTGCCGGATCGTCATTTCGGGTAGACAACGCCCGCGCCGCAGCGAAGCCGCCAATGCCGAGACCGCTGGCCGCCATTTCCGAACCGCCCGCTACCATCACGTCCGCCTCGCCATAGGCGATATTGCGAGCGGCCATGCCGATACAATGCGTACCTGTGGTGCAAGCCGTAGCGATGGCGTAGTTCGGGCCTTGCAATCCCAAATGGATCGACAGAAAGCCGGAAACCATATTGATGATCGAGCCCGGTACAAAAAATGGCGAAATACGTCGCGGCCCCTGCTCGATCAATGCTTTGCAACTATTTTCAATATTGGTCAGGCCGCCAATACCCGAGCCCATCGCGACGCCGACGCGCTCGCGGTTGGCATCGGTGATTTCCAGCCCGGAATCACGCACCGCCTGGAAGCTGGCAGCTAGACCGTACTGAATGAACAGGTCGAGCTTGCGTGCTTCTTTAGCCGGCAAGTACTGCTCGACGTCAAAATTCTTGACCGATCCGCCAAAGCGCGTGGAATAAGCGGAGAGATCCATATGTTCTATCAGGCCGATACCACTGCGGCCGGCGAGAATCCCCTGCCAGCTGCTTGGCACATCGTTACCCAGCGGCGATAGCATGCCCATCCCGGTGATTACGACGCGTCTACGCGACACAGCATTCTCCTTACGTTTATTCGACTCGCTCTGCTCCGCCAACACACGCAACAGGCAAAGGCCAACCATCACAGACTCGCGCGCAGGGGCACGACCAGCTGGATTCAACTAACTCAAACAAAAGCCGCACTGCCCGTTCAAGGCAGTGCGGCTTACTGGTTCGAAGCAGGATTACAACTTACTGCGCGTGCGCGTTGATGTAATCGATAGCTTCTTGAACAGTGGTGATCTTCTCGGCTTGCTCGTCCGGGATTTCAGTCTCGAATTCCTCTTCCAGAGCCATCACCAGCTCAACGGTGTCAAGGGAGTCGGCACCCAGGTCTTCGACAAAGGAAGCGCTGTTGGTAACTTCCTCTTCTTTGACGCCAAGTTGCTCGGCAACGATTTTCTTGACGCGTTCTTCGATGGTGCTCATACCTTGTTTTCACTCCTATGGAAAAATCAGGCAGCTGGTCTGCGCGGTAGTGTATAGAAAGCGTTTTCCGCATTTCAAGCTGAAAGCGGGCAAGCATGAACCTGCTTTCAACCATCTGTCTATAAACAGGCCGCAGTTTTATAACGAAACTAATCAGCCGTTATGACTGCATACATGCGTTGGACGTCACATTAGCTCATGTACATACCACCATTCACCGGAACCGTAGCTCCTGTGACATAGGCAGCGCCGTCAGAAGCTAGGAAGGCGACGACCTTGGCAATCTCTTCCGCTTGCCCAAGACGACCCAACGGGATCTGCCCCAGCAACGCGTCACGCTGAGCTTCGGGAAGCTCACGCGTCATATCTGTATCGATGAAGCCCGGCGCCACGGCATTGACCGTGATGCCGCGCGAGCCGACTTCACGGGCCAACGCTCGGCTGAAACCTTCGAGTCCGGCCTTGGCCGCAGCGTAGTTTACCTGTCCAGCATTGCCCATGGCACCTACCACGGAGCCGATGCTGATAATTCGCCCCCAGCGCGCCTTGGTCATGCCGCGCAGGACACCTTTGGTCAGACGGTACAGGCTGCTGAGATTGGTATTGATCACATCATGCCATTCATCGTCTTTCATCCGCAGCATAAGGTTGTCACGGGTGATGCCTGCGTTGTTCACCAAGATAGCCGGCTGGCCGAGATGCTGCTGAATGTGCTCCAGTGTGGTGGCGACGGATTCGTCACGGGTGACGTCCAACACCAGGCCTGCGCCCTCGATACCATTTTCCTTTAGCGTCTCGGCGATGCGCTCGGCCCCCGAAGAAGAGGTCGCCGTGCCGATCACAATAGCGCCCTGGCGACCGAGCTCCAGCGCGATGGCTTGGCCGATGCCGCGGCTGGCGCCTGTCACCAGGGCGACCTTGCCTTGCAGATTCATAAATATCTCCTTGTTCAGACCAGCGCGCCACGAGTGGCAGCGAAAGCTTCTGGGGTTTCCAGGTTATAGGTATTGATGCCCTTGACGCAGCGTTTGTTGAGGCCGGACAGCACTTTGCCCGGGCCACACTCGACCAAATCGGTCACGCCCTGCGCATTCAACGCAACAATGGTCTCAACCCAGCGAACCGGGCTGTAGAGCTGGGCCAGAAGATCATGTTTGAGCGTATCGAGATCGGATACGATCGCCGCGCTGACATTCTGGACCAACGGAATCTGAGGCGCCTGCCAGGCGGCTGCAGTTACGGATTCGGCAAAACGCTCAGCCGCAGGACGCATCAGCGCACAATGCGACGGCACGCTGACCGGCAGCGGCATGGCGCGCTTGGCGCCCTTGGCCTTACAGACCTCGATAGCACGCTCGACGGCCGCAGCGCTGCCGGCAATCACTACCTGACCAGGCGCATTGAAATTGACGGCACTGACCACTTCGCCCTGCGCGGCTTCGCTACAGGCCGCCAATACATCGGCATCATCCAGCCCGAGGATCGCTGCCATACCGCCGGAACCAGCAGGAACGGCTTGTTGCATGAGCTGGCCACGCAGCTCGACCAGCTTTACTGCGTCAACGAATGGCAGACTGCCTGCGGCGACCAGAGCAGAATATTCGCCGAGGCTATGGCCTGCAACGAACGCTGGCTTCGCGCCGCCTCCAGCCAGCCACAGGCGCCACAGCGCTATCGAAGCAGTCAGAATCGCAGGCTGAGTCTTATCGGTCTGATTCAGCTGCTCCGCTGGGCCTTGCTGGGAAAGCGCCCAGAGGTCGTACCCCAGTGCGGACGAGGCTTCAGCGAAAGTATCGATGACCAGGGATTGCTGGGCGCCGTGCTCGGCAAGCATGCCGAGAGCTTGGGAGCCCTGCCCCGGAAAGACGAATGCAAGTGATGCGGACATGAAACGGCTCTCTTGTGGTTGTTCGTCAGAAGAATACGCCACGGGGACGCACCGAATTGTCAGTTGGATGGCGAGCCGTCGGATGTGGTCACATCACCTGCGCCGCTTACCGACCGATTGGTCACGAGCAGATGCTCGAGCCGACTGTGCAATTGCTCCGGCAGGTTGTGCTCCACGTCCTGGGTCGCGCGCAGGATAGCCGACCGGAAGCCCTCGGCGCCGGCGCTACCATGGCTTTTCACGACGATGCCCTGGAGCCCTAGAAAGCTGGCACCGTTGTACTGGGCTGGGCGCAGATCGGCTCGAAGCTGACGCAGCAGCGGCAGCGCCAGCGCCCCCACCAGACGAGAAGTCAGCGAACGGCGAAAAAGCGCTTCGACACGCAAGGCAACCATATGCGCCAAGCCCTCGCTGGATTTGAGCAAGATGTTGCCAACGAAGCCATCACACACCGCTACGTCAGTCTCGCCGCGAAATAACCCGTCACCCTCAACGAAGCCCCGATAATTGATATCGCTCGCCTGCTGCAACAGCGCAGCTGCCGCCTTGACCTGCTGGTTTCCCTTGATCTCTTCGGTGCCAACATTCAACAACGAGACTCGCGGTTGCTCGATACCGAGGCTCTGCGCGGCAACCGACCCCATCACCGCGAACTGGTAGAGCTGCTCGGCAGTACAGTCCACATTCGCGCCAAGATCAAGCAATAGGCAGGCGCCTTTAATCGTAGGGATCGCGGTCATCATCGCGGGCCGATCGACCCCGGGCAATGTCTTCAGTACATGACGAGCAAGCGCCATCAAAGCGCCCGTATTGCCAGCACTGATACACGCCTGAGCCTGACCGTCGCGCACCAATTCCAGCGCAACGCGCATGGACGAGCGCGGCTTACTGCGCAACGCCTGCGTCGGACGCTCGTCCATGCCGATCACTTCGTCGGCATCGACAATCGTCAGACGAGCGCGATCCACACCCGGGTGCCGAGCGATGATTTCTTCGAGGATAGAGGATTGGCCAACCAGGGCCAGGTGTAGCGAGGGGACTTCAGCCAGACAATTGAGACTGGCCGGAACAATGCAGTGGGGACCGAAGTCCCCACCCATTGCATCGATCGCTATGATCGGAGCAGACAAGACTTACTCGTCAGCGCCCTTGTCGATCACTTTGCGACCACGGTAAAAACCTTCCGGGGAAACGTGGTGGCGCAGGTGAACTTCACCAGTGCTCTTTTCTACGGACAGGGCGTTCGGCTCGAGCGCGTCATGCGAGCGACGCATGTCACGGGCGGAACGGGATTTTTTGTTCTGCTGAACAGCCATTGGGATCAACTCCTAAACGTTTGGGTCACGCTTTAACTGAGCCAGTACGCTGAACGGGTTGGACCGCGATACCTCGTCCTCATTCGGCTCGGGCTCATCAGGCCCAGCCGGCGGCTGGCAAACTTCTTGGTCATGGAGTGGAACAATCGGAAGAGCAAGCAGAAGCTCCTCTTCAACCAGCGCCAGCAGATCCAGAGGATCCTCTCCCACTTCCAGCACGTCATAGCCCTTAGGCAGGTGCTGGCTGCTCGAACCCTCATTCACGACGGCATAATCGCATTCGCTGTGAATAGGCAGAACAACCGGCTCCAGACAGCGCTGGCAAATCATTGTGACCTCAACATCCAGCTCGCTGTGGATGACCACAGTGCGCTGCTCGTCGCGCCCAAAGTCAAAACTGGCGCGCACCACACCTTTGTCGTCCTCGAGAGGATCGACGAGCCGCTTCAGCCCAGACAATTGCAGCTCACCTTTCAGGTTAGCCGCTCGGTCAGCGAGCTTGCGCGGATCTACGTGCGGAGGTATTGGTCCTTTCAACATAAGCGCGGCATTCTAGGGATGCACCTCTCGACTGTCAAAGGAATTCAGCCGCACAATTGAGCTCGGCCGACCACCGATCTGATCGATATATATAGGAAGGAAAAATGCGCCGCCTGCTTCTCGCATCAAGCTCCCCCTACCGACGCGAACTGCTCTCACGACTGCATCTGGCGTTCGACTGCGCCTCCCCGGAAATAGACGAGACCGCGCATGCTGGAGAACAGCCGGAGCAACTGGTGCGCCGACTGGCCCACGAAAAGGCTCAAGCACTGGCGCCAGCCTATCAGGACCACCTGATCATCGGCTCGGACCAGGTCGCGGTGCTTGAACAAAGCATCCTTGGCAAGCCTTACGCATTCGAGCGAGCGAGACTGCAATTGCAAGCCTGCAGTGGCAAAAGTGTGCAGTTCTTAACCGCGCTGGCGCTACTGGACAGCCGGACCGGGAGCACCCAGGTCGATTGCGTCAGCTTCACAGTCCATTTCCGAGACCTTGATGACCTGCAGATCGAGCGCTACCTACACGCCGAACAACCTTACGATTGTGCGGGCAGCTTCAAGGCTGAAGGGCTGGGTATCAGCCTGTTCCGCGCCACCGAAGGATCGGACGTGACCAGCCTGATCGGGTTGCCACTGATCAGACTGGTCGACATGCTGAACAACGTCGGAGTCAAAGTTCCCTGACCCTCAGCCATGGAGAACTATCGCAGTTGCGGCCCCTGGAACCCCATCCACAGCGCCAACTGAGCACCAACGCTTGCACCAAGCTTCTTGGTGAAACGATCCAGCGCGGAATCCTTGACAGTGAAGTCCACCAGCTCCTCTTCCCCAATCACTTCGCGCGCCACGTAGCTGGTATTGCCCAGACCGTCGATCAGCCCGAGCTCAAGCGCCTGCTCGCCGGACCAAATGAGGCCGGAAAACAGCTCGGGATGATCGGCGACCTGCAGCCGATCACCACGTCCTTGCTTGACGCTGTCGATGAACTGGCGATGAGTGATGCCGAGCACGTCGCGCCAAAATTTGGTTTCTTCCGGCTTTTCAGGCTGGAACGGATCGAGGAACGCCTTGTGTTCGCCCGACGTATAAACCCGGCGCTCCACACCCAACTTAGCCATCGTCTCGACAAATCCGAACGTCGCTGCAGTCACTCCAATTGAACCGACCAGGCTCGATTTGTCGGCATAGATTTCGTCTGCAGCGCTGGCAATGTAATAGGCGCCCGAGGCTCCTAGATCGGCAATAACCGCATAGACCTTGATGTCGGGGTGCTCGCCACGCAGCCGCCTGATCTCGTCATAAATGTAACCCGACTGTACCGGACTGCCCCCTGGGCTATTGATTCGTAGAACTACGCCCTTGGTTTTGGAATCTTCGAAGGCCGCACGCAGCGCCCCGACAACGTTATCCGCACTCGCCGACTCTTCATCAGCGATCATGCCGCGAACATTGATGACTGCAGTATGACTGGCACTCCCACTCCCGCTGTCACCGATATGCAACAAAGGCGAGAACATCAGCAGCGCACCGAAAAGATAGATGAAGGTCAGCAGTTTGAAGAATATCCCCCACCGCCGAGCCCGCCGTTGCTCCTGGACACCGGCGAGCAAGGTTTTTTCCAGTAGCTTCCAGCTATTGCGATCGTCCTGCTGTTCATTCACAGGCGCCTTCCAATCATCCGACATACGCAACTACCTCTGCTGTACCTGCGGAGCGCAGCCAATCGCCAAGCTCCGAAAAACGATTGATGGTCATACGCGGCGAGTACGCCCGCAGCACGTCGAGCGGCTGCGCACCGTAGGAGACCGCAACGCTGTCTACGCCAGCTCGCCGAGCCATTTCGAGATCGAATACCGAATCCCCTACCATCAAGGCCCGCTCGGGACCAACCCCGCAATGTGCCAGAATCTCATGGATCATTAATGGATCAGGTTTGCTCGCGGCTTCATCCGCGCAACGGGTTACATCGAAAAAATCGCTCCAACCCTGCCCATCCAGCACCCTGTCCAACCCGCGCCGCCCTTTTCCGGTCGCCACGGCAAGCAGATGCCCCTGGTCACGAAACTGCTGCAGCGCCAGCGCGACTCCGGGGTAGAGTTCCGACGGCTCAGCTTCCAGCATGAGGTAGTGCTCGGCATAGGCACGACGAAACGCCTCAGCGGTGCCCACATCCGTGACATGCGGATATAGCACCGCAACTGCCTCTGGCAAGCCCAGCCCAATGATTCCCTTTATGGCCGTTTCATCGAGGGCCGGCAGATTGCAGCTGGTTGCGGCAACGGAAATGGATTCGACAATACGGCCGATGGAGTTCACCAGCGTTCCATCCCAGTCGAAGATCAACAGCTCGTATTTACTCACCAAGCCTCTCCAGCGTCCGAGCCCAGACATCATCAACCGGCGCTTCCAGGCTCAGTTCGCCGCCGTCAGGCAAAGGCACTTTCAACGCATAGGCGTGCAGAAATAAGCGCTTGCCGCCCAGATCACGAATGACCTTGGAAAACTCTTCGTCGCCATACTTGCTGTCGCCCGCGATTCCGTGCCCGGCGTGAAGCGCATGGACGCGAATCTGGTGGGTCCGACCCGTTATCGGCCTAGCCTCGACCAGCGTGGCAAAATCGCCGAAACGACGCAGCACACGGAAAAGCGTCAACGCGTCCTTGCCCTCTTCAGTGACCTCAACCATGCGCTCACCCGAGCGCAGCGTGTTCTTCATGAGCGGTGCATTCACCTGCTTCCTGCCGGTCTCCCAGCGCCCTCGCACAAGCGCCATGTAACGCTTATCGACACCATCGCCGCGCAATTCCTGATGCAGATGGCGCAGCATGCTGCGCTTCTTCGCAACCATCAGCAGCCCGGACGTATCACGGTCCAGGCGATGCACCAACTCGAGTTCTTTCGCATCAGGACGCAGTTGGCGCAGCGCCTCGATGACACCAAAACTAAGCCCGCTGCCACCGTGCACCGCTATGCCTGCAGGCTTGTTCAGCACAATAAGCGCCTTGTCTTCATAGACGATCGCCGCTTCCAGGCGCTCGAGAAGCCCTTGCGCAACAGGGACCGCCTCGTCACGCTCTGGAAGCCGAAGCGGCGGTACACGGATTACATCGCCGGCCTGGAGCTTATATTCAGGCTTTATCCGCCCCTTGTTCACCCGCACTTCGCCTTTGCGCAATATGCGATATATCAGTGTTTTGGGGACACCCTTGAGCTGAGTACGAAGAAAGTTGTCGATGCGCTGGCCGGCAAGCTCCGGCGCGACTTCGAGCATTTGCACGCCGGAGGTCTGAGAAAGGGTATTGGTCATCGGCGGATGATATCAATTTTCATGGATTTGAAGCACTTAAACATTGCTGTTATAGTCCCGAACGCCGCCAAAAGTGGCCAGGTCAACGAATGCCAGCGAAACCGCCATTCCTGACCCAGCAATGTTCGAGGACGTGAGGCCGTCCGACGGAGCTTCCCTCAAGTAGCGGTGAAGCCCCGAAACAAGCCTTGAAGACATGATGCGTGACCCCACTGGGGAATCGCGATAATCGATAACCCGCTCGGATTCTGCGAGCGGCACCCGATTTTCAAAGTATGAGTGTTGGGTGGAGATGTACAGCCATCGGATTGCGTAGCACAGGCTTTCATAGACGCTTCATTCCGTCCGCTACCAATGGCTGATTCCTCCTCCCGAACCATTGCTTCTGTTCCGACAGCAAGCAGGAGACGTCGTCGCGACGCCGGCCCAACTGGCCTTACATCGCTGGACACTGGAGTGCCTTACAACCATTCCTGACTCACCTGACACCGACCGCGAGAGTCGTGTGTGCCGAACGCCGTTTCCGCTGCCCTGGAAACCGACGGTACTACATGAAAAGAATGCTAATTAACGCAACTCAGCCTGAAGAGTTGCGTGTCGCACTGGTCGACGGCCAGCGCCTGTTCGATCTCGATATCGAATCCGGTGCCCGTGAACAGAAGAAAGCCAACATCTACAAAGGCAAGATCACCCGTGTCGAGCCCAGCCTCGAAGCCGCTTTCGTTGATTTCGGCGCAGACCGCCACGGTTTTCTTCCCCTGAAAGAAATCTCCCGCGAGTATTTCAAGAAGGCCCCCGAAGGCCGCGTCAACATCAAAGACGTGCTGAGCGAAGGCCAAGAAGTCATCGTCCAGGTCGAGAAAGAAGAACGTGGCAACAAGGGCGCTGCCCTGACCACCTTCATTAGTCTGGCCGGCCGCTACCTTGTTCTGATGCCGAACAACCCACGCGCCGGCGGCATCTCTCGCCGCATCGAAGGCGAGGAACGCAACGAACTCCGTGAAGCGCTGAATGGCCTCGATGTTCCCGCCGATATGGGCCTGATCGTTCGAACCGCTGGGCTCGGTCGTTCAAGTGAAGAAATGCAATGGGACCTGGATTACTTGCTGCAGCTCTGGAGCGCGGTAAAGGAGGCCTCGCAGGATCGCCCCGCCCCGTTCCTGATCTATCAGGAATCCAATGTCATTATCCGCGCCATTCGCGACTATCTGCGCCAGGACATCGGCGAAGTACTGATCGATAGCGTCGAAGCCCAGAACGAAGCCCTGTCCTTCATCCAACAAGTCATGCCGCAGTACGCCAGCAAGATCAAGCTGTACGAAGACAGCGTGCCTCTGTTCAACCGCTTCCAGATCGAAAGCCAGATCGAAACCGCCTTCCAGCGCGAAGTGAAGCTACCGTCCGGCGGATCCATCGTCATCGACCCGACCGAAGCACTGGTGTCCATTGATATCAACTCGGCGCGCGCCACCAAGGGCGGCGATATCGAGGAAACCGCGCTACAGACCAACCTGGAAGCGGCCGAGGAAATCGCTCGCCAGCTGCGTCTGCGCGATATCGGTGGCCTGATTGTAATCGACTTTATCGACATGACCCCGGCGAAGAACCAGCGCGCCGTGGAAGAAAAAGTTCGCGAAGCACTCGAGGCTGATCGCGCCCGAATCCAGGTCGGACGTATCTCGCGCTTCGGCCTGTTGGAAATGTCCCGTCAACGCCTGCGTCCGTCGCTCGGCGAGACCAGCGGCATCGTCTGCCCTCGCTGTAATGGTCAAGGCATCATTCGTGACGTCGAGTCGCTGTCGCTGGCGATCCTGCGCCTGATCGAAGAAGAGGCGCTGAAAGACCGCACGGCAGAGGTTCGCGCCCGCGTCCCGTTCCAGGTCGCCGCATTCCTGCTCAACGAGAAGCGCAACGCCATCACCAAGATCGAATTGCGCACCCGCGCGCGCATCTTCATCCTGCCGGACGATCATCTGGAAACGCCGCACTTCGAAGTGCAGCGTCTTCGCGATGACAGCCCGGAGATCATCGCGGGTCAGGCCAGCTACGAGATGAGCCCGACCGAAGTCGAGGAAGCCCAACCGGTCAGCTCGACACGCACACTGGTTCGCCAGGAAGCGGCGGTGAAAACTGCCCCTCCACGAACAGCGCCCGCACCTACGCCTGCCGCCGCGCCAGCAGAAGTCGCCGCGCCGGCCGCCCAGGAGCCGAGCCTGTTCAAAGGGCTGGTCAAATCGCTGGTCGGTCTCTTCGCCGGCAAGCAGGAAGCACCGGCTGCTGAAGTGAAGCAGAAGCCCGCGACCAGCAGCCGTCCGCAGCGCAACGACGAGCGCCGTAGCGGCCGCCAGCAGAACCGTCGCCGTGATTCACGCGGCAATCGCGACGAAGAACGCAAGCCGCGCGAAGAGCGCGCCCCACGAGAAGAGCGTCAGGCTCGCGAGGAACGTCAGCCACGCCSTYMKYGTGAAGAGCGCAAGCCACGCGAAGCCCGCGAGCCGGTCGAGGCCAACGATAGCCCGGCGCAGCCACAACCGCGTCGCGAGCGCACGCCGCGCGAAGACCGTCAGCCCCGCGAAGAGCGCAAGCGCGAATTGCGCGCACCGCTCGACGAACAAGCCCAGATTGCACCAGCTCCTGCTGTTAGCGAGGAAGTCACCGAGCGTAAACCACGCCCACCTCGCGAAGAGCGTAAGCCTCGGGCAGAGCAAACCGCAAACGCGGAAGAACTGCAGCAAAATGAGACTGCGGAGGTTGCTCAAGAGGAACAGGAATCGACCGAAGGCAGCGATCGTCCGCGTCGCCGCTCCCGTGGTCAGCGTCGCCGCAGCAACCGCCGTGATCGCCAGCGTGATTCCAACGGCAATGAGATTGGTGACGAGGCCGAGAGCAACGTTGCCGAAGTCAGCGAAAGCAATGCGCCTGTGAAATCCGAGCAGGTTGCCATCGCCGCGACCGCGGCCGCCCTGGCGGCAAATACGGCCGATACCGACGCAGCGCCAGCGGCTATCCAGCCTGAGACGGCCCCGGAAACACCAGCATCAGTCGAAGCCGTCGACGAAACAGCCAATATAACCGAAGCGGTACAGCCAGCCGAAGTTGTCGCAGTGCCAGCAGCCGAAGCCACGACGCCGGCCATCGTGGAAGCCGAGCCAGCCCCTGCCCCGCAGGAAACCAGCCAACCGTTGGCAGCTGAGCCTGAGGTCGTGCAGGCCCAGGTCACGCCGGCGTCCGAGCAGCCTACTCCGGCGCCAATCGAGCCGGTAACACCAGCTCTGACGGCAACCGGCCGTGCGCCCAACGACCCACGCGAAGTACGTCGTCGTCGCCTCGAGCAGGAGCGTCTGGCCAAAGAGGCAGCCGAAGCCGAGGCGAAATCCGCCGAAGCGAACGCTTCAGCCGAAGCACAGGCGCCAGCGGAGCTGGCAAGCCCTGAAATCGTTGTCAGCGAGGCGGTTAATGTTGCATCGGTCGAGCAATCAATCGTCGATGCGGTCAGCAGCAAGGAAGAGCAGGCCGTTGAACGGGCGCAACCACAAACGGCCGAACCAGAAGCCGAACAGGCCGTCACAGAAGTTGTTCAGCCCGACGAGGTGGAGCCGGTCAAGCCCACTGCGGAAGCTGAGCCTGAGGTAGCCGACGAAGCCGCCGAGCAGGATGACGCCAACAAGCGCCAGAACTGACAGGCACAGCAGTCAAAAAGGGATGCTTCGGCATCCCTTTTTTGTGTCCAGTGTCCCGTCCTGAATAGGGTTTACACCTTCTGATCTGTTTTCCAGGAGGATGCGATGGAATCAGCAGAAAGGCGTAGCCAGCGAGACTACACGATGACTTTTAAATTATCGGTCGTCGATCAGGTCGAAAAAGGCGAGCTGACCTATAGAGAGGCTCAGGAGCGTTACGGGATTCAAGGCAAGACGACCGTTCTGACGTGGTTACGCAAGCACGGTCGGCAAAACTGGAATCCAGGCGCATACATCGGCTCGCCGAGGATGGGGACCATGCCCGAGCAAAACCGCCCGCTAACGCCAGAGCAACGCATCAAAGAACTTGAAGAGCAACTCAAGCTGTCCAATCAGAAAGCGCAGTTTTTCGAAGCTGTCGTGGATGTCTTGCAAACTGACTATGGTCTATCTGTCATAAAAAAGCGTCCCGGCAAGTCCTTTCGCAAAAGCGCATCCAAAACCTGAGCATCAGCAGGGCTTGCCAGTTCATGGGGATAAGCCGACAGGCTTACTACAAGCGCAATCGCGCCGACATTACGCGTCTGGTTCTGGATCAGAAAGTAGCTGATTTCGTTACGCAAAAGCGCCTGCGGCAACCCCGCATGGGGACGCGGAAGCTGCATTATTTGCTGCATTGCCAGCCACAGTATGAGCTGCGAGTGGGTCGAGACCGTTTGTTTTCAATTTTGCGCGAGAGACGTTTATTAGTGGCCCGCAAGCGGGCGTATCACAAGACGACCGACAGCCATCATCGCTTTCGGCGGCATCCGAACCTGCTCAAAGCGGGTCCTGATCAGGTGGTTCCAAGCGGCCCGGAGCAAGTCTGGGTGGCTGACATTACCTATCTGCCCACCCAAGAAGGTGTGGCCTATCTGAGCCTTGTGACGGATGCTTTTTCGCGCAGAATCATGGGCTATCACGTCCATGAAAACCTGCACGCCGAGTCGGTAGCTTAGGCGCTGCGTCGAGCAGTGAGTCAGCGCCAAACCGTGCAGCCGCTGATCCACCACTCGGACAGAGGCAGCCAGTACTGTTCGGGAACGTACCAGGCACTGCATGCCAAACATGGCATCAGGTGCTCGATGACGGACGGCTATGACTGTTATCAAAACGCCCTGGCAGAGCGGGTCAACGGGATATTGAAGACCGAGCTTTTGCTCAAGAGACCACAGGATTTAACCCAGGCGAAGAAGATGGTGAGCGAGTCGGTAGCAATATACAACCGCGAGCGTCCGCACCAGTCTTTGAAATATCAAACGCCCAATGCGATGCACCGGACGTTTGGGTGAAACAGGTGTAAACCTATTTCAGGACTAGACACAGGTGCCCATCGCTAGAGCCAGGAAGACAGTGTCTAGCCGGGTACGGGGGGCAATACTTGCGGGAAATACAGGTGCATCGCCGATAATCCGCGACGCGGTATACATCGCCAAAGCAACAGACGCGCGCAGCCCGCCACACCAACGATTAGTGCGACCGAACGGACTCCGTATTAGATAATGTTCGGCTCTATTTCCAGTTGCACACCAAAGCGCTCGGCAATATCTGCCTGTATGTGCTGAGCCAAATTCAGGATCTGCCGACCGGTGGCCTGACCATAGTTGACGAGCACTAACGCCTGCAGCCGGTGCACTCCCGCATCGCCGTCTCGATAGCCCTTCCAGCCCGCACGCTCGATCAGCCACCCAGCGGCAAGCTTGACCTGTGCTTGTCCTTGTGGAAACGCCACCAGATCCGGGTATTGCGCCTGCAATGCATCAGCAATCGACTGAGGGACCAATGGGTTCTTGAAGAAGCTGCCAGCATTGCCCAGCACTTGGGGGTCGGGCAGCTTCTCGCTACGAATTGCACAGACCGCACGGCTTACATCCGTTGGCGTGGGGCATTGGATATCGTGCTGTTGCAACCATTGGCGCAGAGGGCCGTATTCAAGCTTCAGATTTGCCGTTCGCTGCAGCAAAAAGCGCACCCGCAGAATGATGTAGCGCCCGGCCTCGCGCTTGAACAAGCTGTCACGGTAGCCGAACTGGCACGCTTGCAGATCGAATTCAACGAGACCTCCAGTTTCACGGTCCAGTGCGGTCAGCCCAGCGAACACGTCTTTGATTTCGACGCCATATGCACCAACGTTCTGAATCGGTGCAGCGCCAACGGTACCGGGGATCAGGCTGAGGTTTTCCAGGCCGGACAAACCGAGCTCCAGGCTGTGCAGCACGAAAGGATGCCATGGCTCTCCTGCCGCCGCCTCGATCACCACCCGCTCGCCGTCGTCCTCAAGCACCAACACGCCCCGGCTGGCCATGCGCAGCACCAGCGCGTCCACATCTGCGGTAAGCACGAGGTTGCTGCCACCGCCGAGTATCCACAGCGGCACACCAAGGCGGCGCGCCTCGGCGAGCGCCTCGGTTACCTCCTGGTCGTCATGAGCCTCGGCAAAGCGCGCCGCGCGAGCCTCGACAGCCATCGTATTGAATGCTTTGAGCGAGCGGTTCTGTTCGATGAGAAGAGTCACAGACGCTCCTTGACCTCGTTGAGCAGCGCTGCAGATGCCTTTTCAATCAGATCGAGCACCTGCTCGAAACCGTCCTGGCCGCCGAAATACGGATCGGGCACAGCGTCTTCGCCCAGATTGTATCGGCGCAGGAACAGGTCCAGCTCCCCGCGCGAATCCAACGGTCGCAGTGTCTGCAACCGCTCCAGATTGTCATGATCCATCGCCAGGATCAGATCGAAGCGCTGGAAATCCTCGACTGCCACCTGCCGCGCTCGTAGCGTGCCGAGATTGTAGCCTCGCCTGGCGGCCGCTTGGCAAGAGCGCTGATCCGGCCCCTTACCGACATGCCAATCACCCGTCCCCGCAGAATCGACGGAGATGCGACTTTCCAGCCGGGCGTCCTGCACGTACTTGCGAAACACCGCCTCAGCCGTGGGTGATCGGCAGATGTTGCCCATGCAGACGAACAGGATGTTCACGCTCAGGCTCTGAGCTGCTTGCGCACACGCTCGAGATCTTCGGCGGTGTCGACTCCAGCCGGAGGCGCCTCGACCGCATCAGCGACGTGGATACGCTTGCCATGCCAAAGTGCCCGTAACTGCTCGAGGCATTCGGTGTTTTCCAACCAGCAAGGGCCCCAGGCAACGAAGTCAGCCAGGAATCCGGCCCTGTAGGCATAGATACCGATATGCCGGCGGTACGGAACATCAGCCGGAAGCGCATCCCTGTCACGGGCGAACTCGTCCCGAGCCCATGGCAGCGGCGCACGACTGAAGGTCAACGCCAAACCGTTGATATCGCTAAGTACCTTCACAACGTTGGGATTGAACAAAAATTGCGGATCGCTGATCGGCTCGGCAAGCGTGGATATGGCCGCTTCCGGATGCGCGTCGAGATTGTGCGCGACCTGATCGATCACCGAAGGAGGAATCAACGGCTCATCGCCCTGCACATTGACGACGATCGCATCAGCCGCAAGGCCCAGTTTGCCAGCTACTTCGGCGAGGCGATCAGTACCTGAGTTGTGATCGACACGCGTTAACAACACTTCCGCGCCGAAGGCTTGGCAAGCTTCAAGAATCCGCAGGTCATCGGTAGCAACCACCACCCGCTGCGCACCGCTCTTGCAGGCTTGCTCCCAGACGTGACGAATCATCGGCTTGCCCGCGATGTCCTGCAGCGGCTTGCCAGGCAGGCGGCTGGATGCATAACGCGCCGGAATAACAACGGTGTAAGGGCTGCTCATTTGTCCAGGCGCTCGTCCACTTCCAGGGTGCGGGCTTCACTTTCCAGCATTACGGGAATGCCGTCCCGCACCGGGAAGGCCATGCCATCGGCTTTGCAGATCAGTTCGGACTTGTCATCGGTGAGCTTCAGCGGGCCCTTGCAGAGCGGGCAGGCGAGAATGTCGAGCAGTTTGGTATCCATGCGCAGTCCTTGGATGCAGCCGACCGCACCTGGCAGATCGAGCGGCTTAGGGATGTTCGGGCAGCAATCGGTCTAGCTGGGCATCGAACCAGGTCACGAACGCCGCCGATGGCTCGGCCTGCACCTGCAGATAACACCAGCCCGGCAGCGCGAATGCCCGGCATTTGACCGCATCCTTCTCAGTCATCACCAAGGGTAGCTCGGGGCTGAAACTCAGCTGCTCCAGGCTATAGCGGGCGTGATCGGCGAAGGGGTGCGGAATCGGCCGCCAGTGTAGCGCCTCGAGCGTGGTGAAGAAACGCTGTGGATTGCCGATCCCGGCAACGGCGTGCAGAGCCTGGCCTGGCGGGAAATGGTCAAGCGTCCAGGCCTGCTCACTGATCAGCTCGATCAACCGTGATGGCTGCAAGGCAAAGGCGAAACCGGACGAGCTGTCGGTCGGCGCCCCGTTGAAAAGCACCGCGTCAACCGATTCCAACCGCTCGATCGGCTCACGCAGCGGGCCCGCGGGCAGGCAACGACGATTGCCCAGACCGCGCGCAGCATCGATCAGTACCAGTTCGAGGTCGCGAGCCAGTCGGTAATGCTGCAAACCGTCGTCGGAAAGAATGAGATCGAGTGGCTCGCACTTGAGCAGCTCGCGAGCGGCCCGGGATCGATCCGGATCGATCATGACCGGTACGCCCGTTCGCTGCGCGATCAACAGCGGCTCGTCGCCCGCTTCAGTCGCCAATTGGTCGGGCATCACTCGCCAGGGGTGCGACGGTGGCGTGGCGCCGTAGCCACGGCTGATCACGCCGACTTTCAGGCCGCGACGGCGGCAATGTTCGATGAGCCAGAGAATCAGCGGAGTCTTACCGGTCCCGCCAACGGTGATATTACCCACCACCACCACAGGCACCGGAGCACGGTAACGATCGGTCGCTCCGCTGACGAATTTCTTTCGTTTGGCAATTACCACACGCCGGTAGAGTGCCTCCAGTGGCGCGAGTAAAGCCAGGGCTGGATGCCCTTCGTACCAGGCGCGCTGCAGACGATGGGAAAAGGACATCAGGGCTCCGGCTGGGCCTCGACGGTGGTGATACGAAGATGCGCAAAACCCAGTTTTCCAGCCGCATCCATGGCGGTAATGACAGCCTGATGCGGGGTTTTGCCATCGGCACTGATGATCATCGGCAGGCCGGTATCCCCGCCAGACTCTTTACTGAGCGCGGCCATCAATGTGCTCAGGTCATGCTTGATCAACGTCTTGCCGTTCAGGGTAAAGCTGCCATCGACATCGATGACTACTTCCAGCTGCTTTTTCTCGACATCCTGGGGCGGTGTACCGCTGGCCGCTTCAGGCAAATCCACCTTGAGCTGTGTTTCGCGGGTAAAAGTTGTGGTCACCACAAAGAACAGCAACAAGATGAACACCACATCGATCAGCGGGGCCAAGCCGATGTCGACGTTTTCTCGCGCTTTGCGTCGAAACTTCACGCCTTGCCCTCACCCAGATCGACGTCACGGTCACCCTGTACGACCTCGACCAGCTTGATTGCCTCCTGCTCCATTCCGACCACCAGCTCTTCGACACGGCGCAGCAGGAAACGGTGGAAAAACAAGGCCGGGATGCCAACCATCAGACCAGCTGCCGTGGTGATCAACGCTTTGGAGATACCCGCGGCGAGCAAGGGTGCGTTGGCCATGCCGGAACCCATGAAGGCGCTGAAGATTTCGATCATCCCGAGCACAGTGCCGAGCAGGCCGAGCAACGGTGCGATGCCGGCAATGGTGCCCAACGCATTGAGGTAGCGCTCAAGGTCATGAACGACACGCGCCGCAGCCTCCTCGATACACTCTTTCATAATCTCCCGGCCGTGCTTGGAATTGGCTAGGCCCGCAGCCAGGATCTCGCCGAGTGGCGAATCCGCGCGCAGCTCCTTGAGTTTCTGGTTGCTGAGTTTCTTGTCCTTGATCCATTTCCATACCTGACCAAGCAGATGCGGCGGAGTCACACGGCTAGGCCGGAGCGTCCACAGCCGTTCGGCGACGATGCCGGCAGCCGCGACGGAACACAGGATGATTGGCAGCATTATCCAGCCGCCCGCTTTAACCAGCTCCCACACGAGATGAATCCCCCACGAAAAAGTGGCGCCACTCTAGCATAGGGCCGACAGGCCGCCGACGGCCTCGGTTCTCATTTTTCCCGCCAGAATCGCCGTTCGGCGCGCAATCCTCGAATGGGTTCGAAACGACCGAGACGGATCTGCAGAGCGCCTAGTTCAGCCGTATCGAAAATCGGGGTGCCCGATGCCTGCAGACGCTGCACCACATCTGGATGCGGATGACCGAAGGCGTTGTGCAGGCTGCGCGAGACAAGCGCGCCTTCGGCGCCGGCTGCCTCGATAAACGCGGTTGAAGATGAACTGCGACTACCATGATGCGGCACCAGCAACCACCGCACGCCCAGCGGTATATCGCTCGCCAACAGCGCCTGCTCGGCCGGCACATCGATATCCCCCGTCAATAGCAGGCGCTCACCGCCCGCTTCGACCAACAGTACACACGAGGATTGGTTTCCATCCCCGGCTTGCGACCACCGCCAGAGCGTAAAACTGACCTGCTCCCACTCCCAGTGTTCTCCTGAGCGACACCCTTCAGCCTCCAGCGAGGCAGGCAAGCTTTCCGGCTCACCGCTGAGCACCCGCGCCACTGGCATCAGCCGTTGAATCGCCAGAGCGCCTCCAGCGTGATCGCTGTCGGCATGGCTGAGGATCATCAGATCGAGGTCAGCCAATCCCAATGTCTTCATCGACGGAAACACAACCCGCTCGCCAATATCGAAGTCGCCATAGCGCGGCCCCGCGTCATACAACAGCGCATGCTCATGGGTACGCACCAGCACGGCCAGCCCCTGGCCAACGTCAAGCACCCAGACCTCCGCCTGCCCCGCCGTGGGTTTATTTACCGGTGGAAACAACAACGGCGCGAGAAGCACCAATCCTAAAGTCCTAAATGGCACCCCTGCCGGCAACAAAAGCAGCAGCATTCCCAGCGCGACCAGCACCCAGCCCCATATCGGCAAGGAGGCCGGTAGCCACGCGGACTGCCAGTCAGCAAGCCATCGCAGCGTATCGAAGAGCAACGCCAACAAGCCACCCGCCAGCCAGAGCAAGCATTCACCAACGCCTGGCAACCAGAGCAGCGAAGTGCCCAACAAGGACAGCGGTACGATCAGCATGCTGACCAGCGGCACCGCGAAAAGATTGGCGATTGGACTGCTCAGGCTCACCGGCAAGCCCAGCGCAAGCAATACCGGCAACAGGCCGAGCGACATGCTCCACTGCGCGCGACCCAGGGCTTGCCACCAGCCCCAACTGCCCAATCGGCCACGGAAGACCAAGGCGAGCAGCGCCACGGCTAAGAAGGACAACCAGAACCCCGATTGCAAACTGACTAAAGGATCGATCAGCAGGACGCCATCAAGCGCGACTAGCAGTGGTAACCAGACACCGAGATGGCGAAACCGCAAGCGCCACAAGAGCACCAGGGCGACCATTACCGAGGCTCGCTGAACCGGGACCTCGAAGCCCGCCAGCCAACCGTATGCGAGAGCACCAAACAGCGCCAGACCGCAGGCACAGGGCAGCCAGGCGATTCGGCGCGGCCAGATTCCCCAACGCGCCATTAGTGCAACCAGGCCATAGAGTAAACCGGCCAGCATCCCAACATGCTGTCCAGAAATCACCATCAAGTGCACTGTCCCGGTGTCCTGCAGGATGCGCCAGTCTGACGTGGACAAACCGCTGTCATCGCCAACCACTAGCGCTGCAATTGCACCCGAGCGTCCCTGGGCGTCAACTGCCATCAAGCGTTGGCGCAACCGGTCGCGCCACGCCAGGTTCCCATCTGCAAACGCCACCCGCTCGCCTGCTTTAATCGTGCCACTGGCACCGATCCGACGCGCAAGAAGCCAGGCCTCGTAATCGAACGGATGAGGATTGACCAGGCCACGTGGCCTTTTGAGCTTGGCGGCGAGCCTCCATCGCTCTCCTGCCTGAATCATCGGCCCGCCGTACCAGGCCAGGCGCATCCGCGAAGGCAAGCCGGAATGCCGGGACGAGACATCAACCAGCTCGAAGCGCACTACACCGCCACGAACATCCGGTAGCCCCGCCACCCGCCCTTCAAGCCAGAAGGTACGGCCGTCAAGTTCGGTCGGGAGGCGATCGCTTAAGACCCAATGAGCACTCAGGCAAGCCCATCCGAGCCCAAGCAGGAAGCATCCAAGTGCTCGCCAGCGGAATGGCAACAAGACCAGTCCCGTCACGAGTACAAAAGGCAATGCCGACAACGGTGGCAGTTGCGGTAGAAAGCGCAGCAGTAAAAGCCCTGCTGCCAGCGCCAGCATTGCCGTACGCATGGTACATCTCCTGGATTCCTTTCCAGAGGCCCAGCCGTCCAAGGGAGACGGTTGCCGAACCATAGTGGATCGCCGACACCCCGTCGGCTTCTACAGTGTAGAATCTATGTCACAAACTCATCTCAGCGCCGGGTCTCGTTTCAGGCATAATCGGACGCGCTTCAGCCCGCCAGAGAATCTTCATGCCGCGTCGTTTTTTCAAACGCTACATGCCGCACCCCGATCGCTTAAAGACCCACAAATCTTTGCGATTTCTCGGCACCCTGACTCACGATCCGAACCTGCTCCACCTCAACCGGCATTCGGTTTCCAGAGCAATGGCCATTGGCCTGTTCTGGGCCATGATTCCGATGCCCATGCAGATGTTGGCCGCCGCGCTATGTGCGGTGCCAGCCAGGGCTAACCTGCCGATAGCCGTTGGGCTGGTCTGGCTGACCAATCCGCTGACCATGCCACCGGTTTTTTATTGCAGCTACAAGGTCGGCGCCTGGCTGCTGGACACCCCGGTTTCGCCTATGCCAATGGAGCTGACCCTTGCCTGGGTGCAGAAGATGCTCAGCAGCCACTGGGAGCCCTTATATTTAGGCTCTCTAGTGGTCGGCCTCGTCTTGGCCGTGCTGGGTTACGTGGCGACACAGGCCTATTGGCGCTGGTGGGTCAGCCGCAGTTGGCGCAGGCGTCAGGCGGGCCGCCGCTGACGCCTGCGCCCTACTCGTAACGCAACGCTTCGGCGGGTTGAGTCTGTGCGGCACGCCAGGCGGGATAGAGCGTCGCCAGGAAACTCAGGATCAATGCGGCCAATGTCACCAACAGCACGTCTTCCAGGCGCAGTTCTGACGGCAGGGTGTTAATGAAATAAACGTCGGAGCTAAAGATATGCTGGCCCGATACCCGCTCCAACCACCCCACCAGCGTACTGACGTTGAACGCGCCCAGCACACCTAGGACGGTACCTATCAGCGTGCCGGTCAGGCCAATGATGCTGCCCTGCACCATGAAAATCGTCATGATCTGACGGGGCGTCGCCCCCAGGGTGCGCAAAATCGCGATATCGGCACGCTTGTCGGCCACCACCATGATCAAGGTGGCGATAATGTTGAAAGCGGCAACCGCCACGATCAGCAGAAGCAGCAGCCCGATCATGGTCTTTTCCATCTTCATGGCGCTGAACAGACTGCCCTGAGTGAGCGACCAATCCTCGCTGCGGTAATCGGCACCAAGCCTGGCAACGAGGTCGTGCCCAACCTCCGGAGCGCGATACAGATCTGCCAATCTGAGCCTGACACCTTCGACCTGGTCCGGTTGCCAGCGAAGAATCCGCGCCGCATCGGTCCGATGAATCATGGCCAGGCTGCCGTCCAACTCGGCACCTACCTTGAACACCCCAACGACATTCAGGCGCTGCATGCGAGGCGTAATGCCGCCGGGCGCATCGCTGAGTTCCGGCACGATGAGGGTGAGCTTGTCGCCCAGCTTCAGGCCGAATCGACGCGCAGTCATCAACCCGAGAATTACCCCGGACTCACCTGGTTTGAGATCGTCGAGCCTGCCGGCGATCATCTTCGAGCCCAGGGTCGATACTTCTCCTTCTGCCTGTGGATCGATGCCCTTGATCTCGATCGGTTGCATCGAGCCCTTGAACGAAAGCATGCCTTCAAGTTGCGTGATCGGCGCCGTGCCGAGCACTTCGGGGTACGACCGGAGCTGCTTGGCCAGCGACTGCCAGTCATCTACCGGGTGTCCGTCTCCAGCGATCACAGCGTGCGGCACCATACCCAGAATGCGGTTGCTCATCTCACGCTGGAAGCCGTTCATGACGGAAAGCACTATGATCATCGCCAGCACGCCCAGCGAGAGCCCGATCATGGAGGTCAAGGAAATGAAGGAGATGAAATGGTTGCGACGCTTGGCCCGCGTATAGCGACTGCCGATGAAGATGCTGAGCGGCCTGAACATTACCCGGCCACCAACCGGCCGTCTTCCAGGCGCAGAATGTGGTCCATTTGCCCGGCGAGTTGCGGATCGTGAGTAACGACGAGAAACGCAGTGCGCAATGAGCTGCTCAATTCCAGCATCAGGTCCTGAATACCTTGGGCGGTATGGTGATCGAGGTTACCGGTAGGCTCGTCGAGCAGTACCAGCGCCGGGCGGTTGGCCAACGCCCGAGCAATCGCCACACGTTGACGCTCGCCCCCGGACAGCTCCGACGGCTTATGAGCCAACCGATGGCCGAGCCCCACCCGCTGCAGTAATTCGGTCGCCCGCGTGCGCGCTTCAGGTATCGGCGTCTTGCCGATCAACAGCGGCATGCAGACGTTTTCCAGCGCGGTGAATTCGGGCAACAGGTGGTGGAACTGATAGACGAAACCCAGCGCGCGATTACGCAACAGACCGCGATCCTTTTCACTCAGCGCTGAGAGTTCTTCCCCGGCCAGCCAGACGCTGCCTTCGCTGGGCGTATCGAGGCCGCCAAGCAAATTCAGCAGGGTGCTCTTGCCGGAGCCGGAACTGCCGACGATGGCGACACGCTGCCCCGGAAACAACTCCAGCTGCAGGCCGGAAAGCACACTGACCGACTCCGGGCCCTGCTCGTAGCGCTTGCCCAGGTTGCGGCAACTCAGTACCGCGCCATCTTTCAGAGACCTTTCATTCATAACCAGCTCACTCATATCGTAACGCCTCGGCCGGTTGAGTACGGGCCGCACGCCACGCTGGATACAGGGTGGCGAAAAAACTCAGGATGAGCGCGGCGACGCAGACCTGCACCACATCGGCGGTCATCAACCGGGACGGCAGGTAATCGATGAAATACACGTCGGCGCTAAGAAACTTGTGTCCGATCAGCCGCTCCAGCGCGGCGACCCAGGTACTGACATTGAGCGCGGAGAAGATGCCGAGCAAGGCACCTACCAACGTGCCGACCACTCCGATCACCGTGCCTTGGACCATGAAGATTGCCATGATCTGCTTGGGCGTCGCGCCAAGCGTACGCAAAATCGCTATGTCGCCGCGTTTGTCAGTTACGACCATTACCAGCGTCGAGATGATGTTGAAAGCTGCCACTGCGACGATTAGCAACAACAGCAGGCCGATCATGGCCTTCTCCATGCGGATCGCCTGATAGAGGTTGCCGTGGGTGCGAGTCCAGTCGCGAGAATAGAAATCGTCACCCAGCTGACCCGCCAGTTCCCACGCAATGCGTGGCGCCTGGAATAGATCGACGAAACGCAGGCGCAGCCCTTGGACCTGATCGGGCTTCCAGCGATGCAGTCGTGCGAGATCGGAAATATTAGCCATCGCCACGTAACCGTCGATCTCACCCGCACCAACATGAAAAATGCCGCGTACGGTGAAGCGCTTCATCCGCGGAAAAACACCCGCTGGGGTGACCGTCACTTCAGGAGCCACGAACGTGATCTTGTCACCGACACCGACCCCCAGTTTTTCGGCCGCCTTGTCACCGATAACGATGCCAAATTCGCCGGGCGCTAGGTCTCCTAGCGTGCCCTCACGAAAGAATTGGCCAACAATGGAGACATCCGGCTCGACCGCTGGATCCACTGCATTAATGAGTGTCTTGGTGACCTGACCCCGATAGGTCAGCAGACCCTGCATTTGAATGAACGGCGCGACTGCCGCGACTTGTGGATGCTGCGCGAGCCGCTGCCCCAACGCTTTCCAGTCGTCGATTGGCGTCGCGCTTTCAATCGTGGCGTGCGGGACCATGCCCAGCACACGACTGCGCATTTCTTGATCGAAACCGTTCATCACCGACAACACGACAATCATCACCAGCACGCCGAGCGCGAGCCCGATCATGGATGTAAAAGATATGAAGGAGACGAAGAGGCTGCGACGTCTGGCGCGTGTGTAGCGCGCTCCGATATACACGGACAGCGGTCTGAACATAAATCGATGAGTTCGCTTTCGCTGGCAGGAAATAACAAGCTGAATGACGTTGCCAGGCGGCCTGATACACTCAAGCCATCATTGCAGCTCGGGGATCGACATGCCCATAGAAGACACCGAAGATCGCCGCGAATACTATCGTATCGAGGACATGATCGCACTGGAAATCCTGTCGCCGGAACACGCCGAAACAGTCTCCCGTAGCGGCTCGATGCAGCTGTTCGATTTGCTTGGTGAACTGCATCAGCTCGACTTCGAAGCGCAGTACCTGCTGCGTCAGATAGCGGAGGGGAACCGCACGCTAGCCAACTATCTGAAGGTGCAAAACAAGCGCATCGACCTGCTGGGCCAGGCGCTGGCGCAGGACCTGTTAAAAGATCATGGTTCGGTACGCGAGGTGGTGCTCTCGGAAGGCGGCATCAGTTTCGTCAATGATCAGCCGCTCGACGAAGACACGACCTGGACGCTCAAGCTCGTGTTGATGCCACAATGTCTGGGCCTGTTGTTGCGTGCCCGCATAGCGAGCTGTCAACCCCTAGACGATGGACGCTTTGCAATCGGCACGTCCTTCGAAGCGTTGACTGATGCACAACGGCAACTGCTCGCGCGACATATCCTGCAGAAACAGGCAACCGAACGACGCCTGGCTCGTGAAAGTCTGCAAGGAACCTGAACATGCATCGACTGGTTATCCCACTTCTGACATTTGGTCTCTGCATCCCGGCACAGGGCGACATCATCCACATTCCCATTGGCCAACAAGGTCAAACCCAACAGCCTTTGCCCAATCGCGGCGACGCCAAGAACCAAGTACTCGAGCGCTTCGGTCTTGCCGATGAAGAGCATCCTGCTGTAGGGCAGCCGCCGATCACCCGCTGGGATTACCGCGAGTTTTCGGTTTACTTCGAAGGCAATCGGGTGATCGACAGCGTTTTACATCATCAGCGCATCACTCCAGCACAGCGAGATATACAACCGTGACACTGATCTATGGCCATCGTGGCGCAAAGGGTGAAGCTCCGGAAAATACCCTGGTCGGTTTCCAGCAATGCCTCGCCCACGGCGTGCGTCGCTGCGAACTGGATCTGCATCTCTCCAAAGACGGCGAATTGATGGTTATCCATGACCCAACGCTCAAGCGCACCACCGGACGACGCGGCAAGGTCGTCGAGCATGACGCCGAGGAACTGACTCGTTACGACGCGCGCAGCAGCGGGCCCGGCTGGAAACAGCCCTGCCCTATCCCGCGCCTGTCGGAGCTGTTCGAGAAATGCGATTTCGAGCACTGGCAACTTGAAGTCAAAAGCGCGTCGAGAGTCCGTGCCGCTCGTTCGGTGCTCGCAATCAAAGAGCTGGCCGAGCGTTATGGCCTGCTTGATCGGATCACCGTCACATCCGGATCACGGGAAGTGTTGCGGGCCCTGAAGCGCCTGACCCCGGAAATATCGTGCGGACTGGTCGCCGAATACGCCTGGCTCGACCCTCTGAAAGTGGCCAAGCAATACGGCTGCGAGCTGCTGGCGCTTAAGTGGACGCTGTGCACGCCCGAGCGGATCGCCAAAGCCCGCCAGCAAGGGCTGCACGTTTCGGTCTGGACCGTGAACGAACCGGCGCTGATGCGTCGGCTCGCGGATTTCGGCGTCGACAGCCTGATTACCGATTACCCTGGCCTCGCCGTCACCACGCTGCGCAGCGCATGAACTGACAAGGGCCGCCCTACCCGGTGGCCCCTTCCTTGCCCTCAAAAGCTTTCCCGATTTGGCCAGCGCCAGTCTCGGGTGTCATCTCCGACCGGCTCAGGCCACCGGTCGGAGCCGTTCAAAAAAGCCGGTTTAGCCCGTCAAACGCAGCAACGCGATAGGCTTCGGCCATGGTCGGGTAATTGAAGGTGGTGTTGATGAAATACTTGAGCGTATTCGCCTCACCCGGCTGGTTCATGATCGCCTGGCCGATGTGCACGATTTCCGACGCCTGATAGCCGAAGCAATGCACGCCGAGCACTGCCAGCGTCTCGCGATGGAAGAGAATCTTCAGCATGCCGACCGGCTCGGCTGAAATCTGCGCCCGCGCCATTCCCTTGAAGAATGCCTTGCCCACTTCGTAGGGAATCTTCGCCTCTGTGAGTTCACGCTCGTTCTTGCCGATCGAACTGATCTCCGGGATCGTATAAATACCCGTCGGCACGTCGTCTACGAAGCGCCAACTATCGTTTTCGACGATGCTGCCGGCGGCGGAACGGCCCTGATCATAAGCTGCACTGGCGAGCGACGGCCAACCGATCACATCACCTGCCGCGTAAATATTGCCGACATCGGTACGGTAGTGTTCGTCGACCTTTATCTGCCCGCGGCTGTTGACCTTCAGACCGATGTTTTCCAGGGCGAGCTTGTCGGTGTTACCGGTTCGTCCATTACACCAGAGGAAGGCGTCCGCCTTGATTTTCTTACCGGACTTAAGATGCAGAATAACGCCGTTGTCGACGCCCTCGACACGCTCGTACTCCTCATTATGGCGAATCAACACATTGTTATTACGCAGGTGGTAACTGAGCGCGTCGGAGATTTCGTCGTCGAGGAAGCTGAGCAACTGTTCGCGGTTGTCGATAAGGTCAACCAGTACCCCGAGACCGCTGAAAATTGACGCATATTCAGAGCCGATCACTCCGGCTCCGTAGATGATAAGGCGGCGTGGCGTATGGCTCAGGGTCAGGATAGTGTCGCTGTCATAAACGCGCGGGTGCGAGAAATCGACATCAGCGGGGCGATAGGGGCGCGAGCCGGTCGCGATGATGAACTGGTTGGCTACCAGCGTTTCAACCATGCCATTGGCACTGACCACTTCTACCGTCTGTTCGTCGGCAAAACTCGCAGTGCCGAAGAAAATATCGATACGGTTACGTGCGTAGTAGCTGGTACGCGAGGTGACCTGTTTGCCGATTACGCTTTCGGCGCTCTTCAGTACGTCTGGGAACGAAAACCAGCGCGGCTCACCAATCTGGCGGAACAGCGGATTGGTGTTGTACTGCATGATCTGGCGCACCGAATGGCGCAGCGCTTTGGACGGGATGGTACCCAGATGGGTGGAGTTGCCGCCCACATGCGGCCTGCTATCGACCACGGCTACCTTACGCCCAGCCTTGACCGCGTTCATCGCCGCGCCTTCGCCGGCAGGGCCCGAGCCTAATACCACCACATCGTAATTGTAGACAGCCATATTCACCCCTGAACACGCAGCAGGCAGCCCTGCCGCTGTTAACGATTTCGGTTGGTCAGGGCGACTGCCATCGCTGGCGTAGCGCTGCCCTTGACCGTTGCGCCGACAACCCGAACGACATCGGCATTGCCGAGCACGAGACTCGGGCCGGCAACCAACAGCCGACCCGATCAATACCAGGGGTCAGCGTCTGGTCGCGTCGTACGCGAGATCTGCTTTTTCATCCTGGTTCGCCTGCGCAGTTACTTCTTCGCACTTCTCGCGGCTACCGCCGCAGATCGAGCATTCTTTTTCGATGCCGAGATTGGCGATGCCGCCGCAGGAACCTGCGATGGGCTTGCGTCCCATGATCACGCCGATGGCCATGCCGAACACGACCAACAGCATGACGAGAAAAACGATCAACCAAGTCATTGCTCTGCTCCCGCACCGAATAGCTCATCGAAGGCCTCAGTGCTTCTGCTTAGGAATTCCTGCCCTTCGCGAACAACGAAGAACGCTGCAATCTTTCGTTCTGTCGCGTACGCCAGCCCCCGCTCGGGACCCATTACCATGAGCACAGTAGACAACCCGTCCGCCCGTAATGTCGAGGGATCGACGACCGTCACGGCCGCCAGATGATGAATGATAGGGGCACCGGTTTGCGGATCGAGCGTGTGCGAATAGCGTTTGCCGTCACGCTCGAAATAGTTGCGATAGTCACCGGAGGTGGAAACGGCAAAACCATCCAATTCGATGATTCGCTGCGCCACTCGCTCGTTATCCCGTGGCGCTTCGATAGCGACGCGCCAGGAAGACCCGTCCGGCTTGCGGCCCCGCGCCTTCAGCTCCCCGGTGATCTCCACCAGATAGCTGTCGACGCCTGACGCCTCAAGCGCTGTCGCTACCTGATCCACCGCGTAGCCGGCGGCAATGCTGTTGAAGTCGACCTGGACAGCCCTGTCCTTGCAAAGCTGCTCGCCATCTACCCGGAGATGATGCTGACCGACGTTCTGCCGAGCCGTGGCGATTTCCTCCGCAGACGGCACCCGCTCGCCTCGCCCCTGCGGACCAAATCCCCAGAGGTTAAGTAGCGGTTCGATGGTCAGATCCAGCGCACCGTCGCTTTCGTCCGAAAGCTGCTGTCCGGCCAGGATCAGCTCACGGACGCCGTCCGGCATGGTCATGCATTCGCCTGCAGACAAAGCATTGAACCTTTCGATATCCGAATCGGCCCGGTAGGTCGACAGTTGCCTGTCGATCTCGGCGAGTATCGACTCGGTTTCGCGCTGTAGCTGCTCCTTATCGGATGCCTCGCGTCCTGCCACGTACTTGACCGTATAGGTACTGCCCATGGTTGGGCCGCTGAAGCTTTCTACCTTGTCCTGAAACAGACAGCCCGTCAGAGCCGCCGCCAGAGCGGCAACGATGACGGGCCGAAAGAACGCGTGGGTCATGCTAGCCGCCGAAGTCGTCGAGCAGAATGTTCTCCGGTTCGACGCCGAGATCAGTGAGCATCTTGATCACCGAGGCGTTCATCATGGGTGGGCCGCACATATAGAACTCGCAATCTTCAGGCGCCGGATGGTCCTTCAGGTAGTTCTCGTACAGCACGTTGTGAATGAAGCCGGTCGGGCCACCCCAGTCGTCTTCCGGTTGCGGATCAGAGAGTGCCAGATGCCACTGGAAGTTCTCGTTTTCGGCTTGCAGCTGGTCGTACTCTTCAACGTAAAACGCTTCACGCATCGAGCGGGCGCCATACCAGAAGCTCATCTTGCGTTTGGATTTCAGACGTTTGAGCTGATCGAAAATGTGCGAACGCATCGGAGCCATGCCCGCGCCACCACCGATGAAAACCATCTCGGCATCGGTATCCTTGGCGAAGAACTCACCGAAGGGACCGTAGACGGTCACCTTGTCACCCGGCTTCAGGCTGAAGACCCAGGAGGACATCTTGCCTGGTGGCAGGTCGTCCTTTCCTGGCGGCGGCGACGCGATACGAATATTGAATTTCACCAGACCGACTTCTTCCGGGTAGTTCGCCATGGAATAGGCACGAATCACGGTTTCGTCGACCTTGGAGACATATTTCCACTGGTTGAACTTGTCCCAATCGCCGCGATACTCCTCCTGAATATCGAAGTCCTTGTAGCGGACCTCGTGCGGCGGGCATTCCAGCTGCACGTAACCACCGGCGCGGAAGTCGACGTTCTCGCCTTCCGGCAGCTTAAGGGTCAGTTCCTTGATAAAAGTCGCCACGTTCGGGTTGGAGAGCACGGTGCACTCCCATTTCTTCACGCCGAAGACTTCTTCAGGCACCTCGATCTTCATATCCGCCTTGACTGGCGTCTGGCAGGACAGACGCCAGCCCTCACCGGCCTCGCGGCGGGTGAAATGCGATTCCTCGGTGGGCAACATCTCGCCGCCACCGCTTTCGACGACGCACTTGCACTGGGCGCAGGTACCGCCGCCACCGCATGCGGACGAAAGGAAAATGTTGTTGGAAGCAAGGGTCTGCAGCAGCTTGCCGCCCGCCGGAACCGTAATGGTGCGCTCGCCGTTGATCTCGATATTGACGTCGCCACTGGACACCAGTTTGGCGCGCGCTGCGAGGATGATCACCACCAGCGCAAGCACGATGGCGGTAAACATGCCGATGGCAAGGAAAATTTCGTAACTCATCAGTTCATCCCGTCCTTACAGCTGTACGCCAGAGAATGACATGAAGCCTAGCGACATCAGGCCGATGGTGATGAAGGTGATGCCCAGTCCCTGCAGGCCTTCTGGAACATCGCTGTACTTGAGCTTTTCGCGGATACCCGCCAACAGCATGATCGCCAGCGCCCAGGAAGCACCGGAACCAAAGCCGTAAACGGTACTTTCTGCCAGGTTGTAGTCCCGCTCGACCATGAACAGTGTGCCGCCCATGATGGCGCAGTTCACTGTGATCAGCGGCAGGAAGACGCCCAGTGCGTTGTAGAGGCTCGGTACGTACTTGTCCAAGAGCATTTCGAGGATCTGTACGATCGCCGCGATCACCCCGATATAGCTGAGCAGGCCCAGGAAGCTGAGATCCACTTCCGGCAGGCCGGCCCAGGACAGCGCACCCGCTTTGAGGAGATAGGTGTAGATCAGGTTGTTGGCGGGCACCGTGATGGCCTGCACCACAATTACCGCGATCCCCAGGCCGATTGCGGTCTCCACCTTCTTCGAGATCGCGATGAAGGTACACATGCCCAAGAAGAAGGCCAGCGCCATGTTCTCGATGAACACGGCACGGACGAACAGGCTGATGTAATGCTCCATTAGTAAGCCTCCTTGTTCGAGACTTGCGGCGCCATCTTGAAGGACGGCTTCTCGACCTGCTCTTTCTTCCAGCTGCGGATGCCCCAGATGAACAGGCCGATCAGGAAGAACGCCGACGGCGGAAGCAGCAGCAACCCGTTCGGCTGGTACCAGCCGCCATCGTTGACCACAGGAAGGATGGTGTAGCCCATCAGCTTGCCAGCGCCGAACAGTTCGCGGACGATGCCGAGCGCGATCAGCATGGCGCTGTAGCCGAGCCCGTTACCGAGCCCATCGAAGAACGACAGCATTGGCGGATTCTGCATGGCGAACGCTTCGGCACGCCCCATCACGATGCAGTTGGTGATGATCAGGCCGACAAATACCGAGAGCTGTTTGGACAGCGAGAAGGCGTAGGCCTTGAGGACCTGATCGACCACGATTACCAGCGACGCGATGATGACCATCTGCACGATCATGCGAATCGAGCCTGGAATCTGGCTGCGGATCATCGAGATGAAGAGGTTGGAAAACGCCACCACCAACGTCAGCGCAACGGACATGACCAGTGCGGTCTTGAGGTTGGAGGTGACGGCCAGCGCCGAACAGATTCCGAGAATCTGCAGGCCGATGGGGTTGTTGTTGAAGACCGGATTGAGCAGGACTTCTTTAATAGTAGGTTGCGACATGGTCAAACCTCCCCAGCGCGCAGGTTAGCGATAAATGGACCGAATCCGTTCTCGCCCAGCCAAAAGTGCAGCAGATTGTTCACCCCGTTGCTGGTCAGAGTTGCGCCGGCCAGAGCGTCGACCTGATGGTCGGCTCGCGGGCTTTGCGGATCGACGCCGCCCTTGACTACCTGGATGGCCAGCTCGCCGTTCTCGCTGAACAGCTCTTTGCCCTGCCACAGACCGCGCCACTTGGGATTGTCCACCTCGCCACCGAGGCCGGGGGTCTCGCCATGCTGATAGAAGCCCAGGCCTTCAACGGTATTGAGATCACCCTTGACGGCCATGAAGCCATACAAAGTCGACCACAGCCCATAACCACGAACCGGCACGATCAGCGTCTCGAGCTCTCCATTTTCCTCAACGGTGTATACAACGCTGTAGCGCTCGCGACGTTTGATCGAGGCGATGTCCTCTTCGCCCGGCAGCGCTTGCGAGAGCTCCGGATCCTTGGCGGCAACCAGCGGATCGAAGGTGTTCGGATCGAACTCGTCGCTGTACTTGCCGGTTTCCAGGTCGACCAGCTTGGCGACGATGCGTTCCTTGTAAAGCGCCTTCACCTGCTTGGCAGACATACCTGCCTCACCCAGGCCAGCGATCGCCAGAATGCTGCGTTGTTTGTCCAGCTGGCGGTTTTCCAGCTGTGTCGGGCGCAGTGCGACCGCCGCCCCCGAAACGAACACCGAGCAGACCAGGCAGACCAGCAGGGCCACGACCAGCGTGCGAACGGTGGATTCTTTTTGACTAGACATTACGTGCCAGCCTCCGCTTGATATTGGCCTGAACGACAAAGTGGTCAATCAACGGTGCGCATAGGTTGGCAAACAGAATGGCCAACATCATGCCCTCCGGAAACGCCGGGTTCACGACGCGGATCAGCACTACCATCACGCCGATCACGATGCCGAAAGCCCACTTGCCGGTATTGGTCATCGAGGCTGAAACCGGATCGGTCGCCATGAAGATCAGGCCAAAGGCGAAACCACCCACCACCATGTGCCAGTACCACGGCATGGCGAACATCGCGTTGGAATCCGAGCCGATCAGGTTGAACAGCGAACTGAGCGCGATCATGCCGAGCATGACGCCTGAGACGATGCGCCAGGAAGCGATCTTGGTCATCAGCAATACGGCGCCGCCAATGAAAATGGCCAGCGTACTGGTTTCGCCGATCGAGCCGTGAATGGTGCCAACAAAGGCGTCCATCCAGGTAATGCCGCTGGCGATCACGTTCTCCATCCCGCCGGCGAAGCTGAGGCTGAGCGCGGTCGCGCCAGCAAAGCCATCCACGGCCGTCCAGACCGCATCACCGGACATCTGCGCCGGATAGGCGAAGAACAGGAATGCACGGCCGGTCAGCGCCGGGTTGAGGAAGTTCTTGCCAGTGCCGCCGAAGATTTCCTTGCCGATCACGATACCGAAGCTGATACCCAACGCCACCTGCCAAAGCGGAACGCTCGGTGGCAGAGTCAGGGCGAACAGCACCGATGTGACGAAGAAGCCTTCGTTGACCTCATGCTTGCGGATGGAGGCGAACAGCACTTCCCAGAAACCGCCGACGATGAACGTCACCGCGTAAACCGGGATGAAGTACGCCGCGCCCTGGATGAAGTTGTCCCACAGGCTGTTCGGATCGAAGCCTGCAAGCGCACTGATCAACGCCATGCGCCAGCCTTCCTGCGCTGCGAGCAGATCAGGAGTCTGTGCGTAAATCAGGTTGGCCTGATAGCCGGTGTTCCACATACCGAAGAACATCGCCGGGAAGGTGCAGAGCCAGACCGTGATCATCATCCGCTTGAGGTCGATGCCGTCGCGCACGTGCGCAGTGGTCTTGGTCACACTACCGGGGCGATAGAGGAAGGTGTCTGCGGCTTCGTAGAGTGCATACCACTTTTCGTACTTGCCGCCCTTCTCGAAGTTGTGCTCGATCTTGTCGAGGAATTCACGAATGCCCATTCCTTATCCCTCCTTCTCGATGCGAGTCAGATTGTCCCGCAGGATCGGGCCGTATTCGTACTTACCGGCGCACACGTAGGTGCACAGCGCCAAATCTTCTTCGTCCAGTTCCAGGCAGCCGAGCTTTTGCGCCACCTCGGTGTCACCAACAATGAGCGAACGCAGCAATTGAGTCGGCAGCACGTCCAGCGGCATGACTTCCTCGTAGTTGCCGACCGGGACCATGGCCCGCGGACTGCCGTTGGTGGAGGTCGAGAAGGCGAACTTCTTGCCGCCCATCAGCTTGGAAATATAGATGTTGAGAATCGAGTGCTTTTCGCTACCGGCGCGCAGGTAGTGCAGCATCTCGCGCTCCTTGCCCTCGCGCAGGCAGGAAACCTGCTGGTGATAACGACCAAGGTAGGCGAAGGCCCCATGTGCCGTACGACCGCCCAATACCGAACCGGATACGACACGGTTGCCGCCTGGCTGCAGTTCACCAGCTGTCAGCTCGTCGAGGCTGGCGCCCAGACGGGTACGTACCAGACGTGGATTTTCCACCACAGGACCGGCAAGCGCCACCACGCGCTCGACCGACAGACGACCACTGGTAAACAGCGCGCCGACGGCGATGACGTCCTGATAGCCGATGGTCCAGACACTCTTGCTGGCGCTGACCGGATCGAGGAAGTGAATGTGCGTACCGGCAAGGCCGGCCGGATGTGGACCGGCGAAGCTTTCAGTCCTCACCTTGGCAAGCTGTTCGCCTGGCAACGAGGCACCTTCGGCTTTGCACAGGAACAGCTTGCCCAGATTACCGAGCACCTTGAGGCCTGCTTCGAAGTCAGAGGCGCGCTCAGCGATGATGATGGCCGGGTCTGCCGCCAGTGGATGGGTATCCATCGCCGTGACAAAAATGGAGCTAGGCACGGCATCGACAGCCGGCACTTTGCTGTAGGGGCGCGTACGCAGCGCGGTCCAGAGGCCCGACTGCTGCAGATTCTCGCGAACCTGCGCATCGCTCAGCCCTTCGAGTTCGATGGCGCCGTACTGGCTGAAAGTCACCTCGTCGGTGCCATCGAGATCGACGACCACCGATTGCAGGACACGCTTCTCACCGCGATGGATCGCGCTGACCACGCCAGCGCCGGGCGCGGTGAAAACCACACCGGGCGTCTTCTTGTCGGAAAACAGTACCTGCCCCAGCTTCACTCGATCACCGACCTGCACTTCCATGGTCGGCTTCATGCCGGGGTAGTCAAACCCCAATACAGCGACGCTTCGCACGGGCCTTCCAGCCTCGATACGCTGCGCCGGCGCACCTGCAATGGGCAAATCGAGCCCACGTTTTATATTGATCATCGGTTCGCTAACCACTGATTTAAAAGGCTTTTTTACGAGCCCCACGGCTTGACTAAGCAAATTGCGTGCTGTGCGCTGAGATATGTCATCAGCGCGACGCTATGCCGCGGGCCCAGGTAGAAATCCGCCCGATTATAGAGGTCGCGACCGGCCACTGACCACCCAAGGTCCTTCAATTTTTTGACTAACAACTAGCAGCGCCTAGCAACCGACTATTGACGCAGCGCTTCCTGCGGGCTGCGCACAACGGAATATAATCCGATGAACGCCAAGAAAAACGGGAGCCGAAGCTCCCGTTTCTTACCGCCCGATGCGTTAGCGCGGGAAAGCTGGCGGGTTGACGCCGGCCATATCTTCCATCACGCGAACGACCTGGCAGCTATAGCCGAACTCGTTGTCGTACCACACATAGAGAACGACACGGTTGTCGCTACAAATAGTGGCCTCAGCATCCACTACGCCAGCATGACGCGAACCGACGAAATCAGATGAAACCACTTCCTGCGAGTTGACGTAGTCGATCTGCTTCTGCAGATCCGAATGCATGGCCATCTGACGCAGGTATTCATTGATCTCTTCGCGGGAGGTGGCCTTTTCCAGGTTCAGGTTGAGAATCGCCATGGACACGTTGGGTGTCGGAACGCGGATAGCGTTGCCCGTCAGCTTGCCTTTAAGTACCGGCAGAGCCTTGGCGGCAGCCGTCGCGGCGCCGGTTTCGGTGATAACCATGTTCAGCGCGGCACTACGTCCACGACGACTCCCTTTGTGGAAGTTGTCGATCAGATTCTGGTCGTTGGTGTAGGAATGCACGGTTTCCACGTGGCCATTGACGATGCCGTACTGATCGTTGACTGCCTTGAGCACCGGCACGATGGCGTTGGTGGTGCAGGACGCCGCCGATACGATCTTGTCGTCTGCAGTGATCTCGCCGTGGTTGATGCCATGAACGATATTCTTCAGCTCGCCCTTGCCAGGCGCTGTGAGTACCACACGGTCCACACCGGGGCACTTGAGATGCTGACTAAGGCCTTCGGCGTCGCGCCACTTGCCGGTGTTGTCCACCAACAGGGCGTTCTCGATACCGTACTGGGTGTAATCCACCGAGGACGGATCGTTCGAGTAGATCACCTGGATCAGGTTGCCGTTGGCCGTGATGGTGTTGTTTTCCGCATCGATATGAATGGTGCCGTCGAACGGACCATGTACCGAATCACGACGCAGGAGACTGGCGCGCTTGACCAGATCGTTTTCGGCGCCCTTGCGGACGACAATCGCCCGCAGGCGCAGGCCGTCGCCACCGCCGGTCTTCTCGATGAGGATGCGTGCCAGCAGACGACCAATACGACCGAAGCCATAAAGCACGACGTCGGTACCTTTATGGATGCCCGATGTGTTGCGCTTGCCGGCGACGTCGGCCAATTCGTCACGGACGAACTGATCGAGGGTACGACCGTTGCCTTCAGCCTTGTACTTGGCGACGACCTTGCCCAGGTCAACCGAAGCGGCACCCAGGTCCATATCGCTCATGGTGGTAAGAATCTGGTGCGTCTCGTGTACGCAGAGCTCGGCTTCGTCAGCCTGACGGTGACGCGCGAATCGATGCGCCTTGAGCAGAGCAATGACCGAACGGTTGATCAACCCTCGGCCATAGATGGAAGTCACCACGTTGTTGTTACGATACAGCTGACCAATCAGCGGAATCATCGCTTCGGCGAGGGCTTCTCGATCAATCCATTCACCAAGACACTGGTCGGGCTTCTGAGTCACGGGCAGTTCCTTCCAACATGTAGGGGCTGAGAAAAAGGGCTACATTATGCCGGCGCACCCTAGCGCCGGCAATCTGTGCAGCGGAAACACTGACAGCATCCCGCACGGATAGTTACAATCCGGGCGGTCCATTTTTCGACCGGAGCCACGCCCACTCGTGTCCGTATTGCGCCTTCCGCCCATGCCTGCCGCCAGCGGCAAGCAAACCTGGGGCAACCTTCCTGGAGCCGCGCTGAGCCTGGCCATTGCCGAAGCTGCCAGCAACGCAGACCGATTCACCCTTCTCCTTACTGCCGACAGCCAAAGCGCCGAACGTTTACAGGAAGAACTCGCGTTCTTCGCCCCAGGGCTGCCAGTCCTGCATTTCCCCGACTGGGAAACCCTGCCTTATGACGTCTTTTCGCCACACCAGGACATCATTTCCCAACGCATCGCAGCGCTCTATCAGCTTCCCGAACTGACCCACGGCGTGCTGGTAGTCCCTATTACTACGGCGCTACACAGGCTCGCTCCAAAGCGTTTCCTGCTTGGATCGAGTTTGGTGCTGGATGTCGGACAGAAGCTCGATGTCGAGCAGATGCGCATGCGCCTGGAGGCGGCCGGTTATCGCTGCGTCGATACGGTTTATGAGCATGGCGAGTTCGCTGTGCGCGGCGCGCTGATCGACCTGTTCCCTATGGGCAGCCCACTGCCCTACCGCATCGACCTGTTCGACGACGAAATCGAGACGCTGCGCACCTTCGATCCGGAGAACCAGCGATCGATCGACAAGGTGGAGTCGATTCGCCTCCTGCCCGCGCGTGAATTTCCCCTGAAGAAAGAGTCGGTGACCGGGTTTCGCGCGCGGTTTCGCGAGCGCTTCGACGTGGATTTCCGTCGTTGCCCGGTTTACCAGGATCTGTCCACGGGAATCACCCCGGCGGGTATCGAGTATTACCTGCCGCTGTTCTTCGACGAAACCTCGACGCTGTTCGACTATCTGCCGGAGGACACCCAGGTGTTCTCGTTACCGGGAATCGAGCAGGCGGCCGAGCATTTCTGGAAGGACGTACGCAATCGCTACGAGGAACGCCGCGTCGATCCCGAACGGCCGCTGTTGCCGCCCGCCGAGCTGTTCATGCCCGTGGAGGATTGCTTCGCCCACCTTAAATCCTGGCCGCGCGTGGTGGTCAGCCAGGACGATGTGGAAACGGGCATCGGTCGCGAGCGCTTTCCGGCCAGCCGCTTTCCTGAGTTGGCGATAGATGCCAAGGCCAGCGAGCCGCTGGGCGCGCTGCGCCGCTTCCTCGACGAGTTCTCCGGCCGGGTGCTGTTCACCGCCGAATCAGCCGGGCGTCGCGAGGTTCTACTTGAACTGTTGGCAAGACTGAAGCTGCGCCCGCAGGAAGTCGCCGGCTGGCCACAATTCGTCGAAAGCGGCGAGCGATTGGCAATCACCATCGCGCCATTGGATGACGGGCTGCTGTTGCAAGACCCGACACTGGCGCTGATCGCCGAGAGCCCGCTGTTCGGCCAGCGCATCATGCAGCGCCGGCGTCGCGAGAAAGGGCGCGATGCCGGCGAGAACGTCATCAAGAACCTCACCGAGTTGCGCGAAGGCGCGCCGGTGGTACATATCGACCACGGCGTCGGGCGCTACCAAGGTCTGGTCACGCTGGAAATTGAAGGCCAGGCCGCCGAGTTCCTCATGCTGCAATACGCCGAGGAAGCCAAGCTTTACGTACCGGTTTCCAGCCTGCACCTGATCGCGCGCTACACCGGCAGCGACGATGCCCTGGCACCGCTGCACCGCCTCGGCTCGGAAACCTGGCAGAAGGCCAAGCGCAAAGCAGCCGAGCAGGTCCGCGATGTCGCCGCCGAGCTGCTCGATATTTACGCGCGCCGCGCCGCACGCGAAGGCCACGCTTTCGAAGATCCGCAGCTCGATTACGAGACCTTCAGCGCCGGCTTCCCGTTCGAAGAGACCCCGGACCAGCAGGCCGCCATCGAAGCGGTTCGCACCGACATGCTGGCGCCACGGCCCATGGACCGGCTGATCTGTGGCGACGTCGGTTTCGGCAAGACGGAAGTGGCCATGCGCGCGGCGTTCATCGCCGTGCACAGCGGCCGGCAAGTTGCGGTGCTGGTGCCGACTACCCTCCTCGCCCAGCAGCACTACAACAGTTTCCGTGACCGCTTCGCCGACTGGCCGGTACGCGTCGAGGTGATGAGCCGCTTCAAGTCGGCCAAGGAAATCCAGGCCGCGGTGCAGGAATTATCCGAAGGTAAGGTCGACATTCTCATCGGCACCCACAAACTGCTGCAGGACGATGTGAAGTTCACGAATCTGGGCCTGGTCATCATCGACGAGGAACACCGCTTCGGGGTGCGCCAGAAAGAGCAGCTCAAGGCGCTGCGCAGTGAAGTGGACATCCTCACCCTGACCGCCACCCCGATTCCGCGCACCTTGAACATGGCGGTGGCCGGCATGCGCGACCTGTCGATCATCGCCACGCCGCCGGCACGTCGGCTGTCGGTGCGCACCTTCGTCATGGAGCAGCAGAACTCGGTGATCAAGGAAGCGCTACTACGCGAGCTGCTGCGTGGCGGCCAGGTCTACTACCTGCACAACGACGTCAAGACCATCGAGAAATGCGCTGCCGACCTCGCCGAGCTGGTGCCCGAAGCGCGCATCGGTGTCGGGCACGGGCAGATGCGCGAGCGTGAGCTGGAACAGGTGATGGGGGACTTCTACCACAAGCGCTTCAACGTGCTGATCGCCTCGACCATCATCGAGACCGGCATCGACGTGCCCAGCGCCAACACCATCATCATCGAACGCGCGGACAAATTCGGTCTGGCCCAGCTGCATCAGTTGCGCGGTCGCGTCGGTCGCAGCCACCACCAAGCCTATGCCTATCTGCTGACCCCGCCGCGCAAGGCCATGACGCCTGATGCCGAAAAGCGTTTGGAAGCCATCGCCAACGCACAGGACCTGGGCGCAGGCTTCGTCCTCGCCACCCACGATCTGGAAATACGCGGCGCGGGCGAGCTGCTCGGCGATGGCCAGAGCGGGCAGATCCAGGCGGTCGGTTTCACGCTTTATATGGAAATGCTCGAGCGAGCGGTCAAGTCGATCCAGAAAGGCGAGCAACCAAACCTTGACCAGCCGTTGGGCGGCGGCCCGGAAATCAACCTGCGCGTACCGGCGTTGATTCCTGAAGACTACCTGCCCGACGTACACGCACGACTGATCCTCTACAAGCGCATCGCCAACGCCGCCGACGAGAACGGCCTACGCGAACTGCAGGTCGAAATGATCGATCGCTTCGGGCTGTTGCCCGAGCCAGCCAAACATTTGGTCAGGCTGACGCTGCTCAAGCTGCAGGCCGCTAACCTCGGCATAACCAAGATCGATGCGGGCCCGCAGGGTGGCCGTATCGAGTTCGCCGCGGATACCAGCGTCGATCCGATGGTGCTGATCAAGCTGATTCAGAGCCAGCCCAAACGCTACAAGTTCGAAGGCGCCACGGTGTTCAAATTTCAGGTGCCGATGGAACGACCTGAAGAGCGCTTCAACACGCTCGAAGCCTTGCTCGAGCGACTGGCCACAGCGAGCGGGTGAGGATGCGGTACACGTGCACTAACCGAGGCGGCGCGCTGATTGATGTCCGGTAGTTTTCTGGCCCATATGCCGCCAACCTGGCGGCTTCCGTTTTCCGAAAACGCGCTTGCCCGCGGGCTGCAATATTCCCGAGAGGGGCGTGTCAGGCTGCTGCGTGAAGACGCACGATTCGTGGAAGGCAGCTGCCGAGGGGCCGCGGGCAACCAGTATCGGCAATCGCTGCAACTGTCCGGTAACGGTGGGCTCAGCTGCATCTGCAGCTGTCCGGTAGGCCTCAACTGCAAGCATGCGGCGGCACTCATTCTTTATCTCGAACGTCAGGCCGAACACCCGGCATCAAACACAGCCGCCGAGCCGGACGATCAGCTTCCAGGCACCGTGGAACACTGGTTGTCCCAACTTTCGCTGGCGTTGGGCAACCCCCAAAACACCGGCCAGCAGTGGTGCCTTCATTATCGAGTCATGCCGGACGTACACATCGAGGTCTACAAGGTACGGCTGCGAACGGACGGATCCTTTGGCGAAAGGCAGCCCTATTACGGCATACGCGAAGCCAGCTTTCGCCAACCCCGTTTCATGCAGCCGTTGGACTTGCATATCGCGGCGCTCCTGACGCTGGGCCGAGGCGCCACCCATGCATTCATGCTCAGCGGCGAAAACGGCGGCGAGGCCCTGCGCCTGATCCTGGAAACCGGCCGCGCCTACGTCGAATGGACCCGCCCACCGCTGCAATCTGGCCTGTCTCGCCAGGCGCGTTTCAATTGGACGCAGCAGCCCGATGGATCCTTCCGCCCCAGCCTGGACATGAACGAACGGGTGGATGAGCTGCTCACCGCGGTGGATCCGCTGTACTACCTCGACGAACAGCGAAACGAAGTCGGCCTGGTGAATCATGGCTTGACGGTGGCGCTGGCCAGGCACCTGCTCGCCGCACCCTCGGTTCCCTCAGCCCAAGCTGCACTATTCAGCCTGTCGCTCAATGAAATCGCCCCGCAGCTTCCAGCACCAGCCAAGGCGCAAGAACAGCGGATCGACGATGTGATACCCATCGCCCAGCTTGCCCTCGGCAGCCATCACTCCGTCAACTACCAGCCGAGCAGCGGGCGCATGGTGAACGAGCTGCAGCACCGGGCGGGGCTCAGTTTCGTCTACGGTAAAATCAGCGTGCACGGCAACGCCAAAGCCGAGCAGCGCATCCGTCAGACCGACGGCGAAAGGGTGCTCAGCATGGCTCGCCAACCCGCAGCGGAGCAGGCGCTGCGCCAGCAGCTGAAACACCTGGGCTTTCGCCCGTCGCTGCGACAAAGCCTGGCCTTGCCGAAGGATTCGGCGGAAATGTACGAGCTGCCCAGCGAAGCCGCCTGGCTGCACTTCGTCCAGGAGCATTTGCCGCAGTTGCGCGAAAAAGGCTGGTGGATCGCCATGCAGCCCGGCTTCGCTTATGACCTGACGCCCGTGGATGCCTGGTACGTCGAGCTCGACGAGCCTCCGGAGCATAACTGGTTCGATCTTGAGCTCGGCATTATCGTCGAAGGCGAACGCATCAGCCTGTTGCCAGTCCTGCTCGGCCTGATCCGCCGAAACCCTGCGCTGCTTTCCCAGCAAGCCCTGGCTCGACGCGCCGACGACGAAACCCTACGCGTGCAGCTCGACAAGCGCCGCGCAGAGGATGACCGCCCCTTGCAAGTGCTGCTGCCATTTGGTCGCCTGAAAGCGATTCTGGCGACCCTTGCCGAACTGTACCTGGGCGGCGACCAGCCAAGCGCCGACATAGTTCGTCTGGGCCGCGCCGATGCGGCACGACTGACACAACTGGATGCTCTGACACCGCAATGGCATGGCGGCGAGCAGGCGCGCGAGTTTGCACAACGGCTGCGCGACTATCGCCAGCAGACGGTTAGCGCGCCGGTCGGCCTGAATGCGCAGTTACGGCCGTACCAGCTGGACGGTCTGCGCTGGATGCAGACGCTACGCACCCTTGAGGTCGGCGGCATCCTCGGCGATGACATGGGCCTGGGCAAGACGCTGCAAACCCTGGCGCATCTGCTCCTGGAAAAAGAGGCAGGCCGCCTCGATCGCCCCTGTCTGGTGGTCATGCCCACCAGCCTCATACCCAACTGGCAGGACGAAGCGGCCCGCTTCGCACCCGCACTGAAGGTGGTCACGCTGCATGGCTCATCGCGCCAGCAGCACTATGAGCACCTGACCGAATACGACGTTTTGTTCACCACCTATGCGCTGCTGCCCAGGGATATCGACCGGCTCGTCGAACTGCCCTTGCACGTACTGGTGCTCGATGAAGCGCAGAACATCAAAAACGCCAGCAGCAAAGCCGCCCAGGCCGCCGGACGCCTGAACACCCGTCAGCGCCTTTGCCTCACCGGCACGCCTCTGGAAAACCACTTGGGCGAGTTATGGTCCCTGTTCAACTTCCTCATGCCCGGCTGGCTGGGCGATGCGAAGCGCTTCAACCGCGATTACCGCAACCCTATCGAGAAGAACGGGGATAGCGATCGGTTGCAGCACCTCACGAACCGGATCAAGCCATTCCTGTTGCGACGGCGCAAGGAGCAGGTGGCGCGCGAGCTGCCTGCCAAGAATGAAATCCTGCATTGGGTAGAGCTGAACGCAGCCCAACGCGACCTCTATGAAACCGTGCGATTGGCGATGGACAGCAAGGTACGCGACGAGATCGACCGCAAAGGGTTGGCGCGCAGCCAGATCGTCATTCTCGATGCGTTGCTCAAGCTGCGCCAGGTTTGCTGCGATCTGCGTCTGGTCAAGAGCGACGCCACCAAGCCGACACGCGGGAGCAGCTCGGGCAAGCTCGACAGTCTGATGGAGATGCTCACCGAGCTGTTGGCCGAGGGACGCCGCATCCTGCTGTTTTCACAGTTCACTTCAATGCTCGCGCTGATCGAAGAAGAGCTGCGCAGCCGCGCCATCGACTACGTTCAGATCACCGGCGACACCAAGGACCGGCGCACGCCCGTGCGGCGCTTCCAGAGCGGCGAAGTGCCGCTGTTTCTGATCAGTCTCAAGGCCGGCGGCACGGGCCTGAACCTGACCGCCGCCGACACCGTGATCCACTACGATCCCTGGTGGAATCCCGCGGCGGAAAACCAGGCCACCGACCGCGCCCACCGTATCGGTCAGGACAAGCCCGTATTCGTCTACAAACTGATTGCGCGCGCCACGGTTGAGGAAAAGATTCAACAGTTGCAGCGGCACAAGGCCGAGCTGGCGGCCGGCGTGCTGGACGCCGGCCATCGGAGTGAGTGGCAATTGGAGCCAAGCGACATCGAGGCGTTGTTCGCGCCGCTACCGTAGTGCAGGAAGGCCGACGATGCGCCGACTGGTAATCCCCACCGATTTCGATCGGGTCTATGACATCTACATGCACGAAGCAGTAGTGCCGTTTCTCGGCTTCGATCCGATGCCGCGCGAAGCCTTCGGCACGGTATTCGATCCGCTGTTCGAAAGCGGTAGTTTCTACGTCGTCGAAGTCGAAGGTCGCGTTCAGGGGTTCTATCAGGTGCGCCGGCATCTTGGCCGCGCCGCGCATGTCGCCTATCTGGGAACCCTGGCGGTGGCACCGGAAGCGCAGGGCAGCGGTATCGCCAGCGCGATGATGAACGATGCCCTGGCCCATCTGCGCAGAGCCGGCATCACTCGCGTAGAACTGACCGTGGAAGCCGACAATCCGCGCGCCATCGCCTTCTATGAGCGCTTTGGATTCGTTCTCGAAGGTGTTCAGAGGGCAGCGTACAAACGCGCCTGCGAGGACCGCTATGTCGATGAACTGATGTATGGATTGCTGTTGAACAGGGAATGATTCGCCATGAATTGACGCGACGCCCAGCGATCACGAACCGCCAGGCGCCGCGCCGTGCGGTCAGCCTTTCAGCTTGACGGCGGTCTGAGCGACCAGTTCGCCCTGATAGCGAGCGATGGTCAGCTCCTTCTCGGACGGCTGACGCGAGCCATCTCCACCGGCGATGGTCGAAGCACCATAAGGCGTGCCGCCGTTGACTGCAGAAATATCGAAGAACTCACCGATGCCGTAGCCGGTCGGCACGATGATCATTCCGTGGTGCGCCAGAGTGGTCCAGGTCGAGGTGATGGTCATCTCCTGGCCGCCACCGGTCCCGGTGGAGGTGAACACGCTGGCCACCTTGCCGTGCAGCGCGCCCTTGGCCCAGAGGCCCCCGGTCTGGTCGAGGAAGTTGCGCATCTGCCCGGACATGTTGCCGAAGCGGGTTGGCGTGCCGAAGATGATGGCATCGTAATCGGGCAGTTCGGCCGGGCTGGCAACCGGTGCGGGCTGATCGATCTTGCCGCCGGCGTTCTTGAAGGCCTCCTCCGGCATAGTTTCTGGAACGCGCTTGATGGTCACCTCGGCACTCTCGACGCGGCGTGCGCCCTCGGCGACGGCGTTGGCCATGGTTTCGATGTGGCCGTACATCGAGTGATAAAGCACAAGAATCTTCGCCATTTCGGTCTTCCTCTTTCTGGTTTTGTGTTCCGGTTCTTCGCGTTTTGCCGGACGACTCGCTCAGCATGATTGGGTTAGCTTCCAGACTCGCCTGCCAGCCGCGACCCTCGTATTCGGCAACCTGCCCGATGGAAAGTGTCGCGACTGAGGCGCACATCGACCGGATCAGCGACATAGCGCGCCGGTCAGCGAACGAGGCCATCTTCCATTGGCCTGCTGCGTGCTTGGATGGATTATTCCGCACGAATCAATCGATAAATCGGATATAACAGCCGCAGGACCTCAGACAAGAAACCGCAGCACGTCCTCCAGCAACAATTCGGGCACTTCTTCTGGAAGGTAATGACCGGCCGGCAGCGCCTTGCCTTGCACGTCTACCGCCACCGCTCGCCATTCTTTCAATGGATCGAAACAGCGCTGGATTACGCCCCTCGAACCCCAGAGCACCAGCAACGGCGCCTCGATCATCCGGCCAGCGGTGCGATCTTCGCGATCATGTTCGAGGTCGATGCCAGCGCTGGCTCGATAGTCTTCGCAAAATGCGTGAATGGTGCCGGGCAGCTTCATGCAACGCAGGTATTCGGCGTAAGCCGCATCACTGAATGGATGGACATGATCGGCGCGGGTGGCCACGGCGCTGCGCAGGATCAGTTCGGGATCAGCCTCGAGCAGCGTTTCCGGCAACGGTGCCGGGCGAATCAGAAAGAACCAGTGCCAGTACGCCCGAGCGAAGGTTTCGTCAGTCTGGCTGTACATCGCCAGGGTCGGTGCGATGTCGAGCAGGATCAGCCGCCGCACCGCCTGTGGGTGATCCATCGCGAGACGGTGACTGACTCGCGCACCGCGGTCATGGGCCAGGATGTCGAAGCGCTCGAAACCCAACGTGCGCATCAGTTCGACCTGATCGCGCGCCATCTCGCGCTTGCTGTAGGCGACATGGTATTCGCCGCCTTCAGGCTTGCTGCTGTCGCCATAGCCTCGCAGATCGGCAGCCACCACGGTGAATCGCGCGGCCAGTTGATCGGCAATTTCATGCCAGATCACGTGGGTCTGTGGGTACCCATGAAGCAACAACAAAGGTGGCCCTGATCCACCCTTTCGATAGTTGATCCGTACCCCATTGACATCGCATTCGCCACGCTGGAATTGCTCAAACATCGGACCGCTCCTGCTGGAAAGCCCTAAGCCTAGGCGTAGATAGCGGGTTCGCAACAGCACATCGCAACAACTGGCAGCAGCGACCGGTTACAGGCCCCGACGCGGCAGCAGACTCAGCCCAGCGCCAGCGGCAAAAACAACGCAATGAGAATGCCCAGCAGACTCATCCCCAATGCCGCGAAGGCTCCGCACTCGTCGCCCTCCTCCAACGCCCGCGCCGTGCCAATGGCGTGGGCATTGATGCCGTAACTCAGCCCACGTGCCGCTGGATGATCGACGCCGGCCAAGCCCAGTAACAGCGGCCCTAGCGCTGTCCCGATCACGCCGGTGAGCATCACGAATACCGCGGCCAGCGAAGCGAGGCCGCCAATCTGCTCGGCCACCAGCATGGCGATCGGCATCGTTGCGGCCTTGGGCGACAAACTCATCAGTACGGAGAAGTCCGCTCCCAATGCGCCGGCAATCGTAAGCGTCAGGACCACGCCCAGTACCCCACCGCTGACCAGCGTGATGAGGATTGGCCAGAACAATTGCTGAATACGCCGTATGTGCCGGTACAACGGCACCGCCAGCGCCACCGTTGCAGGGCCAACCAGCACGGCGATCATGGAAGCATCGGCACGGTAGCTCGCATAGTCGATCCCGCACAGATAAAGCGTGCCGACCACCAACAGCATGCCGACCATGACCGGTTGCAGCACCAGCCAGCCACTTCGCCGATAGAGCGCCAGCGCCAGTTGGAAGGCGATCAGCGTCAGCCCCACGGAAAACAGCGGGTGATCCAGCGTCATCTCCCAGACGTTGCGCCAATCGACATTGCTCATGCCTGATCCTCCTGGCGGCGATCCATGCGCCTGATCAGCCGCTGCATCAGCCAGCCGCAGAACGGCACGGTCACCGCCAGCGACAGGATCAGCCCTGCCGCGATAGCGGGCAGATTAGAAAGCAAGGCATCGCTGCTGGTCATGATGCCCGCCGCCGGCACGATGAGCAGCAATGGCAGGTATTGCAGTAGCAGTGCGGCTGTCTTTTCCAGGGGCTCCGGAATGCCCCGTCGCAGCAACAGCACGCCAAACAGCAACACCATTCCGATGATCGGTCCGGGCAGAGCGGGCAGTAGAGAGAGGTGGATGACACTGCCAAGCAATTGCAGTACGACCAGCCAGGTCAGGCCTTTGAGAATCATGGGGGTCCTTGATAGGCAGCAGAACGGAACGGGGATCATGCCGGGAACAGTGGTGCACGGCACGCTTTTACAACGCAGACCGGACTATCACCTGCCCGCGCCGCAACGAAACAGGTGCAGTTCGATTTGAAAAAGCCGGATCAGCAACGCAGCGAGCACTGTGACCTGGCGTCGCAGGCTCTGCTCTGCTTCCACTCACCGGCGCTTTCAGCGCCCCAGTGCCATGCCCGGCGCTCAGGCTTTCCGCTCGGCACGCCTGGCGTAAAAGCCCCACCGGTCGAACAGATCGATCATCTGATCCGTATTTTTCCGACTAACCTGGGCCTGTTATGCACCGCGTGTGCGTCCGATCATCAGCGCCGCCTGATTAGCCTGATAGGGGCGACACAATGACCGAACGAATCCCTGCCGCGATCATCGACACGGTTGATCCACGCAAGCCCATACGCCTGACGCCCGCCCAAGCCGGCGGCCCGATCCATACCCGCAGCTTCACCGGCCTGTTTCGCAACCTGCGCCTGGTCGGCAGCGGCCTGCTGTTTCTCCTTTACTTTGGCACTCAGTGGCTGACCTGGGACGGACGCCAGGCGGTGCTCTGGGACCTCGGCAAGCAACAGTTCCATATCTTCGGAGCCACCTTCTGGCCACAGGATTTCATCTTTCTGTCAGCCGTGCTGATCATCGCGGCATTCGGCCTGTTCTTCATCACCGTGCTGGCCGGCCGCGTCTGGTGTGGCTACGCCTGCCCACAGAGCATCTGGACCTGGGTATTCATGTGGGCCGAGAAAATCACCGAAGGTGATCGCAGCCAGCGCATCAAACTGGATGCCGCGTCCTGGTCGGCCACCAAACTCTTACGGCGCAGCGCCAAGCACGCGGTCTGGCTGGCGGTGAGTCTGGCCACGGCAGTGGCGTTTGTCGGCTACTTCTCTCCGGTACGCGAGCTGGTGGGCGGCCTATTCAGCCTGCAGCTGAGCGGGGCCACCGGCTTCTGGTTGTTCTTCTTCACTGCCGCCACCTATATCAATGCCGGCTGGTTGCGCGAGAAGGTGTGCCTGCACATGTGTCCGTACTCACGCTTCCAGAGCGTGATGTTCGATACCGATACGCTGGTGGTCTCGTACGACGCTGCGCGCGGCGAGCATCGCGGTGCGCGGCGCAAGGACAGCGATCCGCGTGCCCAGGGCCTCGGCGACTGCATCGACTGCACCCTATGCGTGCAGGTGTGCCCCACCGGCATCGACATCCGCGACGGCCTGCAACTCGACTGCATCAGCTGCGGCGCCTGCATCGACGCCTGCGACAGCGTGATGGACAAGATGGGCTACGCTCGGGGCCTGGTCCGCTACACCTCCGAACGTGCTCTGGAGGGTGGCAGACCTCAACTGCTACGACCGCGACTGGTCGGTTATGCCGTAGCGCTGGCACTGATGACGGGCGCGTTCGTCTGGGCGCTGGGTGAGCGACCGATGCTCTCGCTGGACGTGACCAAGGACCGCACGCTGTACCGGGAGAACATGCAGGGGCAGATTGAAAACATGTACAGCCTCAAGGTCATCAACAAGACTCAGCAACGCCGGGACTACCTGATCACGCTAAACGAAGATGGTCCTTTCGAGCTGCATGGCCCGCGTGAGATCAACCTGGCGCCGGGAGAGATCGCCGATTTGCCGGTCAGCGTGGCGATGGTCGAACGCGAAGGTGGGACGCGCCGTGAGCTGCACTTCGCCGTCGGCGACGCGAGCGATCCCGCAAGCCGCGTAACGGCGCCGAGCACCTTCATCGCGCCCAGGGTTCCTTAGAACGACCATGACCGCTCCACACGGCCCGAGCTGCGATACTCATCCGCATCGTCAGCCAGCAGCACCACGGGTAAACCAGGACAAGATGAAGCGCTACGAGAAATTCGCCGACGAAATCGCCGAGCTGATCCGGACCGGGGTGCTGACGCCAGGGGAAAAGGTGCCTTCGGTGCGTCATGCCAGCCGCACCTACGGCGTCAGCCCTTCGACCGTATTCCAGGCCTACTACCTGCTTGAGGATCGCGGCCTGATCCAGGCCCGAGCCCGCTCGGGCTATTTCGTTCGCGAGCATGTCAAACGCCCGCTGCACGAACCCGAGATCAGCCCGCGGCAGAGCGAAGCCACGGAGGTCGGTGTCAGCGAGCTGGTGTTCTCTGTACTGGCCTCGCTCCGCGACCCCGACACCGTGCCCTTCGGCTCGGCCTTTCCCAGCCCTGAGCTGTTTCCGCTGCAGCGTCTGGCGCGCTCCATGGCGCAGACCGTACGCGAGATGCCGGCTCGCGAGGTGGTGGCGGAAATGACCAGCGGCAATTCCGATCTGCGTCGGCAGATCGCCCTGCGCTACATGATCAGCGGGGTGATGCTGCCGATGGATGAACTGGTGATCACCACCGGGGCCATGGAGGCACTGAACCTCTGCCTGCAGGTCGCAACAGGACCCGGCGATCTGGTCGCCATCGAGGCGCCAGCCTTTTATGCCACCTTGCAGGTGCTGGAGCGACTCAAGCTCAAAGCGGTGGAAATTCCGGTGCATCCGCGCGACGGCATTGATCTCGACGCTTTGGAAAGTAGCCTGGCCAGTATGCCGATCAAGGCCTGCTGGTTCATGAGTAGCCTGCAGAACCCCCTCGGCGCGAGCATGGGCACGGAGAAAAAGCAAAGGCTCTATGGGCTGCTACGGCATCATCAGGTGCCGCTGATCGAAGACGACGTCTACGCCGAGCTATATTTCACCCGTGAGCCGCCGAAGCCAGTGAAAAGCCACGACGTTGAAGGGCTGGTGATGCATTGCGGCTCGTTTTCCAAAAGCCTGGCGCCGGGTTACCGGATCGGCTGGGTGGCTGGCGGCCGTTACGCCGAGCAGATCAGCCGACTCAAACTGATGACCACCCTCTCCCCCTCGGTACCGGCGCAAGCGGCCATTGCCGACTACCTGCAACACGGCGGCTATGACCGCCATCTGCGCAAGCTGCGCCATGCCCTGGAGCGCCAGCAGGGTGAGATGCTCGCCTCCGCCGCGCGACACTTCCCTGCCAGCACACGCGTTACGCGGCCCAGCGGTGGTTACTTTCTCTGGTTCGAATTCCCCGAGCAGGTCGACTCACTGCGATTGCTGCAACTCGCGCTCGCACAGGGCATCAGCCTGGCCCCCGGGCCGATCTTCTCGGCCACCCAGCGCTTCAGAAACTGTGCACGACTAAACCATGGCCATCCCTGGGACGCACGCAGCGAGAAAGCCATGGAATTGCTCGGACGAATGATCAAGTCGTTCTGAGAAAGCCTCGTCGGCAACTGCGTTAACGCTAGATCTCGATCGTGCCCTGCAGGTACAACACCGCGTGCCCGGCCACTAACACCCGCTCTCCTTCGACCCGGCAATGCAAAAGACCGCTCCGACGCGAGGCCTGCAACGCGACCAGCGACGACTTGCCCAGTCGCCCGGCCCAATAGGGAGCGAGGCCGGCGTGGATAGAGCCGGTGACCGGATCCTCGTCGCCGCCGTTGGCTGGCCAGAAGTAACGGGACACGAAATCCTGCTCACGTCCCGGCGCGGTGATCACTACGTCCAGCGGCGCGAGTGACTTGAGCAGAGTGAGATCGGGTGCTAGTTGTCGCACTTGATCCTCGTCCTCGTAGACCGCGAACCAGGCCTGCCGGCTTCGCAAGACCGCGTGTGGCGGTACGCCCAGACCCTCGACTAGCGCAGCCGGTGGGTTATCGACGCGCTCAGGCTCGCGATTGGGGAAGTTCATTTCCAGTCGGCCGTCGTCCAGCTGCGCGACGCTGACATCGCCCACCGCAGCGGCACGAAAGGTCAGTGGGGCCTTTGCCATGTCCTGACTGAGCAGCACGAAGGCGCTGGCGAGGGTCGCGTGGCCGCAGAAATCGATTTCGGAAAGGGGTGAAAACCAGCGAATGTGAAACGCGCCGTCCGGCTCGCGGACCAGAAAGGCGGTCTCCGACAGGTTGTTCTCGAGGGCGATCGACTGCATCTGCGCATCGCTCAGCCATTGATCCAGCGGCACCACCGCCGCGGAGTTGCCCTTGAACAGCTCATCGGTGAATGCGTCGACCTGGTAAATCGGCAGTTTCATGCTCGGCCCTCATCCCTGCGCAGCGCCCGCCATCGGGCGCACTGATCGGACAAGTCTCGCCGAGCGGCGCGCGCCCGGCAATCCTTCGTACCGCGCTGGGTGAGTCAGCGGTGAATCAGCTGCGCGACGCCATCCCGGCAGTCAGCGTAGGCTGGATCGGCCCGGCTGGTGGCTGGCACTGCGTCTGCGCGCCTACCTGCAAGTAGGGCTGAAGAATCGGTGCCATGCCCTTGAGCACCTGCACCGGTAGCGCCGAGGTGAAGCGGAAGCTGTCTGCACCACGTCCAGGAACATAAGCGGTCAAGGTGCCGAAGTGGTTCGGGCCAAGGTAGAAGACGAAGGTAGCCGTGCGATTCAACGCCAGCGAACTGATCAGCCGCCCACCGGCACCGACGGTCTGAATGCGGTTATCGCCCGTTCCGGTCTTACCGCCGACCCGCAACGGCTCGCCGTCAGCCTGCACGAAACTGCCACGCAAACGCCGCGCCGTCCCGCCTTCGACCACACTGGCCAACGCCTCGCGCAAGGCCGCCGCCACTTCGCTGTGCAGCACCCGAGCGCCCGCGTCCGGCTTGATCCCGAAACGGGTTTCGTACGGCGTGTCGCTGGCGAAATGCAGGCTGTCGATGCGTACGCTGGGCAGGCGTACGCCGTCGTTGACGATGATGCCCATCAACTCCGCCAGCGCGGCCGGGCGGTCGCCGGAGCTGCCCAATGCAGTGGCCAGCGAGGGCACCAGATGATCGAAGGGGTAGCCCAGGCGCTGCCAACGGCGATGGATATCGGTGAAGGCTTCCACTTCCAGCATGATCCGGATACGGCTGTCGCGAGCACTCTTGTGACGACTACGGAACAGCCAGCCATAGACTTCCTGGCGTTCGGCCGTGCTGGCGTCAATCACTTCCGAGATGCCTGCCTCCGGATGTTTGATCAGATAGCCCAGCAGCCACAGATCCAGGGGATGCACGCGGGCTATATAGCCCTGATCCGGCAAGCTGTAGGCCCCCGGACCATAACGGGTGTACAGCGAGTCGAGCGACTTGTCGTTGACCTCGACATTCGGCAGGCTCTTCTTGAGAAAGCTATCGAAGGTTGCGCGATCGGCGTCAGGCATCAGATAACGATGCACGGCGGCAAGACGCGGCGGCGTGGGCCGCATGCCGTCGAGAAGCGCTTCGATGCGCTCGTCGGCGGTCTTGCCGCGATATTTCTTCCAGAACCGCTGCAGGAACACCGAGCCCTCGCGATCGGCGAAGCGCCTCAGATACTCGCGTCGCTCCGGGTTGTCGTCGCTTTTCAACAACTCGGCCCCGTTGGACGTCTGATAGGTGCTGTAGCTGACCAGATCGCGCATCAGGCGCACGAATGGCAAGTTGATCGATTCCTGCAGCGCCTCGCGCATGGTTGGCAGGCGACCATCGTCCTCATGGCGAAAGTTGTTGAAATGGTGCATCCCGGCCCCGGTGAAGAAGCGCTCGTTCGGGCTCGCCGAATAGCGTCGGTCCAGCGCCGCATCGAGCATCGCGGGCAGGTTCCGATCTTCGTTCTGGATCAGATAGCCGAGTGCCCAACGCGTCAGCGGATCGACCGCCTCGGCCTGGCGCAGTTCGCTGATATCGCGCTGTGCGTAACGGTCATGCAGCTCGGCGATGACTTCTAGATAGGTCGTCAGCACGCGCAACTTGGCTGTCGACCCCAACTCCAGCTTGCTGCCCTCGTTGATATCGAAGGGCTGGTTGGTGTTGTCGGTCTGCACGCGCACGCGGAACCCCTGCTCGCCACGCTCGAACAGGGTGAAGCTGTAACGTACGTCAGCGGTTCGCTCCGGCGACAGCATGCGCTCGCCGAACAGGCCGACTTCGCCAGCGAATTCCGGCTCCGCCAGACGCTGCAGATACTCACTGACCTGCGCCTGCAATTCACCATGCAGCGGCGTGGTTGCGGCCAGGTCGAGGCGATCCAATTGATACAGCGACACGCCAAGCAGGCCGCTCAGGCGCATGCGCGCAGCGGTGATGCCCTTGCTCTGCGGCACCTCGCGAATGCTCGGCTCGACTCGCAAGTCGCGGAACACGACCTTCTGCTGCAGCGCAGCGTTGCGCAACCGTGTACCGATTACGCCGCCATTGGCCAATAGACGAATGTGGCTGTCGGTCAGCTCGGCCATGTCATCACGTCCCTCCCCCAGGTAGTAGGACGGCCGCCGCTGGGCGATCAACAGCGAAAGCACCTGGCGCAGCGCCAACCCTTGGGCTTCATAGCTGGAGTCGGTATTACGGCGTGAATCGAGCAGCCGGTTGACCTCGGCGAAGTGCGCGCCATACCAGAGGCGCAAACCGTCAGCGATGCCGTGCACTTCACCGTGCCCGTAGGCGGCGGAAAGTGGCACGCTATTCAGATAATCACGGACGATGCGCTGCCGCGTGGCCATGGTCTGCTGGCCTTCACGATAGGTACGAACGCTGGCGGAAATCATCTGCCGAATCTTTTCCTCGGCATCACCGGTGCGGCCTTCAGGGGAGTGGCGGTACTTCTCCACCTGCGTCGCCAAGGTACTGCCACCCGCCGCCTGGACCGGTAGACCGAGCTTTTTCTCGACCTGGCTCACTGCGGCCATGGTGAATCGCGGCCAGTCCACCGCTGGGTTGGCCTGCGGCCGCTCCTCGTTGAGCAAGCCGCGATCCTCGATGAACAGCAGGCTCATCGCGATGACAGGCGGTACGTCTTCGAAGGTTTCGTAGTACTGGTGCGGGTAGCTGTTGGCATACAGCGGTTCGCCGCGGCAATCGTCGATGGTCAAGCCGGCCTGGGACTTCTCCGGATAGGGCACGAAAAAGCCATGGCTGGCGTAACGCTGCAAGGCCGGTGAGAAACGCACCTGCTGCTGGATATCAAACCCGCGCCCGGCTAGCCGCTCAATAAATGTAGGTAGAGCCGCGTAGCCCAGACGACCGTCAAATGGCCCTGCCTCTGGAAAGCGAATATTGGAGCTCGCCCCTGCCTCAACCTGGTAGTCGAGGTTTTCCGCGTACCGGCTCAGCCAGAGCGCCTGCAGCTTCGAGGTATGCATCTCGTGCCAGGCGGCATAGCCACCGCCGGCCAGTAATGAAACGCCCAGCAACACACTCATGCGGCGCGCCAAACGGCTTCCGTGCGAAGGTGTTCTACCCGGTTTGCTGGTGGATGACACGCGTTTGCTGCCACCCGTCCGGGACGTATCGGTCCGCCATACTGCGCCCATCTTTTCCGGCCTGGCTTCCTAGAGAAATTACAGGCTTAAGCTTAGCTGGCAGCGCTTCGTTCGGCGTGCTCAAGCAGACGAACGGAGAGGCTCTAAATTCGCGCCTCGCAGGCGAAATCAGCACGGGCCGAAACGCCCGCTCACTCGATCCAGCGCGGATAAAATCCGAGTTTCGCCTGCCCTTGAGCGTCCTGCATTTGCACAACCTCAGCAGGCAGTGGCTCCGGGTCGGTTTCAGCAAGGGTGGCGTCCCCCCTGAGGAAGAAACGCCGTCCATCATCCAAGGTTAGAAATAGCCCCAAGGCACCATGTCCAGGCAACTTCACCAGCACCAGCCGTTCGTCGCCAAACAGATCGAGGCTTTGCTTGAACCCATAAAACGGTCGCTGAGCGAAGTGCAGCGGCTGCCATCTGACGCCATGGGCAAATTGCGTCGGAAGGACCGCAGGCGGCGTCGCGTTACCGGCGTAATCAATGCTTTCCGGGCTGGCCAACACCGGCAGTTCGGCAAAATCAGCCAACCCCGAGGCGTATTCCCAGCGGGCGCAGCCCAGCACGACCCGGTCGACCATCAGATGATCGCGATCGAGCTGGTCGCGCACAGGCTGCACAGTGCCGTAGCGCTTTTCCCGCCAGGGTATTTCGCTGTCCAACTGCTGGTTGATCTGCCGCCCCAGCCCAGTGCCGAACAGCAATCGACTGCCCCGATGCTCGATCAATACGGCAATATGGTTGACCGGCGGCGGGTCTACCCAGCCACCGTCACGCCAGGCGTATTCGCTGCTGGTCGTGGTCTGCGCGGTACGCACCAGGCTGAAGCGCAATTCCGCGGCACTCACGGTTCCAGTCAACAATAGCAATGACAAGCCAATTACTCTAAGGCGCATGGCTCACACTCCTGATTCGGGTAGAAATGGCGAGCATTGGGGCGCAGCGAACGCCAGCGGCAGGCATGAGCGCCGCAGCGTCCAGCGCCCCGGCGTTAATGCCAGCATTTGCTCCGCGCCAGGCGGTGGCGTGACGCCCAACGCTGCGTATTGCTCAGAGCAGTTCAGCTCGACACGTGCCTGCAGGTGCAGCAAATCGCCGCTGCTGAAATCGATCAACAGCAGCCCGCAGCGCGGCTCGCGCAGCACGTTGCCAAGCGTGTTGTACAGCCGATTGCCGTCGTACTCCGGGATCCAGAGCCGACCGTCCTGGCCAATCTCGACGAAACCGATAGGGCCGCCACGATGGGAGATGTCGACCCCTCCACCCCGCGAATCCGAGCTGTGGCTGGCAATAAACAGCGTGTCTGCCGACTGCACCAGGCCCAACCATTGTTCATCCAGGCCGTGTCCTTCGAGCATTAATCCCGGAAACCGCGGGGTCGCCTGCCAGTTACGCGCCTGGATGTCCTTCGGGCAATTGCCGAACGATTGCGCGACCGCTACGCTGAAACCCCGCTCGTCGTTCTCGACGATTCGCCCATTCACGCAGGTACGTCGGCGCGTCGGCCACTCAAGCCCGAGCAACCCCACCGCGGCGCGCGGCTGCAACAATGACGCAATCGGATCGTCGATCTGCGGACGCGCACCGACACAAAGCAAGGCACGATGCGGCGACCAGGCAAACCCGGCCGCGCCCCAGAGCACCGTTGCATGAGGCTGCCCTTCGCTGTCCACTGCTGCCACCAACACAGCCGGAAGTCGCGCGAAAAACGCCCGATGCTGCTCAGGCATGAACGAGCGGATCATTCGGCTGCCTATCTGCTCGGCGTTTTCGCGAACGTCAGCGCGAATCTGAACGGATTGCTCACCGACATGGAAGGGACTGCTCATAGCGGTATCTCCTATTCCAGACCGGGCATGCCGATGTAGCCCGGCAGCTCACGGATGCGCGAACACCAGGCACGTATCGCCGGATAAGCGACGAGATCGATACCGCCCTCACCTGCCAGCGCCGCGTACGGATACACCGCGATATCGGCGATGGTCGGCGCAGCGGTTTCGGCCAACCAGGCATGCTCTGCGAGCTGCTGCTCGACGATCCGCATGGCGGCGAGCGCACGGGTGGCGGTTAATGCTTCGTCAATCGGTCGACGAAACAGGCGCCCTACTCGAGCCGTGGCCGGACCGTGATGCATTTCGTTGGCGGCGAAACTCAGCCAGCCCACGATGCGCGCCTGGGTCAACGCATCCAGCGGATACCAGGTTTCGTCGGCGTAGCGGCGCGCCAGATAGACGAGGATGGCCTGTGAATCAACCACTCGGTCCTCGCCATCCTCCAGAACCGGCACCTGTCCGCGTGAATTGATGGTGATAAATGGAACCTGCTTGTGCTCGCCCTGCAGCAGATTTACCGGTATCAGCTCGACCGACTGGCCGAGCAGGCTGAGAAACAGGCGCGCCTTGTAACAGTTACCGGACAGAGACAGATCATGGAGTTTCATCGTGTCGCTCCTTTGCGTGTGGGTTGGTAAGGCACGACTAGATAATAGACAGACCTGTCTGTACACTTCAAGCGCAAAGTGTCACATGCATCGGAAATTGGAGAGAACAGAACCACTCCCGCATAATGGCCACTCGAGGAGAACTGCATGGCAACGAACAAGCGCGACCTACTGCTCAGCACCGCCGAGCGGCTGTTCTACACAGAGGGCTACCACGCCACGGGAATCGACCGGATTCTCAGTGAATCGGGAGTGGCCAAGATGACGTTGTACAAGCACTTCAAGTCGAAGGAAGAGCTGATTCTGGCGGTACTCGACGCCCGCCAGCAGCCAATGCTCGAGCGCCTTCGGGACGCGCGCGACAGGCTGCCGCCCCGCAAGGCCCTGCTCGGGGTGTTCGAAGGGTTAAACAATATGATTCAGAGCCCGAGCGCGTTCTGCGGCTGCCTGTTCATCAATGCCGCAGCCGAATACCACGACCGCGATCATCCGATTCACCAGCGCTCGGCCGCTTACAAGGCCGAATTTCAGACGCATCTGCGCAAACTGCTAGAGGCACTCGACGCGCCGCAGCCGGAGCCGCTCGCACGGCAACTGCAGTTTCTGATCGAAGGTGCGCTGAGCATGGCGCACATCGAGGGACCGCGCGATCAGGCGCTGGTGGCCAAAGCGGCGGCCGAGCAGTTGCTTCAAGCCGCCGGCATCTAAAACAGGGCCACCTTAACCTTGAGGCTCTTCCTTGACGCGGAACCAGGCGGCGTAAAGCGCGGGCAGGAACAGCAGCGTCAATGCAGTCGCGACGATCAAGCCGCCCATGATGGCTACCGCCATCGGCCCGAAGAACACACTGCGTGATAGCGGAATCATTGCCAAAACCGAGGCCAGCGCGGTCAGGACGATGGGACGGAAGCGACGCACGGTGGCGTCGATAATGGCATTGAAACGATCCTGCCCGGCACCGATATCCTGCTCGATCTGATCCACCAGAATCACCGAGTTACGCATGATCATCCCCGACAGCGCGATAGTGCCGAGCATGGCGACGAAGCCGAACGGCTTACCGAACAACAGCAGGAACAGGGTCACCCCAATCAGCCCCAGCGGCGCGGTGAGGAACACCATGGCCGAACGCGAGAAACTCTTGAGCTGAAGCATCAGCAGGCTGATCACGACAATCACGAACAACGGTATACCGGCATTGACCGATGCCTGGCCGCGGCTGGAATCCTCCACGGTGCCGCCAACCTCGAGCAGATAGCCGCTGGGCAGCGCGTCGCGAATCTCGCTCAGCGTCGGCTGGATCTGCTGCACCAGCGAAGCCGGCTGCTGATCACCGTAGATATCGGCACGCACCGTCACCGCCGGCAAGCGATTGCGATGCCAGATCACGCCTTCTTCGAAGCCGTATTCCAATGTAGCGACCTGCGACAACGGCACGCTGCGGCCGCTGGCAGTAGGAATCGCCAGGCTCGGCAGCATCGACAGCGTCTCGCGCTCGCGCGCAGTACCGCGCAGCAGGATCTCGATCAGCTCATTGTCCTCGCGGAACTGGCCGGCAGTGGCGCCGGTGAAGGTGCGCTTGAGGAAATTGGACAACTCGACCGTACTCACCCCGAGGGCGCGTGCGCGGTCCTGATCGACATTCAGCCACACCACCTTGCTCGGCTCCTGCCAGTCCAGGTGCACGTTGGCGACGTAGGGGTTCTCGCGCACCTTGGCCGCGACCTGGCGTGCCAGTTTGCGCACCACGTCGATATGCTCACCGGTCACTCGGAACTGCACCGGGTAGCCTACCGGCGGGCCGTTTTCCAGACGACTGATGCGTCCACGCAAGGTCGGGAAGTCCTCACGCAGCCGCTCTATCAGCCAGCTACGAAGGGCCTCGCGGTCCTCAATGCTCTTCGCCAACACTACGATCTGGGCAAAGCTGGTAGCAGGCAGTTGCTGGTCGAGCGGCAGGTAAAAGCGCGGCGAGCCATTACCGACGTAGGCGACGTAATTATCGATACCTGCACGATCCTTGAGCATTTCTTCGAGGCGGTGCACTGCGGCTTCGGTGGCTTTGAGCGAAGCACCCTCGGTCAACTTCAGATCGACCATCAGCTCCAAACGGCCCGACGCCGGAAAGAACTGCTGCGGAACGACACGAAACAGGCCGATCGCACCGACGAAGAGCAGCAGTGTCAGCACGATCACCGTTTTGCGTCGCTGTATGCAGAATCGGATAACCCGCCGCACCCGCTGATAGACCGGCGTCGAATAGGGATCATGTCCCTCCTCGCCACCACCGTGTTTTTCCGCGTAGCGCTTGGCCAGATCCGGCAACAGCTTCGCGCCCAATAGCGGGACGAACACCACCGCCGCTATCCAGGACGCCACCAAAGCGATGGTCACTACCTGGAAGATCGAGCGGGTGTACTCACCCGTACTCGATTGAGCCGTGGCAATCGGCAAAAAGCCAGCCGCGGTGATCAAGGTGCCGGTCAGCATCGGGAAGGCCGTGCTGGTCCAGGCGTAACTGGCCGCCTTGAGTCGATCGAAGCCCTGTTCCATCTTGATGGCCATCATCTCGACCGCGATGATCGCATCGTCCACCAACAACCCGAGCGCCAGGACCAGCGCGCCCAGGGAAATCTTGTGCAAACCGATGTCGAGATATTGCATGGCGGCGAAGGTCATCGCCAGCACCAGCGGTATCGACAGGGCGACCACCAGGCCTGTGCGGACGCCGAGCGAAAAGAAACTTACCAGCAGCACGATCGCCAGTGCCTCGATCAGCACCCGCACGAACTCACCAACACTGGTCTTCACGGCAGCTGGCTGGTCGGAAACCTTGCGTAGCTCCAGGCCGGCCGGCAGTTCCTGCTGCAGCCGGGCGAACTCGCTCTGCAGCGCCTCGCCCAGCATGAGAATGTCGCCACCGGGTTTCATCGAGACGGCGAGGCCGATCGCCGGCTCTCCCATAAAACGCATGCGCGGCGCCGGCGGGTCGTTGAAACCGCGGTAGACATCCGCGACGTCGCCAATACGGAAGGTGCTACCGGCGACTCTGATAGGGAAGTCTCGAATCTCTTTGACCGTCTCGAAACTGCCGGTGACGCGCAATTGAACCCGGTCGCTGGGGGTTTCGACGAAACCGGCGGACATGACGGTGTTCTGGGCCTCCAAGGCCTGCCTGACCGCTTCCAGCGGAAGACCGAGCGTAGCCAGCTTGACGTTCGACAGTTCGATCCAGATTTTCTCGTCCTGCAGGCCGATCAACTCGACCTTGCCGACACTCTTCACACGCTGAAGCTGTAGCTGGATGCGATCGGCGTAATCCTTGAGCACCGCGTAGTCGAAACCCTTGCCGGTCAACGCGTAGATGTTGCCGAAGGTGGTGCCGAACTCGTCATTGAAGAACGGCCCCTGCACACCTGCGGGAAAGGTATGGCGGATGTCGCCGATCTTCTTGCGGATCTGGTACCAGATATCGGGGATCTGCTCGGAACGCAGCGAGTCACGCGCCATGAAGGTCACGTTCGACTCGCCTGGCCGCGAGAAGGAGACGATGCGCTCGTACTCGCCGGTCTCCATCAGCTTCTTCTCGATGCGCTCGGTGACCTGTCGGGAAACTTCCTCGGCGGTCGCACCGGGCCATTGGGTCTGGATGACCATTGCCTTGAAGGTGAACGGGGGATCTTCGCTCTGGCCGAGCTTGCTGTACGACAGCGCCCCTACGACGGCGAGCAACAGCATCAGATAGATGACGATCTGGCGATTGCCCAGCGCCCAGGCGGAAAGATTGAAACGCATCCCGGTCACTCCTGAGCCGCCAGTGTGATTGGCCGGTTGTCTCGATCGACCGCCCTCACCGGCTGGTTCTCATGGAGCATCTGCACGCCGGCCAATACGACCCAGTCGTCGGCTTGTAAGCCACTGAGGATCGGCACCGAGGTTTCTCCGAAGGCGCCGGTCTGCACAGCGACCCGCTCCAGCGTAGCGTCATCCTTGACTCGCCAGACATAGGCCTTGCCCTGCTCGGCGGTGACGGCCGAAAGCGGCACGGCAAGAGGCACCTCGCCGTTGCTACGGATCGACACCAGGGCGCTTTGACCAAGCTCGGCGGGTACATCGGCATCCGCGAACGCGACGCGTGCGGAATAGGTGCGTGACTGCTGGTCGGCAGCCGGTGATAACTCGCGGATATGACCCGGGTAGCGCTTGCCAGGATGCGACCAGATCTCCACCGAAACCGCCTGGCCGACCGAATAACGATCCAGTGCCTGTTCCGGCAGGTTGATCGCCACTTCGCGCTCGCCATCAGCGGCCAGCACGAATGCCGTCTGACCGGAGGCGACCACTTGGCCGACCTCGATCCGGCGCTGTGCGATCACACCTTCGTGAGTGGCCCGCAGAATGGCGTAGTCGACCTGATTGTTCGCCACGTCGAACTCAGCCCGTGCCTGCTGCAGACGCGCCAGCGCCGAGCGAAAGGCATTTTCGGAGGAGTCGAATTGCGAACGGCTGACCAGCTGTCGGTCCATCAGCGTTTTGTAGCGCTCACGTTCGGCGCGGGCGACCCGCAAGTTGGCTTCCGCAGCCGCTACCTGAGCACGGATTCCCTCGAGTTGCAGCCGCACATCCTGCGGATCGAGCTTGGCCAAAGGCTGGTCCTTGTGCACCCGCTCGCCCGCCTCGACCATACGTTCGACCACCTTGCCGCCGATCCGAAACGCCAGTTCAGGCTCGTAACGTGCGTGCACTTCGCCCGGATAGCTCTCGAACGCTTCGCTGGCCGGTTGCGGCTGAATCACCATCACCGGTCTTGCCGAGAGCGGCTCGGGCTCGCCGTTGCCACATCCGGTTAGCAGGGCGAAACCAATGACGCCGAGGAAAGGCAAGGCATGTCGGAACACGTTGAATCTCTCTCTGTCGCAAGGCGGGTTTTAATACTTATACTGGCCGGTATAGTAAAAATACCGAACTCACCAGTCTAGTATTAAAAAGCACATATGATAGAAAACCCATCCGCACCCTCTGGCCCGGGCCGTCCGAAGGATCTCGCCAAACGCGAAGCCATTCTCGCGGCCGCTAAGGTGCTGTTTCTCAGCAATGGCTACGAAGGCAGCAGCATGGACGCTATCGCCGCCGAAGCGGGCGTCTCTAAACTCACGCTATATAGCCACTTCAGGGACAAGGAGGCGTTGTTCGGCGAAGCGGTGAAGACCACCTGCGAGACGCGCCTGCCGCGCAAGCTGTTCATGCTCGAGGAGGGTTGTTCGATCCGGCAGGTGGTGCTGGATATCGCTTACGCCTTCCATGATTTGGTCAATAGCCCGGAATCCATCGGCCTACACCGTCTGATGGTCGCCATTGCGCCGCAGAATTCCGCGCTATCCCGGATGTTCTTCGATGTTGGGCCGCAGCGCTTGCTGCTGGATCTCGAGCAGCTATTTGCCCAAGCACACCAGCGCGGCATGCTGAAGATGGATGAGCCCATGCGCGCCGCTGAGCACTTCTGCTCGTTGATCAAGGGCGTCGCGCATTTCCGCTTGCTGATCGGCTACACAGAGCTGCCCGACTCTGCCGAAGCGGACAGGCACGTGCGGGACTGTGTCGCCTTGTTCATGCGTGCTTATGGTATTGCGGATGCGCCGGAAAACTAAGGCGGCTCGAACTCGATCCAATCGACAACGCCGCCGCGCCGAAAGATGCCTTTGACGCGCAGGCGCCAAGATCCGGTCATCCCGACTCAAACTGCACGGCGCTCAATTGTCGACTTTCAATCGTGACTCAGCGCGCCGATCCGGTGAATGGACAGATCCGCACCGTTGTATTCCTCTTCCTGGCTCAGGCGTATCCCAACGATCGCCTTGAGGAGACCGTACACGAGGAACCCGCCTGCCAATGCAACCAGTACGCCCAACGCCGAACCGAGCAATTGACTGACCATGCTGACACCACCCAGCCCGCCCAGCGCCTGTTGACCGAAGATACCGCAGGCCAGCCCGCCCCAGACACCGCATAGCCCGTGCAGCGGCCAAACGCCAAGTACATCGTCGATCTTCCACTTGTTCTGCGCGGCGGTGAAGGTCCAGACGAACAAGATCCCGGCTACTACCCCGGTAATCAGCGCTCCGACCGGGTGCATCACATCGGAGCCGGCACAGACGGCGACAAGCCCTGCCAGCGGTCCGTTATGCAGGAAGCCCGGGTCGTTGCGGCCGACGACCCACGCCGCCGCTGTCCCCCCGACCATCGCCATCAGCGAATTGATCGCTACCAATCCGCTGACGCCCTCGAGCGTCTGCGCACTCATCACGTTGAAGCCGAACCAGCCGACGATGAGGATCCACGATCCCAGTGCCAGGAACGGAATGTTGGACGGCGCGAAAGCCACTAGCCGGCCATCGCGATAACGGCCGTTGCGCCGGCCTAGCAAAACGACCGCGCCGAGCGCGAGCCAACCGCCCATGCCGTGCACAACCACCGAGCCGGCGAAGTCATGAAACGGCGCACCGAAGCGCGCTTCCAGCCAGGCTTGCAGACCGAAGTTGCCGTTCCAGATCAGCCCTTCGAAGAAAGGGTAGATGAACGCAACGATCAACAGCGTCGCGCACAACTGCGGCCCGAAACGCGCCCGTTCGGCGATGCCGCCGGAGATGATCGCCGGGATCGCCGCAGCAAAGGTCAGGAGAAAGAAGAATTTCACCAGCGAATAGCCGTTATCGACAAGCAATTGGCCGGCCGGCTGCATGAAGGTCACGCCATAGGCGACCCAATAACCGATGAAGAAGTACGCCAGGGTCGACACGGCAAAATCGGTAATGATTTTCGACAGGGCATTGACCTGATTCTTCAGGCGCACAGTGCCGACTTCGAGAAAGGCAAAGCCGGCGTGCATAGCCAGCACCATGACGGCGCCCATGAGGATAAACAGCGTATTGGCGCCGTGAACCAGCACCTCTACCGCACTACTCGGATTTTCCATTAACTGCATTCCTGCCGAGTGAAACGCACCAAAACAGCAAGCCTCACCAGCTGAACGCACCATGATGCGTCACCACCTGATTAGCAACTCGCTACTACCTCCTCCGAGCGATCCCATGAGCTCATTGAATCCGGCGCTCTTTTTGCGGTAATTCAAATACTTACGCGATCCACTCATTGAAGCTGCGCTTGCCGCGCGCTATTTGGGTGCGGCGGTGATAAAAAGCGCACCACACCACTGCAAGCTCCGTACCAGCGAAACGCGCTTTGTGAGCCAATATGGCGCAGGCAAGTCACAGCCGCATCGCCTGCGATGCAGAAAGCCAAGGAAGAGAAGCGCCCATCGAGCAACGGTGAGTGCGATTACAGTGCGGACAGAGTTCGGAATTCGTCCTGCGCGAGCTGATCGGTCATGCCGCTAACGAAATCTTGCAGCATGCGGCAGCGGTAATAGAACTCCCACAACGGCTGATCAGGCGAGCTTTTAGGATGCGCGTTTAGCGCCTCGTGATAAGCCTTGATCAGCTGACTGGGCAAGCGCCGCGCAAGCATCTGCAGGTGCGGCTCGCTGCGGCATCCACCTTCTGTCAGGGCCTGGAAGGTTGCCGGAGCCACGCGCAGCAAAGGTGCATAGGTATCCAGCAACCCCTGAAGAATTCGATAGCCCTGGAGCTGAAGGGTTTCAACCTCTCGGTGGCAAAAGACCCGCTCCATCGCCACGTCCTTGAAGGTTTGGACGATGGCGTTGGCCAGGCTGGCGTCTTCGAGCAGGGCACGGTCCAGGGTGCCGTGATAGACCGCCTCGATATGCTCGATAAACTGCTGAGCCGCGTGTTGCACGAGCGGATGGACCATGTTCACCCGCAGCCAGATGAAAAACTCGCCGACCTTGTTGATCGGTTCTTTCTCGGCGCGTGACTGAGCGTAGGTGACCATGCTGCGGAAACTGCGCCCGGTAGTCGCGATCGGCTCGTCTAGCGAGCCGTGCTCGACGAACTTGGCCAACAGCAGCTGCGACAGCTGTTCGATAGTGAAAATGCCCTTCTCCACAGAGTCCTCGATGTCCGCCAGGCAATAGGCGATGTCGTCTGCCGCCTCCATGATGTACGCGATCGGATGACGGCTGCCAGACTGCAAATCCAGCGACGTTCGCAGCTCGGTGATGAAAGGCTCCTCGGACAGATAGAAGCCGGGCTTCTTGTGTAGATAGGCGCCAGGCGTGCCCTTCCCCGGCTTGGGCGCATAGGCGGCACGCACATACTTGAGCAAACCGGCCGTCTGGGTATAGGTGAGGTTCAACCGCAACAGGCTGACCACGAGTCGAATTGCCTGGGCGTTGCCTTCGAACTGCTTGAGGTCGGCGAGCATCCGGGCGCGTAGCGCTGTATCGCCCCGCTCCGCCGGGACGGCAATGTCGAACAGCCCTTCCAGCTTGCCACCAAACCATTCGCTGATAGCGAATTCACCGAAGTGCCCGAAGGGTGGATTGCCGATGTCGTGCATCAGGCAGGCCATTTCCACCAGGCTTTCCAGCGCTCCCTCGAGCCCGTCGAGACCATAATCGCCGGCCTTGTCGCCGAGCTGCTTGTACAGCGTGCGGACGATGAAACGTCCCGTCTGCTGGACTTCCAACGAGTGCGTCAGGCGACTGCGCACCGCCGCATTGCGCTCCAGCGGAAAGACCTGGGTTTTTTGTTGCAGCCTGCGCACCGCAGCGGAGTTGATGATGCGTCCGCGGTCGCTTTCAAGCTGATCGATCACCAACGACAGATCGCCATCGGACGCCTTCAGACCCGATTCCACCCGACCGTAGGGCCGCTGGCGGGAGATTTTGTGCTTGAAATTAACCGGCTCCGGCATGGCTAGGCTCGTTCATCAAGTAGGAACCGCGAGCCTAGCGCGGCCTACCGGCTTTACCAAGCGATCCAGGCGCCAACGCCGCCTGGCGTAGCCAATAAGCGGAGAGGACGGATGCAGCATTTCAGCGAAACAGTCGTCTGACAACAGTCTCAAGTTCAGGTAAAAATAGCCGATGTCGCAATATGACTTCTCGTCATTGGCAATCTGCCCGCCTGAGGAAAAACAATAATGAAGAATCTCAAGGTCAGCACCAAGCTGGCTCTAGGCTTCGCCGCGGTTCTGCTGCTCACCATCTGCGTCGCCACCATCGGCGTGTTCAGCATGGACGCACTGATTTCACGTAGCGACAAAGCGCAAACCGCTGAAAGCCTTCTCAACGAAGCCAATGAAATCCGCTATGCCCAGGTGCGCTTCGAGGAACGCGGCGATGCCAAATATGCCGCTCGCGTAGCCGACGCGGTAGCAACGATCACCCAGCTGGTCGAGCAACAACGAGCCGACTTCTCCGAACCGCAAGATCGGCAGTACTTGGAAAACATTGCCAACGAAGCAGGCCGTTACCAAGAGGCCTTCGCCAAACTGGCGGCGTTGCGTGAATTGAAAAAGCAAACCCGGGCCAACTGGGTCGAGGCAGGCAACACCACCGACAAACTGATTGCCGACCTGGAGCGCCGCTGGAACGGGATGTACGGCAATCCGGTCCTGCACCCGAGCGGTGATATCGCGAACATCGCGCTGCTCACTACCGAATTGTCGAAGCAGAATCGGCTGCTGCGCTTCACCGTGCGAGGCTATCTGATGGAGGAATCCGAAGCGGCCTTGCAGACACTGAACCAGCAATTCGAAACGCTTAACGCCGCCATCGCGCCGCTGGAGGAGGAGCTGATCGGCCCTCAAGCCGACAGCCTGAAAACACTCAAAGCGAGCGCCAACGAATATGTCGAGCTGGTGAAAAAGCTACCGCCGATCGTTGCTCGACAGCAGCAGGCGCGCCAGGACATGGAGGCGATCTTCGCCACGCTCTACGATCATGCGCAGGGGATCATTTCCAGCCAAACGCAAAAGCGCGCAGCCGACGCCCGCGTGAAAAAGCTCCAAGTGATGGGGGTTACCTTGCTCGCTATTATGCTCGGCGTGCTGATCAGTGCCCTGATGGTTCGCCAGATCACTCGACCGCTCGATCAGGCCGTACGTCTAGCCGAGCGCATCGGCTCCGGCGACATGACCGGGCATGAGATCGAGAAACGTAACGACGAATTTGGCCAGCTGCTCGAGGCCATGGGCAAGACGCGCCGTAATCTTCAGCAGTTGATCGGCCATATCAGCGGCATCACCACGCAGCTGGCGACCGCCTCCGACCAACTGTCGACCGTGACCGAACAGACCAGCGCGGGCGTAAACAGCCAGCGGCAGGAAACCGATCAGGTCGCCACGGCGATGCATGAAATGACCGCCACGGTGCAGGAAGTGGCACGCAATGCCGAACAAGCCTCCGGAGCTGCCAAGCGCGCGGACGAGCAGGCAGCCAAGGGAAATGCCGTCGTGCAACGGGCGCTGGCACAGATCGATCATCTGTCCAGCGAGGTCAATTTATCGGCCGAGGCGATGACCCGGCTGAATCAAGAGACCGACGGCATCAGCACGGTGCTGACCGTTATCAACGGTATCGCCGAGCAAACCAACCTGCTGGCACTCAATGCCGCCATCGAGGCCGCGCGCGCCGGTGAGGCTGGCAGGGGCTTTGCCGTGGTCGCAGACGAAGTGCGCAACTTGGCGCAACGCACGCAGCAGTCGACCGCGCAGATCGAAGCACTCATCGGCAATCTGCAAAAAGGGGCACGTAACGCTTCCGGCATGATGGACAGCAGTAGTGGCCTCGCCGTGGAAACCGTCGCCCTGGCTAGGGAGGTCGGCCAGGAGCTGCAGGCGATCACCGAAACGGTATCGGTCATCCAAGCGATGAACCTGCAGATCGCCACGGCCGCCGAGCAGCAGAGTTCGGTCGCCGAAGAGATCAACCGCAGCGTACTCAGCGTGCGCGACGTGGCCGACCGGTCCGCCGAAGCGGCTCAGGAAACCGCCACCTCCACCGCCGAACTGGCTCGTCTGGGCAACGAACTTCAGACTTTGATAAGCCGATTCAAAGTCTGATGGCCACTGCCGCGCCGGGGCTGGTCGCGGTACAAAAGTGTCGCTATCCAGCCCCACCAATCAGGCGTAGTCTCGACTCCATCTTCTTCAAGCCACTTCGAGGTGCACAGGCCACAGAGCAGCCCGTTGCAGGGACGCGCAACCCAGCCATCTATCCGCGAGGCGACACCATGAGCAAGGGTATGGACACAAAGAAGAACGCGAAAAAGAAACCGCTGAAGACTGCACAGGAGAAGCGTGTGGCCAAACGAGAGAAAGCCAACGGCGCGACCCCTCTGCTGGGCAGTCACGCGGCCCGCTGAGATCGACCGAAATGCCCCGCCCGGCTCCCGGCGCGGGGCATTTTGCTGTCAAGCCGGCGAGCCACCGAGTGCCGTGCGCAGACGACCTGCCAGCCAGCCCCCACCCACGTTGACGATCAGCCCCAGCATCACCAGCAACGCGCCGATGGCCTGCAACAGGCCCAGATGCTCATCCAGCAGCAGCGCGGCCGAGGTCAGCCCGACGACCGGTACCAGCAGCGAGAAAGGCGCCACGGTGTTGGCCGGGTAACGCGACAGCAGCCGGCTCCACAAACCATAGCCAAGGATAGTCGCGCCGAAGGCCAGGTAGATCAGCACCAACATCGAACTCAACCCGAACCCACGTAGCGCGCTTTCGATTACCTGCGGGCCTTCCAACAGCCAGGACAGGATGAAAAACGGAATCGGAGGAATGAGGCTGCCCCACACCACCAGCCCCACCAGATTTACCTTGCCGACCTTGCGGGTGACGATGTTGCCCAACGCCCACATAGAAGCCGCACAGATGGTCAGCACGAAACCCGCCAGGGTCATGCTGCGGTCGCCTTGCAAGCCAATCAACACGAGCCCGCCCGCGGCGATCAGTAGTCCGATCAGGTTGGTTGCGCGCAGTCGCTCGCCGAGAAACAACGCCGCGAAGAACAACGTGAAGAACGCTTGCGATTGCAGCACCAGCGAAGCTAGCCCAGCCGGCATGCCCACCTTCATGGCCGAAAACAGAAAGGCGAACTGCCCCAGCGATATGGTCGCGCCGTAGGCAAGCAGCCAGCGCAGCGGCATCTGTGGTCGTTTAATGAACAATATCGCGGGAAACGCCGCGAGCATGAAACGCAGTGCACCGAGCAACATCGGTGGAATATCGTCCAAGCCGATCTTGATCACCACGAAGTTCATGCCCCAGACGATGATCACGACCAGGGCCAGCAGCAGGTCCTTGGGCGACATGGCAAGCTTCTCCGCAGGCAAAGATCTCATTAAAGCCCTAGCACGATGCGAGTGCACACATACAGCAAGCGAGCAAATCGGCCATACAGTCGGTATCACCCTACGGCGTTTCACGCGACCCGATAACCCTTCACCTGGAGACCGCGCGCTCAGGCCGTGCCTGCTTCCCCTGCAAGGGCTAGAATTGTTACCCGACGACGAACACCATCAATCCGCACACATCACGAGAGTAACCATGGGCGCACAGTGGAAAGCGAAACATAAGGAAGCAGCAGCCAACGCGAAGGGACGCACCTTTGGCAAGCTGTCAAAGGAAATCATGATTGCCGCACGCAGTGGTGCTGATCCGGACATGAACCCTCGTCTGCGCCTGGTGGTCGAGCAGGCCAAGAAAGCCTCCATGCCTCGCGAAACGCTGGAGCGCGCAATCAAGAAAGGCGCAGGCCTACTCGGCGAAAGCGTCCACTACGAACGCACCACCTATGAAGGTTTCGCCCCGCATCAGGTGCCGGTGATCGTCGAATGTCTGACCGACAACGTCAACCGCACCGTGGCCGAGATCCGCGTGCTGTTCCGCAAGGGTCAGCTCGGCGCGTCCGGCTCGGTAGCTTGGGACTTCGACCATTGCGGCATGATCGAAGCGGCGCCGGCCTCCACTGACGCCGATCCGGAGTTGGCCGCGATCGAAGCCGGCGCGCAGGATTTCGAAGCAGCCGAAGATGGCGCCACGCTGTTCATCAGTGACGCCACCGATATGGATGTGGTCTGCCGCGCCCTGCCCGAACAGGGCTTTACTGTGCAATCGGCGCAGCTCGGCTATCGTCCAAAAAATCCGGTCACGACCCTGACCGACGCCCAGCTTGAGGAAGTCGAAGCCTTCCTCAACGCCATCGACGCTCATGACGACGTACAAAATGTCTACGTCGGCCTCGCGGGCTGACGGACAATCCGCTGCGGAACGAATCAGGACGAAGCGATGAGTACGAGCAAACCGAACACGCCCTACGCCCAGCGCGAACAGGGCTATCGCGAAAAGGCGCTGAAGATGTACCCCTGGGTCTGCGGACGCTGTGCCAGGGAGTTCTCAGGCAAGCGGCTGAGCGAGTTGACGGTCCACCACAAGGACCATAACCACGATAACAACCCCGAGGATGGCTCGAACTGGGAACTGCTCTGCCTGTATTGCCACGACAACGAGCACTCGCGCTATACGGACAATCAGTACCACGCCGAAGCCAAGCCAGGCGGCGACCTGGGCCCGAAGGAGACCTTCAAGGCCTTCGCCAACCTGGGCGATCTTCTCAAGAAAAAAACGGACTGATCTTAGTCCGGCATCTCAGCGCCGGTCACTTCACCAGCAGTACCGGCACCGAGACCTCATGAACCACGCGGTTGGCAACCGAGCCCATCAGCATGCCGGTAAAACTGCCCAGGCCACGGGTACCCATTACCACGGTGTCGCATCCGAACCGCTGCACCGCGTCGTTCACCTGCTCCGCCACACTGCCCAAAATCGCGTGGGTCTGATGCGCAATCCCGGCCGTCTGCAGCGCCGTAGCGGCTTCAGCTAGAGTGCGGCGCGATTTATCGAGAAAGCTCTTGTTCAGCTCTTCAACCGCATCCGCAGTGACGAATTCTCCATAAAGCACCGGCTCCTGCTGCACATTCAAAACATGCACCTGGAGCGACTTAGGCGCATCGGTGGCGAAATCGATGATGTATTGCAACGCTCGTTTAGCGTTGTCCGAACCGTCGTAAGCTAGAAGAATATTGCGCATAGCGGGGCTCCATCGAGTGATTAAGACAGCATAGACCAACACCCAACAGCTTCCGGCTGCTGGAATCGCATCCATTGTTCTGGATCAATCCCCGGCGGAAAACCCATTTTTCAAGGCCAGCTTATGATTACAACCGTTCCGTTTGGCGTAGGTGACGCGTCATTCCTCGCCGCTGGCGGCGAGGCCGGCATCGAGCGGCTGGTTGCCGACTTCTATCGAGTCATGGACGAAACCGAAGCAGCCGCCTGTGTGCGTCGCCTGTACCCGCAGGAGCTGAGTCCCTCACGCGAACGGCTGGCGGCGTTTCTCTGCGGCTGGCTGGGAGGGCCGCGCCGTTATGCGGAGAAATTCGGCAGCATCAGCATCCCGCAATTTCACACGCGCTGGTCGGTAGGCGAAACCGAGCGCGATGCCTGGCTCGAATGCATGGCCCAGGCCATTGCCAGGCAGGGCTATTCAGCGGACTTCGCCGACTATCTGCTGCTGCAGCTACGAGTACCGGCAGATCGCATCTTCCAAGCCGGGAGGCGAGGATGCCCGGCGCATCCGTAGCGGCCGCCATCTAGACTCAAGCTAGCCGATGGGCTGAACGTCGAACCCTCAGCATATCGCTGCGTCATACCTGTGTGGGGCAAGACGCACGTCCTGCGGCATCCGGGATTCCGAATAACGCAGCCAGGTAACTGACATGAAGATCCGCTTTGCTTCGGTCAACGAGCAGAAGATTCGCGATGCCGGAGAGTTTCTTGGGCAGCAAGGCATCGAGATCATCAACTTTCCGGTACGCATCGTTGAAACGCAGACAGAGGATCTGAACCTGCTGGTCAGCGACAAGCTGCTGCACGCCTTCAAGCTGATAGGCAAACCGGTGTTCGTCGAGCATTCCGGCCTGTTCATCAATAGCCTGAACGGCTTCCCCGGCGGATTGACCCAAACGTTCTGGGACCGTTTGCATGCGGTGCGCTTCTCCGAGCTGATCGGTAATCTGGAGGACTCCTCAGCGGTGGCACGCACCCTGATCGGCTACTGCGACGGCCGCAAGCGGCACTTTTTCAAGGGCGAGGTCGCTGGCAGGATTTCCCGCGAACCGGCAGGCGATGAAGGCTTCGAGTGGGACAACGTGTTCATTCCCGACGGCTATTCCTGCACTTTCGCCGAGTTGGGTGGCGTGCATAACGACTTGTCCATGCGCAAGCGAGCGCTGGAAGCATTTGTCACTCATCTGCGCGGGATCTGAGAGGTAGTCGATGCAGAAGCTATTGGAGGCGTACCGGAATAACCGATTGATCCTTTTCGTAGGTTCCGGCGTATCGGCGAATATCGGGCTGCCTCCATGGCGAAATCTGATAGACGAGATCGCCATACAGCTCGACTACGACCCAGACGTGTTCGATACCTACGGAAACTTCCTTTCGCTTGCTGAGTACTATCGGATAAAGAAAGGCAACATCGGCCCCCTGCGAAGCTGGATGGACCGCGAATGGCATAAGAACATCGAGATTCGCCACTCTGAAATTCATCGTTTGATCGTTCAGGGTCGATTTCCAGCGATTTACACGACCAACTACGACCGTTGGCTCGAGAACGCCCACGATGCTCATGGCGTCGGTTACATTAAGATCGCCAACGCCAGTGACCTGGTAAAGGCGCGCGACGGTGTTCGGCAAATCGTCAAGTTTCATGGCGACTTCGATGACGACGACTCGATCGTATTGGACGAGACCAGCTATTACGAACGACTACAGTTCGAAACACCGCTCGACATCAAGCTACGCGCCGACACCTTGAGCAAAGCCGTTCTGTTTATCGGCTACAGCCTATCCGATACCAACATCCGGCTGTTGTTCTACAAACTATCCAAAATGTGGAACGAGCATGAGACGCTCGGGGTCCGGCCGATCTCATATGTCTTCTCGCACAAACCCAATCCGGTGCAGGAAGAAATTCTCAGCCAGTGGGGTATTCGGATGATCACGTCGGAAGATGACGAGCCTGGATTAGCTTTGCAAAACTTTCTAAGAGAGCTGACAGAAAACTGATCGAACCGCTCGGCCCAATAAAAAGCAATCAGCCAAAAAAGACGGAGTGCGATGCCGCAGGGGCATCGCACTCGCCAGCCTCAATAGTTGTAACCAATACCAACGCTGTAGAAGAACGCACCATCGTCGTAGCGATCGCGCGCATCGCTCCCGCTCTTAAACAGGAATTGGTATTCAGCCATCGCTGTGACGAAGGTCTTGTCCTGAACCCAGTATTTGATACCAAGTTCGGGGCCGCCCATGAACGTCTCGTCAACCTCCTCGCCGTATATACCACCGGCACTTACACCGATAAACGGACGGGTCTTGCCGCTACCGAAATGATAGTCATAAAACACACGGGTAGAGCCGTCGAACTGGACACTTTCTCCTTCGGAGTCACGTGCATTTACGGTTTGCCGGATGCCCCATATGGAAGCCTCACTCAAATAAGTACCCCAACTGCCCTGTACGGAGAACACCGTATCGTCGAAGTCCTTATCACTACTGCCCGCGCCGCTCAAGGTAACTTCATGATCGCCTGCCACCGGAGCGGCAATTGCGAACGTTGGAAACATGGCGGCTACCAGAAGGGAAGTTTTGAAAAGTCGGTTCATGACAACACCTCTTGTTCTTGCTAGCTATGGCGGAATACGCAATTACGCGATGCGCATAGTTAGTGACCCAGGCGTACACCAACTGTTCATTTTATTTTAGGTATGCAAGGCAAACCATTGTTTATTAACGAAATTTACTCAGGATTCCGCTTCGTTATTTATAACCAAAAACAGCAATTCCACAACGTAAATACAAGCAGCTAAAAACAAACGAAACAGCATACTGCAGAACTAACGAAACGACTATTCCAGCAATCCAATACCCAAACGGCGATGTATCAGTCGTACCGAGCGCTAATGCCTTTCGTCGAATCGTCTGGCAATGGCTCATCTTCCGGATCGCTGTCGAACTGCCGCCCCATGGCAATACGTAGCCATACTGGTATCAACAACAAGCCTAGCGCCACGCATACCCAGCCGAGTACGGCGCTGCCCTCCGGCGAAGGAAACATCAAGCGACCCACGCCGACCAGCAGGGAGAATAGCGAAACGGCTGTAATCGCAACGGCTGACAGCCGCGTACCAAGTGCTCTGACCGACACCGCTGCGGCTACGCCGTTGAGCATCGCCGCGTGCTGCCAGAAGCCAAACGGGCGTACCCGGTGGTAGAAGCGCTTGAGCGTCGCATCGTCGGTCGCCGGCGTGACGAAGGTGACCAGGATGGCTGCGGTCGTGGTGACCAATGCCATGATGCCGAGGCGCACCCACTCGCGCTCCGGATCGGTGCCCAGATAGTAAAGCAGCACAGGCGCAGTGATCAGCGAGACGCCCATTGCGGTCAGCTCAGAGTAGAGATTGATACGTTCCCAGAGCCACCGCAGCACCAGCACTGATCCCATCCCTGCGCCGAACAGTAGCGAGATGAACCAGGCCGTCTGGATCGAGCCCAGGTTCGCCATGATGATCATCGCGATGACTAGAATCAGCACGTTGGACAACCGCGCCACAATCACCAATTCGCGGTCCCGTGGCTTGCGCTTCAGCACATGTGGTGCAAACACGCCTCCATAGACGTCATTACTCCAGTAGGAGGCGCCCCAGTTAAGGTGCGTATCGACGGTGGAAGCCAGTGCCGCCAGCAGGCCAACCAACATCAAGCCGCGCACTCCCGGCGGCAGCAGATCTTCGATGCCTCGCACAAAGAGCGCTTCTCGCCCTGCGGTAAAACCGTCGCCGGCCATTTCTCCTGGCGTGAACGGATAAAGCACCAGCAGTCCGATCGCAATTGCCATCCAGAACAGGCTGCGCAGAAAGATCTGTAACCAGGTAAACACCAGGCCCGCTATACGGGCGTCGCGATCGGTCGGGCACGCCATGCTTCTTTGCGCGAGATAGCCGGTACCGTCGGAATTCATCTGAAAAAACCATTGCAGTCCGACAATCACCAAAAACGGCATCAGTGCCTCGCCTGCATCGGCAGGCGGTGCGAAGGACAACATCTTGCTGGCCTGATCGGCGCCATAAAGGTCGACAATGCGATCCGTCAGCCCACCTAGGCCACCAGCGGCATCAACGACGAACCAGGCATATAGCAACGTGCCTATCATGGCCAAGCTGAACTGCATCACATCCGTCTGGACCACGGCCCGCAATCCACCGGTAATCGAATACATCGCGGTGAACGCGAGGATCAGGAGAATAGATATCAGGTTATTGGCGCTCATCATCGCCGGGCTCAGTCCGGTGATGCTCTCGCCAAGCTGAATCCCGGCACTGGAAACGAAACTCACAATGGGCTCGTAGAGCCCTACGGGCAGCCACAGATGCCAAGGCAGGAACACCTCGGCGATGCGGATGGCTGCTACCAGCACCATCGCAAGCACAACGCAGTTGATCACCGTGCCGTAATAGATTGCCTTGAGCAAACGCAGCGGAGTGACGCCCTTGCCGCTATATCGCACGCGAGTCAGCTCGGCATCGGTCAATACCCCGGCACGCCGCCAGCCCACCGCAAACACGAACGCCATCAGCAGGAATGCAAGACCGTAGATCCATAGGCGCCATAGAGCAAAGACGCCAGCGGTAGCAACCAGGCCGGTCACCAGCAGAGGCGTATCGGCGGCGAACTGAGTCGCGGCCATGGAAAAGCCCGCCTTCCAGCCCTTGATCGTTCTACCAGCGAGAAAATATTCGTCGAGGCTCTGCGACGCCTTGCCGCGTGCGCGCAAGCCAGAACCCAGACCATAGAGGATGAAAGCCGCCACTATCGCTAGATCCAACATATTGTTATGTCCGTGCTGGAGGGCTGTTCGCTTAAGAACCTACGAAACGGCGAAAAATTGCATCCCTCGGATGAGCGGATCGAACGATCCGCTCAGCCAGACGGAGCGCGCTGATAACCTTGCTTAGGCAAGCATCGGTTACCATGCGCAGCGTCGTCAGGTACCGTTCATGTCCGAATTTCAGCTACGTCAGCTTCCGGCTGCACGCCAACCTTTGCTTAATAAATTCTACCGAGCCCATGGCACCCACATGCGTGTGCCAGCCGGGGCGAATTGTTGGGTCGCGGGACATGCGGAGATCGTTGCGGGGTTATGTCTGAGCCCCGTTGCCAACGGCCACTGGCTGACTGGGTTACTGGTCGCGCCAAGCCGGCGCCACCATGGTCTGGCGAAACGGTTGATGGCCCAGGCCTTGGCCGACTGCGGAGGCCCTGTCTGGCTGTTTTGTGAACCCAAGCTAGCGGCGTTTTACCAACAACTGGGCTTCAGCGAACCCACGACACTGCCTGAGGCATTGGCCTCCCGCCTGCGTCGTTACAACCGAAACAAGACGCTCGTGGCGCTATGGCACGATAAAGAGAGATTGCATGACCTCCAACGTTCTGAAAATTGCCACGGCTTGCCTGCTCGATGAAACCGGCAGGATATTGATCGTACGCAAGCGCGGCACTCGTATGTTCATGCTGCCCGGCGGCAAGATAGAAGCTGAGGAAACTCCATTGCAGGCGCTCAGGCGTGAGCTTCGAGAGGAACTGAATCTGGGGATAGACGCGTCGCAGCTGCGATCGCTGGGCCATTTTCAGGCACGTGCAGCCAACGAGCCGGACCACTGGGTGCAGGCCGATGTCTTCTTCGCTCATCTGAAAGGCAAGGTACGGGCTCAGGCAGAGATCGAGGTGCTGGACTGGTTTGAAGTGCAGGCGCAGCACCAAGAGCATCTCGCTCCACTGCTGCGCGAACAGGTGCTCCCCGCGCTTATCCAGCGTCTGGCTGAAAAAGATACTGAAAACACCATTCGGTGCTGATCAAGGCTACGGTGAAATGGGATCGCTTGCTGGAAAGGTTTCTTCCAGTGCTTCATCCAGTTGATCTTCATCAGCTTCGTCTGGACGACGTTTGATCTCGTCTTCCTGCTCTTGCCCAGGTTGGGTAGATTCGTTCGGGTCGTTGCCGCTCATGGTGATCTCCTTTGAGTTTAATCACCAAACTTAGGCCACCCAGCTGAACCGTCGTTCAGTAAGCCGCCCCCCAATCGCGGGCAAAAAAAAGGGGCGGGGTTTAAGCCCCGCCCGCCTCCTTCCCTACTTCCCTTTGTTTCCTGCTCACCGTCCTGATGAAACCGCATCCAGCGGCTGGTCCAGACCGACATCCTTGCCGGCTGTACTTGTCCTTAAGTACGGATGCGATGTTAAGGCTTTGAACGACAACAGCAACTCGGAAAAATGCATGATGGCAATTGGGTCTTTATTTTACTATTTATAAATCTCTTTATTAATCAAAAACATAGCCGTTTAATTTTTCTCAAAGGCGATCTTCTTGGGTGCTTTTTCGGGCATTGCTTACACGTCGTGTAAGCGAATGCTTACATGCCGACAAGCTTCAACGGAAAAACGGCCGAGCTAGGGTTAACCCTATCGATTGAGCCGTGTCCATCCTCAATCGAAAGGCACCGCAGCAAGTACCCATAACGGGTAAGAAATAGGAAATGAGAAATGAGAAATGAAAAAATGTACCCCTTGCCGCTCGGGCAAGGGGCGGTACGGGACGTTAACGGAACAGGGATTCGCTCGACAGGCCGTTGCGCTCGAGGATCTCGCGCAAGCGCTTGAGTGCCTCGACCTGGATCTGCCGTACACGCTCACGGGTCAGGCCGATTTCCTGGCCCACTTCCTCCAGCGTGCAGCTCTCATGGCCACGCAAACCGAAGCGCCGGATGACTACTTCACGTTGCTTCTCGGTCAGATCGGACAGCCATTGGTCGATGCTCTCCGACAGATCATCGTCAAGCAGCAAATCGCAGGGATCGCTCGGCCGATCATCGGTCAGGGTGTCGAGCAATGTCTTGTCCGTGTCCGGTCCTAGCGACACATCCACCGAGGTCACACGCTCGTTCAGCCCCAGCATTCGCTTGACCTCTGCAACCGGCTTCTCGAGTAGATTTGCGATCTCCTCCGGGCTGGGTTCATGGTCGAGCTTCTGCGTCAGCTCGCGAGCAGCGCGCAGGTAGACGTTCAGTTCCTTGACCACGTGTATCGGCAGGCGAATGGTGCGGGTCTGATTCATGATCGCCCGCTCGATGGTCTGGCGAATCCACCACGTGGCGTAGGTGGAAAAACGAAAACCACGCTCAGGGTCGAATTTCTCGACGGCCCGAATCAGCCCAAGGTTGCCCTCCTCGACCAGGTCCAGCAGCGACAGCCCCCGGTTTACGTAGCGCCGCGCGATCTTCACCACCAAACGCAGGTTGCTTTCGATCATGCGCTTGCGCCCCGCCGGATCGCCCTTTTGTGCCAGACGTGCGTAATGCACTTCTTGCTCGGGGGTCAGGAGAGGAGAAAATCCGATTTCATTGAGGTATAGCTGAGTGGCGTCAAGCGCCCGGGTGTAGTCGATGAACTTGTGTTGCTTGACAGTCGCGGTCTTGGATCGGGTGCCCGCTGAACCGACGCGAGGCAGGTCATCGATTGGATCGACCTCCGCGGGCGGTTCCATGAGTAGAACGGCATCGTCTACGTCAAACTCCGGCACTTCTTTTTTGAGAGCCATTATTGTTTTCCTGTTCTGAGTTCGACAACAGGCTCGGGCGACACACATTCCCTGATAACGCTCAAGCCCCTCCTAGTGCCGGAACAGGAAAACAATACAAATCAGCGCTTGGGTAGGTATTGCAGAGGATCTACGGGTTTGCCTTGGCGGCGAATCTCGAAATGCAGCTTCACCCGGTCGGTTCCAGTCGATCCCATCTCGGCAATTCTCTGCCCAGCCTTGACTTGTTGACCCTCCTGAACCAGCAGCCTGCGGTTGTGACCGTAGGCACTTACATAGGTATCGCTGTGCTTGATGATCACAAGTTCGCCGTAACCCCGTAAACCACTGCCGGCGTACACAACAGCCCCATCAGAAGCAGCTAAAACAGGCTGTCCTAATTCCCCGGCGATATCAATGCCTTTATTCAAACTGCCGTTTGAGGAAAATCGACCAATTACCGTACCGCCCGCAGGCCAGGCCCAGCCGCTTGCGGAGCGAGTCACGGGGGTAACCGGCGTCGTGGCCACGGGTGTTTTTGGCGCCGGCACGCTGGGACGGGTCAGCGGTGGTGGCGTCGGGACCGGTGTCGCGACCACCGCAGGCTTAGAACTTGGCGCAGGAGGGGCTGGACGGGTGGCTACAGCCCGTGGTGCCTGCCCACTGAAACGAATCGTCTGGCCCGGATAAATGACATGAGGAGGGCTAATGCTGTTGACCCTTGCCAGATCACGCCAATCCCAGCCAAAGCGAAAGGCGATCGACCATAGCGTATCGCCGCGCTGGACGACGTATTGGCCACTGGTCACACGATCGCGACTGTTGCGATCCACAACATGCACGCCACCCGAGGGTGAGCTGGCACACCCGGCAAGCAACGCACCCGCCAGAATGACAGCAAGTGTGCAGCGGATGGACGAAGTGCTGATCCACCGCATGGTGGCTGTGAGCTTCACTGCTCGCTCCCTTTGATCGACAAGACTGTTCAGACCGTTTCCGCCAGTGGCTGACGCCGTCCGGCGAACCACTCGAGCCCGAGCACAAGGGCAACGCCAGCTACTGCCAGCAGTACGGCCAGCAACAACTGTGGATCTTGTCCGGTCAGATCGCCATAAGTACCGGGCAGCAAATTCTGCTCGAGCAGCGGCACACGCTTACCGTGGGAATCCAAGCGCCAAGTCAAGGTTTCCTTCCAGGGCCATACCTTGTTCAGCGAGCCGAGCATCAACCCGGTCAGAAACGCCAAGGTAAGATCCCGCCAACGCCGCAATACCCAGCTCAGCACGCGAGCGAAACTTAGCAGGCCGACAAGACATCCCGCCGCGAAGGTCAGCATGACCCCAAGATCCAATGCCCTAACGGCACCCAGTATGACCGGATACAGGCCAAGTAATACCAGAATGAAGCTGCCGGAAATACCTGGCAGGATCATCGCGCAGATGGCAATGGCTCCGGCAAAGAACAGACTGATGCTGCTTGCGCTCCACTGCATGGGCGCCGCGACGGTGATCCAGTAGGCAAAGCCGATCCCGACACACAGGCTCAACAGCCGTGACACATTGCGTCTTTGGATTTCCTTGCTGACCAGATGCACCGAAACCAGAATCAGACCGAAGAAAAACGACCAGACCGGAATCGGGTGCTGTTCCAGCAGGTAGGTGATCAGTTTGGCCAGGCTGAGCACGCTGGTCAGAATGCCGGCGAACAGCACCAGCAAAAAGCTCGCATTGGCGATACGCCACGCTTCGGCAACGCGACCACGCAGCAATGGGCCGACCGCATTGGGCACGGCACCGATGGAGCGCAGCAGTTCGTCGTAGATACCTGTGATGAAGGCTACCGTTCCGCCCGACACGCCCGGAACCACATCAGCCGCGCCCATGGCCATGCCTTTGGCGTACAACAACAACGCGTTTTTCATGCTTCCTTCCGCTGAATCAAACTACAGGTCCATTGAGCAGCGGCACAAAGCGTACGGTATCCAGCAGGTGGCGGGAAAAACCATCTTCCTCTCGAATGATCAGCATCAACTGCTGCACTTCGCCAACCCCGACCGGAATCACCAGCCGCCCGCCGGGAGCCAGTTGATCGAGCAGGGCCTGTGGCACATCGGCTGCCGCCGCGGTAACGATGATGCCGTTATAGGGCGCCAATGCAGGCCAACCTTCCCAACCATCACCCCAGCGAAAGACCACGTTGCGCAACTTGAGTTCGACCAAACGCTCTTTTGCCCGATCCTGAAGTGCCTGGATGCGCTCGACGGAGAACACCCGCTCGACCAATTGCGCCAGCACGGCGGTCTGGTAACCGGACCCGGTGCCGATCTCCAACACTTTGTCGAGCGGTCCGTCGGCCAGCAACAGTTCGCTCATGCGCGCAACCATGAACGGTTGCGAAATGGTCTGGTTGTGACCGATGGGCAGCGCGGTATCTTCATAGGCGCGATGGGACAGGGCCTCATCGACGAACAGATGGCGCGGCGTACGCCGGATGACCTCGAGTACGCGCGCATCCGATAGGCCTTCCTCGTAAAGCCTCTGAATCAGGCGGTCACGGGTGCGTTGCGAAGTCATGCCTGTGCCGTGGCGCAGCAGGTCGTCTGGTCCGCGGTGGTTCACAGCACGCCCTCCAGCCAGTTATCGAGTCCCTCGAATGCCTCATGGAAGGTCCGGTCGAGCTGCAGCGGGGTGATCGACACGTAGCCCTGCATTACCGCATGGAAGTCGGTGCCCGGCCCGCCGTCTTCAACGTCACCGGCGACCGAAATCCAGTAGCCGTCCTTACCACGCGGGTTCGCTTGCTTGACCGGAGGCTTGGCGCGACGGCGATGGCCAAGCCGGGTCAGCTGGATGCCACGGATGTGATCGAGCGGCAGGTTAGGCACGTTGACGCTGAGCACGGTACGCGGCGGCAGATCGAGCGTCTGTTGGTGCTCGACAAGCTTGCGCGCAACATAGGCAGCGGTCGGCAGGTTATCGGTCAGCCGGGACACCAACGAAAACGCGAAAGCAGGCTGGCCGGTGAAGCGGCCCTCGATGGCCGCTGCCACGGTGCCGGAATACAGCACGTCGTCGCCCAGATTGGCGCCCATATTGATGCCGGAAACCACCATATCGGGTGCTTCGTCGAGCAGTCCGTTAATGCCCAGATGCACACAATCGGTAGGCGTGCCGTTCACGCCGATGAAACCGTTCGGCATGGTTATCGGATGAAGCGGGCGATCCAGCGTCAATGCACTGCTAGCGCCGCTCATGTCCTGGATTGGGGCAACTACCTTGCACTCGGCGTAATCCGCCAGCGCGTCATAAAGCGCGGCGAGCCCAGGTGCATACACCCCGTCGTCGTTGGCGATCAGAATACGCATCAAATGTCCGTCTGCCCTGCCAGGCTGACCAGTTCACGCACCACCGCAGTGGCGAAGCATCCGGTCGGCAGGACGAATTCAAGTTGCAGAATGTCAGGCTCGGGATAATGCCACGACAAGCCGCCGATGGGGAGGCGAAGAATGCGCCGCTCATGCTTCATTCCGGCTTCTGCGAGCCACTTGGCGATTGACGGTTCCGCTATCGCGGCCTGTGCCTCTGATACTTGTACATCTCCTGTTGCTGGCGACTCCCCAGCGCCCCAGAGCGGCCCCGTGGGATGCAGGTCGAGCAGCGCAAGACGTGGATCGGCGCACTCGGCTTCGCCTGCCGGGAAAAAGCTACGGCTATCAGTAAACGCCAGCAGATCTCCCACCAATGCCTGATTCCAGTTGCCCGCAACAACCCGCTCGGCCAGCACCCGATTGAACAGGTAGCTGCGCCCGGCCGACAGCAGACGCGAGCGAAGATTGCGTTGCACCGGCAGTTCCTGGCGGTCGGCGTATTCACGTGCGCCCTGAACATTACCGCCCTCGAAACCGAACCGCTGCAGGCCGAAATAATTAGGGACGCCGTGAGCCCTGATTCGCTCGAGGCGAGCGTCCAGTACTGCCCGGTCCGCCCGTAACTCGGTCAACCGCAGGATGAAACCATTGGCCGAATGCGCGCCGCGTTGCAGCTTGCGTTGATGACGGCCCGTCTGAAGAATTTTCAGCGTTTCGTCTTCAGCCTTGCCCAACTGCGGGTCGGCCTTGCCCGGCAGATGCAGGCTGAACCACTGACGGGTCAAGGCCTGACGATCCTTCAGGCCGGCATAGCTGATGCTCCGCGCCGGTACACCGGCCGCTCGGGCAATTCGGCGCGCCGCTTCTTCAGTGTTCAGATTACGTTTTTCCACCCAGAGCCAGAGGTGCTCGCCCGTGCCGGACAAGGGAATGTCCAACACCTCATCTACTTGAAAGTCCTCGGCGACGGCCTTGAGCACCGCAGTACCACAGGGCCCGCCGTGAGCCCTCGGGCCGAGCAGTTGGTCCTCGTTCATGCCTTGACCAGCAATGCGACTGCATGCACGGCGATGCCTTCTTCACGTCCAGTGAAGCCAAGCTTCTCGGTCGTGGTGGCCTTGACGTTGACCTGGTCCAGTTCCACTTGCAGGTCCTCGGCGATCAGGTTGCGCATCGTCTCGATATGCGGCGCCATCTTCGGAGCCTGCGCAACAATCGTGGCGTCCACGTTACCAACCTTCCAGCCCTTGGCCTGCACCTGCTTGAGCACGTGGCGGAGCAGTGCCCGGCTGTCGGCGCCCTTGAATGCCGGGTCGGTATCCGGGAAGTGTTTACCGATGTCGCCCAGCGCTGCGGCGCCGAGTAGCGCATCGCTCAAGGCGTGGAGCAACACATCGCCATCCGAGTGGGCGAGCAAGCCGAATCCATGAGGGATCTGCACGCCACCCAGCGTGACGAAATCCCCCTCGCAAAAACGGTGCACGTCATAGCCATGGCCGATACGCATAGTCTGAATACCCTGAAAAGACAGCCCGCGATTCTACAGGACGCGACCGCCGGGTGAAGCCGGATACACAACGGTGTCCTAGGCCGAGAATCGATGGGCGTGATGAGTACCATCAACCGGTTCGATCCCATATCGGAAAATCACGATATATAGTTCGTCCCATCGCGATACACCGAACCAGGCGAACCAATGCCCGACGAACTCGACGACATCATCAAAGCGCTTGCTCACCCACTGCGGCGGGAAATCCTGCAGTGGCTGAAGGAACCCCAACGCTATTTTTCCGAGCAGCATCACTCGCTGGAAAACGGTGTCTGTGCCGGGCAGATCGACCAGCGTGCAGGGCTGTCGCAATCAACCGTATCCGTTCACCTGGCGACGCTGCAGCGTGCCGGGCTGATCACCAATCGCAAGATCGGCCAGTGGCACTTCTTCAAGCGCAACGAGCCAGCCATCCAGGATTTTCTGGCCCGTATCGGCCAGGAACTCTGAGCGTTCTCATCGACCCCTACCCCCAGGAGCGGCACCGCTATGCCTACACTTTTCGACCCCATCAAGATCGGCGATCTGGAACTGAACAACCGCGTCATCATGGCTCCGCTGACCCGCTGCCGCGCCGAGCCGGGCCGTGTGCCGGGTGAGCTGATTGCCGAGTACTATGCTCAGCGCGCCAACGCCGGCCTGATCATCAGCGAAGCCACATCGGTCACGCCGATGGGCGTCGGCTATCCGGACACGCCCGGCATCTGGTCGTCCGAACAGGTTCAAGGTTGGAAGCAGGTCACCGACGCGGTACACGCCAAGGGCGGCAAGATCATCCTGCAGCTCTGGCACGTTGGCCGGATTTCCGATCCAATCTACCTCGACGGTGAGTTACCGGTCGCACCCAGCGCGATCAAGCCCGCCGGGCATGTCAGCCTGGTTCGCCCGATGAAGGACTACGAAACGCCGCGTGCGTTGGAAACGGCGGAAATAGCAGGCATCGTCGAGGCTTACCGCAAGGGCGCCGAAAACGCACGCGAGGCCGGTTTCGATGGGGTCGAAATCCACGGCGCCAACGGTTATCTGCTCGATCAGTTTCTGCAGGACAGCACCAATCAGCGCACCGATCAGTACGGCGGCTCATTGGAAAACCGCGCGCGTCTGATACTCGAAGTAACCGATGCCGTGGTCAGCGTATGGGGAGCCGGTCGTGTCGGCATGCATCTGGCGCCGCGAGCCGATTCCCACGACATGGGTGATTCCAATCGCGCCGAAACCTTCGGCTACGTGGCCCGCGAGCTGGGCAAGCGCGGCATCGCGTTCATCTGCAGCCGCGAAAAAGCCGGCGAAGATAGCCTAGGTCCGCAGCTCAAGCAGATCTTCGGAGGCGTCTACATCGCCAACGAACGTTTCACCAAGGACCAGGCAAACGCCTGGCTGGCAGAAGGCAAGGCAGATGCCGTGGCCTTCGGCATTCCCTACATCGCCAACCCTGACCTAGCCCAGCGCCTACGTCAGGACGCGCCACTCAACGAGCCACGCCCCGAACTGTTCTACGCCAAGGGCGCCGAAGGCTATACCGATTATCCGTCGCTCTAGCTCCTTGCGATGGAAAGGCCCGACCGGTTGCCCGGTCGGGCCTTTTTTCTTGTGCTCGAACAACCGCACATCACCGAGGGCCATTCGTGGGAGTGAAACCGCGAAGCGTTTTCCAAGCGCCCGGGCGTATGACCGATATGGCCTATTCAGCCATGCGTCAGCCGAGCCCGGCGCGCGGGAAGACTTGCCGCCATCCGCCCTAGGCTTTCAACGCCTGCGCATGATGGCGCAGATGGTCATCGATGAAACTGGCGATGAAGTAGTAGCTATGGTCATAGCCGGGCTGGATGCGCAGTGTCAGCGGATGCTCCGCCGCTCTGGCAGCGGCCTCGAGGGCCTCGGGCTTGAGCTGGCTGGCCATGAAATCGTCGCGATCACCCTGGTCCACCAGAATCGGCAACTTCTCTTCGGCCTTGGCGATCAGCGTGCAGGCATCCCATTCGCGCCAGCGAGAACGATCTTCACCCAGATACCCGGAAAAAGCTTTTTCGCCCCATGGGCAATCGGCGGGGTTGCTAATGGGCGCGAAGGCAGACAGCGATAGGTAGCGACCCGGGTTCTTCAATGCACAGACCAAGGCGCCGTGCCCTCCCATCGAATGGCCGCTAATGCCGCGCTTGTCGGACACCGGAAAATTGGCCTCGACCAGCGATGGCAGCTCATCGACGACATAATCATGCATGCGGTAATGCTGAGCCCAGGGCTCCTGCGACGCGTTGAGGTAGAAACCCGCCCCGAGCCCGAAATCGTAAGCCGCCTCCGGATCATCGGGCACGCCAGCGCCGCGCGGGCTGGTGTCCGGCGCGACGATGACCAGGCCGAGTTCAGCCGCCAGCCGGTGTCCGCCCGCCTTCTGCATGAAATTCTCGTCGGTGCACGTCAAGCCGGATAGCCAGTACAGCACCGGTAGCTTTCCGCCCTGCTCCGCCTGGGGTGGCAGATAGACGGCGAAGGTCATGTCGCAGCTCAGGTTGGTGGAACGATGCCGATAGCGCTTGTGCCAGCCGCCAAAGCTTTTCTGGCTGGAAATAATTTCAAGCGTCATTAAATGATCCTCCGAAACTGAAAACTGGAAGCCAAGCGCAGATCACGTCCGCCATTCACCTCCAGCTTCTAACTTCCAGCTGTCGTCTAGAAATGAATAACGGTCCGAATGCTCTTGCCTTCGTGCATCAGATCGAATGCCTGATTGATCTCTTCCAGCCCCATGTTGTGGGTGATGAAAGTATCCAGTGGAATCTCTCCGCTCTGGGCTTTGGCCACGTAGTTCGGCAGCTCGGTCCGCCCCTTCACCCCGCCGAAGGCACTACCGCGCCAGACGCGACCCGTGACCAGCTGGAAGGGGCGCGTACTGATCTCCTGCCCGGCACCGGCGACGCCGATGATTACCGACTCACCCCACCCCTTGTGGGCACATTCGAGGGCGGCGCGCATCAGCTGGACGTTGCCTACGCACTCAAAGGAATAGTCCACGCCACCGTCTGTCATTTCGACGATGACCTCCTGGATCGGCTTCTCATGGTCCTTCGGGTTGACGAAGTCGGTAGCGCCCAGTTCTTCGGCGATGGCGAACTTGGAAGGATTGATGTCGATCGCGATGATCCGGCTGGCCCCAGCCATCTTCGCACCGATGATCGCAGCCAGACCGATGCCACCGAGTCCGAAGACCGCCACGGTGGCTCCCTCTTCTACCTTGGCGGTGTTGAGTACCGCGCCGATACCGGTTGTGACGCCGCAACCCAGCAAACAGACCTTTTCCAGCGGTGCCTCGTTGGGGATCTTCGCCACGGAGACTTCAGGCAGCACGGTGTATTCGGAAAAGGTCGAGGTGCCCATGTAGTGGTAGATCGGCTCGCCCTTATAGGAGAACCGCGTAGTGCCGTCCGGCATCAGACCCTTGCCCTGAGTGGCGCGCACAGAGCTGCAGAGGTTGGTCTTGCCGGACATGCAGAACTTGCACTGGCGGCACTCGGCCGTATACAGCGGGATGACGTGGTCGCCGACCGCCACGGAGGTGACGCCTTCGCCGACCGCTTCGACGATTCCGCCCCCCTCGTGCCCAAGAATGCAAGGAAAAACCCCCTCGGAATCCTCCCCGGACAGCGTGTAAGCATCGGTATGGCAGACGCCGGTCGCAACGATACGCACCAGCACCTCACCCGCCTTTGGCGGCTCGACATCCACCTCAACGATCTGCAAGGGCTGATTGGGAGCGAAGGCAACTGCAGCACGGGACTTGATAGTCATGGACTCTACTCTTGGAGGGTGAACATCAGCGCAGTGTAGTTTGCTCGGGTGGTGAGGTTAATCAGCCGTTTATGGAAACATTATTGCCACGCAGGGATAATCACGACTCCCTGACACTGTTCGTAGTAAGGAGCCGCCATTGGATCGCTGGGAAGGTGTCGATGAGTTCGTCGCTGTAGCGGAATGCGGAAGCTTCATGCGTGCTGCAGAACAGCTGCGGGTTTCATCGTCACACGTCAGCCGTCAGGTGGCGCGCCTCGAAGAACGTCTGCAGGCTCGGCTGCTCTACCGCACCACTCGGCGGGTCTCACTGACTGAAGCGGGCCACACCTTTCTGGCGCGCTGCCAGCGATTGATCGAGGAGCGCGACGAAGCCTTTCGTGCCATCAGCGATCTGCACGCCGCACCGACGGGCCTGCTGCGCATGACCGCCGCGGTGGCCTATGGCGAGCGCTTCATCGTGCCGCTGGTCAACGAGTTCATGGCGCAGCATCCACAGCTGCGAGTCGAGATCGAGCTCTCGAACCGCACCCTTGATCTGGTCCAGGAGGGCTACGATCTGGCAATACGCCTCGGCCGGCTCAGCGAGTCTCGCCTGGTAGCGACGCGTCTTGCGCCTCGCGCCATGTATCTCTGTGCCGCACCAGCCTACCTCGAGCACTACGGACGACCGCACACGTTGTCGGAGTTGGCTCGACATAACTGTCTGGTCGGCACGGGCGACACCTGGATGCTTCGAGTGGACGGTCGCGAACAGCCCTTCAAACCCACCGGCAACTGGCGCTGCAACAGCGGCCAGGCGGTGCTCGACGCCGCACTGCGCGGCTTCGGTCTTTGCCAGCTGCCAGACTATTACGTACAGGAACCGCTACGCCGTGGCGAACTCGTTTCGCTATTGGAAGCCAACCAGCCGCCGAACACGGCGGTCTGGGCCGTTTATCCGCAGCGCCGCTATCCGCTGCCGAAGGTGCGATTGCTGATCCAGGCGCTCAAGGAGGGGCTTGCCATGCGTCCCGAATACAGCAACCAACGCGATTGAGTTGCGACTGCGCCGCGCGTCCGACTGCCAAGCTAAGGCGGAACCCGGGTATTCTGGCCACGTCGATATTCTGTAGCCGGTGCCCTTTGCGCTTTGCCTGGAGCTACCCGGCGATTCAATCAGGAGGACATCATGCAGATTCTGGTGAACAGCAATCACAGCGTCAACGTGACCAGCAACCTTGAGGAGCACGTAAAAGCAACAGTGGAGAGCGAGCTGGAGCGTTTCGATGATCAGCTGACCCGAGTCGAAGTTCATCTCAACGACGAGAACAGCGGAAAGAAGGGCCCTCAGGACAAGCGCTGTCAGATGGAGGGCCGCGTCAAAGGCCACGAGCCGATCTCGACGACCCACAAGGCCGACTCCATAACACTTGCCATCGACGGTGCCGCGGAGAAGCTCAGCCATGCACTGGCGCATGCGCTGGATAAATTCAACCATCATTGATAGCGACCTGCCGAACCAGGCCGTTCACATCACGAGGGACCGAACCATCTGATTTATAGAGAGGCCGTGCATGAACAGATTGCTCGATCGTGAAACCATGTCTCAACTGCTGGCAAAGCGCGAAGCCCCTTGTCTGTCGTTATACCAGCCCACCCATCGCAGCTTTCCCGAGCGCCAGCAAGACCCCATTCGCTTCAAGCACCTGGTCCGCCAGCTCGAGGATTCGCTCAGGCAGCAAGGTCGCGCAGACCAGAGCAAAACATTACTCAAGCCATTTCATGACCTGATCGACGACGTCGATTTCTGGAATGCCAACCGTGACGGACTGGCGGTGTTCGGTGCAGCCGATTACTTCGAGGTATTCCGCCTGCAACGCAGCGTGCCGGAACTCGCCGTCGCCAACGACCGTATGCACCTCAAGCCGCTTCTGCGCATCGCCCAGTCCGCCGACCGTTATCAGATTCTCGCGATCACGCGGGACTCGGTTCGGCTGTTCGAGGGCAACCGGGACGGCATTGACGAAGTGCCGCTTGCCGACGGCGTTCCGAAAACCCTGGAGGAAGCACTTGGCCGTGAGCTGACTGAAAAAGGCCAGACCGGATTCCCTCAAGGCTACGGTCGCGCCAGCGAGCGCGGTGATCCGATGCAGATGGAAAGCGGGGGCGCCGGGCGGCAGGATGAGATCGACCGGGATCGCGAGCGATTCTTTCGCGAGGTGGACCGCGCCATTCTCGAACACCATAGCCGCAGATCCCGGCTGCCATTGATCCTCGCCGCGCTGCCCGAACACCAGTCTCATTTCCGCAAGCACAGCCACAACGAGCATCTTTTACCCGAAGGCATCGAGAATGATGCCTCGCTGCTCAGTCACGATGAGCTGCGGGAAAAGAGCTGGATGGTCATGCAGCCGCGCTACATCAAGCGCCTCGAAGGCTTCATCAATCAGTACGGAGAGTCGCGTGGACAAGGCCTCGCTACCGACCAGCTGGAGCAGATCGGCCAAGCCACGATCGAAGGTCGCGTTGCGACGCTGCTGGTGGAAGCCGAGCGGCAGATTCCGGGCGTCGCGGACAAGGAACAGGGCAAGGCACTCGCGGTCGATGATGATTCAGCCACAACGCCCGATCTGCTGGACGAGCTGACCATCTGGACCCTGGAGCAAGGCGGTGAAGTGATCTCGGTACCCACCGAACGCATGCCCACCCAGAGCGGCGCGGCGGCGATCTATCGCTACTAGCCGAGCAACCGGCCCCTGAGACGGCGGGAGGAGACGGACTCTCGCCGGACAGAACAGCGCTGGCCATCAAGATTGCCAGCGCTGTTCCAACCCGTGCAGATCTTCCGGACGAGTGACCTTGAGATTATCCGCACGCCCCTCGATCAGCTTCGGACTAAGCCCCGCCCATTCCAGTGCCGAGGCCTCGTCGGTGACCGGCGCGCCAGCTTCGAGCGCCCCGGCGAGCGCATCACGCAGCGCCCCGAGGCGAAACATCTGTGGCGTGAATGCCTGCCAGACAACGCTGCGATCGATGGTTTCCTGGACGCGTCCGTCGTCGCCTGCCCGTTTTAGCGTATCGCGCGCCGGTACAGCGAGCAGACCGCCGACTGGATCATTCGCCAATTCAGCGAGCAATCTGTCGAGATCCTCACGCGCCAGGTTGGGACGCGCCGCATCATGGACCAGGACCCATTGTTCGTCTCGTGCGCCCAATTCCGCTACACGACGCAACCCCGAAAGTACCGACTCGGCACGCTCGGCTCCGCCGTCGGCACGTTGAATACGCGAATCACTGGCACATTCCAGCCGTGGCCAGTATGGATCTGCAGTCGCCAGACTGACGACCACCCCCAGCAACCGGGGATGATCGAGAAAGCATTCAATGGTATGTTCGATGATCGTCTTGCCGGCCAGCGGCAGGTACTGTTTGGGCCGATCGGCCCGCATGCGGCTGCCAACACCGGCAGCCGGGATGACAACCCAGAAAGACGGAAGCATGGCCGCTTTCACTCGGTGAGCTGGTAGAGAGTTTCGCCCTCTTTGACCATGCCAAGTTCGTGGCGCGCACGCTCCTCGACGGTTTCCATGCCCTGCTTGAGCTCTACTACCTCGGCTTCGAGAATGCGGTTGCGGTCGAGAAGGCGCTGATTCTCGCCCTGCTGTTCGGCGATCTGCTTGTTCAGCCCACTGACCTGAGCAAGGCTGCCCTCGCCCACCCAAAGACGATACTGCAGACCGCCCAGCATCAGGATCAGTACAACGAACAACCAGTGGGGACTGCGCATGGACGGCATGGAACGAATTCGATTGATTTCCAGTAACGGTGTATGGGCAGCGGTCAAAGACATGCTTGGCCTTCCTTTGCTGAGCGAGCGATCCGCAAGCGCCGTTTGACGTACGACCTTAGCAGCGCTGCCCCCTATCCACAAAAAAAGGGCGACTAACGCCGCCCTTTCTAGCATGCCTGGGTTCAGGCGCGAAACTCGGCACGACCTTTGTAGGCTGCTTTTCCGCCGAGCTGCTCTTCGATACGCAGCAGCTGGTTGTACTTGGAGACGCGATCGGAACGGCACAGCGAACCGGTCTTGATCTGGCCGGCGGCAGTCCCTACGGCCAGGTCGGCAATGGTGCTGTCTTCGGTCTCGCCGGAGCGATGCGAGATCACCGCGGTGTAACCGGCCGCTTTGGCCATCTGGATGGCTTCCAGCGTTTCGGTCAGCGAGCCGATCTGGTTGAACTTGATCAGGATCGAGTTACCGATGCCCTTCTCGATGCCTTCCTTGAGGATCTTGGTGTTGGTCACGAATAGATCGTCGCCAACCAGCTGGACCTTCTTACCGATCTTGTCCGTCAGAACCTTCCAGCCGTCCCAGTCGGACTCATCCATGCCGTCTTCGATGGAGATGATCGGATAGCGCTCGGACAAACCAGCCAGGTAGTCGGCGAAACCGGCAGCATCGAAGACTTTGCCTTCGCCGGCCAGGTCATATTTGCCATTCTTGAAGAACTCGCTGGAGGCGCAGTCGAGGGCCAGGGTGACGTCATCACCGAGCGTGTAGCCGGCGTTGGCCACAGCTTCGGCAATTGCCGCCAAAGCGTCTTCGTTGGATGCGAGGTTCGGGGCGAAACCGCCCTCGTCACCGACCGAGGTGCTCAGGCCGCGCGCTTTGAGTACGGCTTTCAGGTGATGGAAGATCTCTGCGCCCATGCGCAGCGCATCGGCAAAGGTCTTGGCGCCGACCGGCTGCACCATGAATTCCTGGATGTCGACGTTGTTGTCGGCATGCTCGCCGCCGTTGATGATGTTCATCATTGGCACCGGCATGGAGTATTGACCAGGCGTGCCATTGAGGTTGGCGATGTGTGCGTACAGCGGCAGGTCCTGATCCTGGGCAGCAGCTTTGGCGGCGGCCAGCGACACGGCGAGGATCGCATTGGCGCCCAGCGATGCCTTGTTCTCGGTACCGTCCAGCTCGATCATTGCGCGGTCCAGTGCCTTCTGATCCAAAGGATCCTTGCCCAGCAGCAGATCACGGATAGGGCCGTTGATGTTGCTGACCGCTTTCAGCACACCCTTGCCCATGTAACGGCTCTTGTCGCCATCGCGCAGCTCCAGCGCCTCGCGGGAACCGGTGGATGCACCCGACGGCGCACAGGCGCTGCCGATGATGCCGTTATCCAGGATAACGTCCGCTTCCACGGTGGGATTACCGCGGGAGTCGAGAACCTCACGCCCTTTGATGTCGACGATCTTTGCCATTTTTATTAACACTCCGTAGATAGCTTCAAGGCTTCAAGCAGTTTCGATTGGCGAAAAATTCTTGATCAGGTCATCCAGCTGCTTGAGCTGGGTGAGGAACGGTTCGAGCTTATCCAGACGCAGGGCGCAGGGACCATCACACTTGGCATTCTCAGGATCCGGGTGCGCCTCGAGGAACAAACCGGCAAGCCCCTGGCTAAGGCCGGCCTTGGCCAGATCGGTGACTTGCGCACGACGGCCTCCGGCAGAATCGGCGCGGCCTCCCGGCATCTGCAGCGCATGTGTGACATCGAAGATCACCGGATATTGCATCCGCTTCATGATGTCGAAACCGAGCATGTCGACCACCAGGTTGTTGTAGCCAAACGACGAGCCGCGCTCGCAGAGAATCAACTGATCGTTACCGGCTTCTTCGCACTTGGTAAGAATGTGCTTCATTTCCTGCGGCGCGAGAAACTGGGCTTTCTTGATGTTGATCACCGCACCTGTTTTGGCCATTGCAACTACCAAGTCGGTCTGGCGCGAGAGGAAGGCCGGCAACTGGATGATGTCGCAGACCTCGGCCACCGGCTGTGCCTGATGGGGCTCGTGCACATCAGTGATCACCGGCACGCCAAAGGCTTTCTTCACTTCTTCAAAGATGCGCAGGCCCTCTTCCAGGCCCGGGCCACGGAAGGAGTTGATGGACGAGCGATTGGCCTTGTCGAAACTGGCCTTGAAAATATAAGGAATACCGAGCTTCTCAGTGACCTTCACATAGGTTTCGCAAATCTGCAGCGCGAGGTCGCGGGACTCCAGCACGTTCATGCCACCGAACAGCACGAACGGCTTGTCGTTGGCAATTTCGATATTGCCGACGCGGATGGTCTTCTGGCTCATGCCTTGCCCGCCTTGTGATCCAGCGCTGCCTTGACGAAACCACTGAACAGCGGATGGCCGTCGCGTGGTGTGGAAGTGAATTCCGGGTGGAACTGGCAGGCCACGAACCATGGATGATCAGGTGCTTCGACTACTTCGACCAGTGCACCGTCGCCCGAGCGACCAGTGATTTTCAAGCCGGCTGCCTGCAGCTGTGGCAACAGATTGTTGTTCACTTCATAGCGATGGCGGTGGCGCTCGACGATGCGCTCCTTGCCATAGCAAGCAAAGACATTGGAGCCCGCCTCAAGGCCGCACTCCTGCGCACCCAGACGCATGGTACCGCCCAAGTCGGAAGCATCGGTACGGGTCTCCACAGTGCCGGTAGCATCCGCCCACTCGGTGATCAGACCGACAACGGGATGACCGCTGTCCTTGTCGAACTCGGTCGAGTTGGCGTCGGTCCAGCCGAGCACGTCACGGGCGAACTCGATTACCGCCACCTGCATGCCGAGGCAGATGCCGAGATAAGGAATCTTGTTCTCGCGCGCGTATTTGACCGTGGCAATCTTGCCTTCGACGCCGCGCAAGCCGAAACCGCCCGGAACCAGAATCGCATCCATGCCTTCCAACAGACCGGTGCCCTGGTTTTCGATATCTTCGGAGTCGATGTAACGAAGGTTCACTTTGGTACGGCTCTGGATCCCGGCGTGGCTCATCGCCTCGATCAGAGATTTGTAAGCATCCAGAAGTTCCATGTATTTGCCGACCATGGCGATGGTGACTTCTCTTTCAGGATTCAGCTTCGCGTCTACTACGCGGTCCCATTCGGAGAGGTCAGCGCCGCCGCATTCCAGGCCGAAGCGCTCGACGACGAAATCGTCCAGACCCTGCGCATGCAGAACACCTGGGATCTTATAGATGGTGTCGACATCTTCCAGGCTGATCACCGCGCGCTCTTCGACGTTAGTGAACAACGCGATCTTGCGGCGCGAGGACACATCGATAGGATGGTCGGAGCGGCAGACCAGCACGTCAGGCTGCAGGCCAATGGAGCGCAGCTCCTTGACCGAGTGCTGAGTCGGCTTGGTCTTGGTCTCGCCAGCGGTGGCGATGTACGGCACCAGCGTCAGGTGCATCAGCATGGCGCGCTTGGCACCGACTTCGACACGAAGCTGGCGGATCGCCTCGAGGAAAGGTTGCGACTCGATATCGCCAACGGTACCGCCAACTTCCACCAGCGCGACATCAGCATCACCAGCGCCCTTGATGATCCGGCGTTTGATCTCGTCAGTGATGTGCGGGATGACCTGGATGGTCGCGCCCAAGTAATCACCGCGGCGCTCGCGACGCAGCACGTCTTCGTAAACACGGCCGGTGGTGAAATTGTTGTTCTGGGTCATGGTCGTGCGGATGAACCGCTCATAGTGACCCAAGTCCAGATCGGTCTCAGCGCCGTCGTGGGTAACGAACACTTCACCGTGCTGAAACGGGCTCATGGTGCCCGGATCGACGTTGATGTAAGGGTCCAGCTTGAGCATCGTGACCTTCAGGCCCCGCGCCTCCAGGATGGCCGCCAATGAAGCCGAGGCGATGCCTTTCCCCAATGAAGAAACAACACCACCCGTGACGAAGATGTAGCGCGTCATGAAAAACCCTAGAAGTCTGCGTTAAGCGGTCAGCGCCGCCGGGGAAAAGCGAAGGTGCCACTGCGCCTGGGGCGGCAATAGCGCAACTGCTACGGTTTTCGAAGAAAGCCGCAGAAAGCTGTATTGGGACGGGAGCGTAGTCTACTCGAAAGACCCCATCAGCTCAAACCTGACGTCGGTCGGCGGCGTCCAGATCAGTGACAGCGCCTGGGCATTCAACTGCGGCAGATTCGCCACGGCAACCAGCTCGTCACCGCGGTAGAGCAATGGCAGGCGCGGGCGAACGAAACCCGGCACTCCGGCCTCGTTGAGCAATCGCTTGAGGTCACGCCGCCCTCGCGCGGGCACGTTCAGCGACTCACCGCCCTGGCGGTAACGTACCTGTAGCGAGCCCTTGCTGTCGTGGTGGCCTGCCAGGCGCAGGCTGCCATTGCTTGGCAGTTGGAGAGCGGTATCAGGCCGCAGCCAGTGGACCGGCTCGGTCGGCGCCACCAGCCAGGGCCCGGAAAGCCACCAGATGCGTCCGTCTCCCCTATGCATTTCGCCTGCGGCCAACCGCCAGACCGGCGCGGCATCCACTGCGGCGTCGCGCAACGCGTCCCAGCCGACCCAATGATCGCTATCGGGAAGCGTCGTCCGCCCCACCAGCCAATGCCGTAGCGCATTGCGCTGGCGGGCCGGACTGAGCTTCGTCAGTGCAGACAGGGAGAGATTCGGTATTGCCAGCCATGGATGACGCCCGTTCGGCCGAGCTTGGTGAAGATCGATCTCGGCCAGTTCGTTCAGCAAGTGCTGCGCCTCGGCGAGATGCCCGGCCGCGCGCGCCATGCTGCCCGACACGCCCGGCCAGCGACGCTGCAGCAGCGGCATGACCTCATGACGAAGGTAGTTGCGCGCGTGATCGGTGCATTGATTGCTCGGATCATCGATCCAGACCAGCCCGTGCGCTTGCGCATAGGCTTCGAGCTCAGCACGTCTGGCGTTCAGCAGTGGCCGCACCAGCCAACCGCCGCCCAGCACTCGTGCGGCGGGCATGCCGGCAAGCCCCCGCACGCCCGCGCCGCGCAGCAGACGAAAAAGCAATGTTTCGGCCTGATCGTCTCGATGCTGGGCAGTGAACAGCACCTCGGCAGTGCGCACCTGTTCGCCGAGCGCGGCATAGCGCGCCTCTCGGGCTGCGCGCTCTAGGCTTGTGCCGGGCTCGACCCGAACGGGTACGACCTGGAGCTCCAAGCCCAGCGCTTTGCAGAACGATCGACAATGCGCCGGCCAGCCATCAGCAACCGACTGCAGCCCATGGTGAATATGGATCGCGCTTATCGGTGGCAGTCGCTCGCGAGCCGATAAGCGCGCCAACATATGCAGCAGTACGCTTGAGTCGAGCCCGCCAGAAAACGCCACGTGCCAACGAGGCGCGGCACGCCAGGGTTGCAGGGCATCAAGCAGGCGGGACTCGAGAGACATGGGTAGCAGCTCTGCAAACACAGGAACACAGGGACATACGAATAGCGGCCAGCATAAACCGGAAAGACCAGGCGCAGCAGGCGAGCCCCAGGGACGCTTGCGTCATTGGCTTTTGCAGCAGGCATAAAAAACGGCGGGATAGCCCGCCGCTTTTAGCAACCCGAGGTAAAAGTCAGGCGATACCGTAGCTCATCAGACGCTCGTAGCGACGGGTAAGCAACGCTTCGGTGTCGAGCCCCTTGAGCATTTCGAGCTGAGCGGTCAGCTCTTCGCGCAAGGATGCAGCTGTCGAAGCCGGATTCCGATGGGCGCCGCCCAACGGCTCGGAGATCACTTTGTCGACGATTCCCAGGTCTTTCAGACGCTCGGCAGTGACACCCATGGCCTCGGCCGCTTCCGGCGCCTTGTCCGCGGTACGCCAGAGAATCGAGGCACAGCCTTCGGGCGAGATTACCGCGTAGGTGGAATACTGCAGCATATTCAGCTGATCGCAGACACCGATTGCCAACGCACCGCCCGAACCGCCCTCACCGATTACCGTGGCAATGATCGGTGTTTTCAGACGTGCCATGACCCGCAGGTTCCAGGCAATCGCCTCGCTCTGGTTGCGCTCTTCAGCATCGATGCCAGGATAGGCACCCGGGGTATCGATAAAGGTCAGGATCGGCATCTTGAAGCGCTCGGCCATTTCCATCAGACGGCAGGCTTTACGATAGCCTTCCGGACGCGGCATGCCGAAGTTGCGGCGCACCTTCTCCCGGACCTCACGGCCTTTCTGGTGACCGATGATCATGACCGGCTCACCGTTCAGGCGCGCCGTACCGCCAACGATAGCAGCGTCATCGGAGAAGTGGCGATCGCCATGCAGCTCTTCGAATTCGGTAAAGAGATGGCTGATGTAATCGAGTGTGTAGGGACGCTGCGGGTGGCGAGCCAAGCGGGCAATCTGCCAGCTGGTGAGATTGCCGAAGATGCTCTCGGTGAGCGACTCACTCTTGTCTTGCAGGCGGGCAATTTCATCGCCGATATTCAGCGAGTTGTCGTTACCAACCAGGCGCAATTCTTCGATCTTGGCTTGCAGGTCGGCGATCGGCTGTTCGAAATCGAGAAAATTCGGGTTCATAGGCATCCGTCATGCGTCGACGGCCAGGCGGCCGGGAGGCTGTTCCGTTTTTTGCGCCCTACCTTACGGGACGGACGCATTCAGGTCGAACAAAATGTTCGCAATCATGACCCGATCCAGGATCGAGCCGGTTAGGGACATCATTCGGGTCGCGCACCAGAATTGGCGCGCAGATCCGCTACGTCCCGCTATCGGTATTGCAGAAAGACGTTGTCGCGCCCGAACTGGTCACGCAATGCCTGAATCAAGTTGTCGGCCGGATCGATCCGCCAGGTTTCGCCAAACTGCAAAAGCGCCCGCGCGTCGCTACCGGTGTACTCCAGCGTGATCGGACAGGCGCCGCGGTGACGCCCGCAAACATCGGCCAGCCAGCGTACTCGATCACCCTTGAGCGCATCGCTGGCGACCTTCACCCGCAAGCTCTCAGCCAGCCCGGTACGCGCCTCCTCCAGGCTCATCACTCGCTTGGCGCGCAGGCGCAGGCCGCCGGAGAAGTCATCGTTGCTGACCTCGCCTTCCACTACCACGAGCGCGTCGGTCTGTAGCAGAGCCTGCGCACTGTTGAAGGCTTCGGCGAAAAGCGACGCCTCGATTCGTCCGGACCGGTCATCCAGGGTAATGAAGCCCATCTTGTCGCCTTTCTTGTTCTTCATCACACGCAAATTGACGATAAGCCCGGCAATGGTCTGTTCGCCCCGAGCTGGTCGTAGGTCGATGATCCGCTGACGGGCGAAACGACGTACTTCACCCTCATACTCGTCGATCGGATGGCCGGTGAGATACAGGCCCAGCGTGTCTTTTTCTCCCTTCAGGCGCTCTTTCAATGACAACTCGCGAGCCTTGCGGTGATTGGCGTACACGTCCGCTTCGGGCTCGGCGAACAATCCGCCAAACAGGTCCGCATGGCCACTGTCGAGGCTGCGCGCAGTCTGCTCCGCCGCCTGGATGGCTTCCTCCATTGCCGACATAAGCACCGCGCGATTGCGGTCGATATTGGCCTGATAGGCCTTTGGCTCATCAGAGAAGTACGGCCCGAGCCGATCCAGTGCACCTCCTCGGATCAGCGCCTCCAGGGTTCTCTTGTTGATGCGTTTGAGATCGACGCGGCTGCAGAAATCGAACAAGTCCTTGAACGGCCCCCCTTCGTTACGGCACTCACAGATCGCTTCCACCGGCCCCTCACCGACGCCCTTGATGGCGCCCAGCCCGTAGATGATCCGCCCCTCGTCGCTTACGGTGAATTTGAATTCCGAGTTGTTCACATCCGGCGCGTCGATGCGCAGCTTCATGCTGCGGCATTCTTCAATCAGCGTGACCACCTTGTCGGTGTTATGCATATCCGCCGACAACACTGCGGCCATGAACGGCGACGGGTAATGCGCCTTGAGCCAGGCCGTCTGGTACGAGACCAGACCGTAGGCAGCCGAGTGAGATTTGTTGAAGCCGTAGCCGGCAAACTTTTCTACCAGGTCGAAGATGTTGCCCGCCAGATCAGCATCGATGCCGTTATTGGCACAACCCTCAATGAAGCCGCCGCGCTGCTTGGCCATCTCCTCGGGCTTTTTCTTACCCATGGCGCGGCGCAGCATGTCCGCCTGACCGAGCGTATAGCCGCCCATGACCTGAGCGATCTGCATCACCTGCTCCTGATACAGGATGATGCCGTAGGTGGGCGCCAGTACCGGCTTGAGGCCTTCGTATTGGTAGTCCGAATGGGGATAGGAGATCTCTGCGCGACCATGTTTCCGGTTGATGAAGTCGTCAACCATGCCGGACTGCAGCGGGCCGGGACGAAACAGCGCCACCAGAGCGATGAGGTCTTCCAGGCAATCCGGCTTGAGCTTCTTGATCAGCTCCTTCATGCCGCGCGATTCAAGTTGGAACACCGCCGTGGTTTCGGCCTTCTGCAAAAGCGAGAAGGTCGGCTTGTCGTCCAGCGGGATGAAGTCGATGTTCAGCGGCTCCAGGCCCTTCTTGGCCTGCTCGCGGTTGATCGTTTCCATGGCCCATTTGATGATCGTCAGGGTCCGTAGGCCAAGGAAGTCAAACTTGACCAATCCCGCCTGCTCGACATCGTCCTTGTCGAACTGCGTGACCAGGCTGCCGCCCTCGTCATCGCAAGCAATGGGCGCGAAATCGGTGAGCTTGGTCGGCGCGATCACCACCCCGCCGGCGTGCTTACCGGTGCCGCGCGTGATGCCTTCGAGCTTGAGCGCCATGTCCCAGATTTCTCGGGCATCTTCGTCAACAGCCAAGAAGTCCCTAAGAGGCTCTTCCATTTCATAGGCTTTTTCTAGCGTCATGCCGACTTCGAAGGGGATCATCTTCGACAGTCGATCAGCCAGGCCGTACGACTTGCCTTGCACGCGCGCCACATCGCGAACCACGGCTTTGGCCGCCATGGTGCCGAAGGTGATGATCTGGCTGACCGCGTTGCGGCCGTATTTTTCGGCCACGTAATCGATGACTCGATCGCGGCCATCCATGCAGAAGTCGACGTCGAAGTCGGGCATGGAGACGCGCTCAGGATTGAGGAATCGCTCGAATAGCAGATCGTAGGCCAGCGGGTCGAGGTCGGTAATCTTCTGCACATAGGCGACCAGAGAACCCGCACCCGACCCTCGTCCCGGACCCACCGGCACGCCGTTATTCTTCGCCCACTGGATGAAGTCCATAACGATCAGAAAGTAACCCGGGAAGCCCATCTGGATGATGATGTCGAGCTCGAAATTCAGGCGATCGACATAGACCTGCTTCTTCGCCTCATAGTCGGGCGTATCCTTGGGCAGCAACACCTCAAGACGCTCATCAAGCCCATCGAACGAGACCTTGCGGAAGTACTCGTCCATTGTCATGCCGTCCGGCACGGGGAAGTCGGGCAGGAAGTATGTTCCCAACTGCACCTCGATATTGCAGCGACGGGCGATCTCGACCGTGTTCTCCAGCGCTTCGGGCAGATCGCTGAACAGCTCCCACATTTCCTCAGGTGTTTTCAGGTACTGCTGATCGGAATAGTTGCGCGGCCTCCGCGAATCGTCGAGGGTGCGGCTTTCACCGATGCAAACCCGCGTTTCGTGAGCTTCGAAATCTTCCTGTTTGAGAAAGCGCACGTCATTGGTGGCCACCAACGGGACGCTGCAACGCTGCGCCAATGCTACGGCCGCATGCAGATGCTCTTCGTCGTTGACTCGGCTGGTGCGCTGCACTTCGAGATAGAAACGTTGCGGAAAGACCGCCTGCCACTCGGCCAGCAGCGCATCGGCTAGCGCCTCCTCGCCGTCCAGCAGGGCATGGCCAATCTCCCCTTCCTTGGCGCCGGACAGTGCGATCAGTCCGTCGGCTGCCGCCTTGACCCAGTCTCGCTCAATGATGATCTGATCGTTGCGCTGCCCCTCGGTCCAACCACGCGACACCAGCTCGGTGAGATTCCGATAGCCCTTGCTGTTCATCGCCAGCAGCGTCAATCGGCTGAGCGGGCCATCTTCCTCGCGACTGGCGAGCCAGATATCGGCGCCACAGATAGGCTTGATCCCCGCCCCCTGGGCGGCCTTGTAGAACTTGACCAGGGAGCACATGTTGCTCTGATCCGTGACAGCGACCGCCGGCATGCCTGCGCCTGCCACCGACTTCACCAGCGGCTTTACGCGCACCAGTCCATCGACCAGGGAATATTCAGTGTGCAGACGAAGATGGACGAAAGAGACGGGCATGAACGAACCTTGGACTGGCGAAACGACAAGCCGGGAATTGTACCGGAAAGCCTGCTTGATTAAGGCGGCTGGTGATGGATTGCTTCGTCAGAGGTCGCGACGGCGGTTTCAGACCGGCAAAGCGACCGTGACGCTGACGGGCTCGGCCAGAGTGGCCTGCTCTAGCAGAATGCGTACAGGCGCAAACGAACGACGATGAATTATCGTTGGACCAAGCCGCTGCAGCGCTTCCAGGTGGTTCGGGGTCGGATAGCCTTTATGCGCGGCGAGGCCATAGCCGGGATAGCACAGATCCAGCGCACACATTTCCCGATCACGACTGACCTTGGCCAGGATCGAGGCAGCCGCGATTGCGGGCACCTGCCCATCACCCTGTATTACCGAGGCGCTGGGCACTGCAAGCTGTGGGCAGCGATTGCCGTCGATCAGTGCCAACCGTGGCGTCACGCTCAGACCTTCAACCGCGCGCTGCATCGCCAGCATGGTGGCGTGGAGGATGTTCAGCTGGTCTATCTCCTGCACCTCGGCGCGCGCGATGCACCACGCTAGCGCCTTTTCGCAGATTTCATCGAACAGTGCCTCACGTCGCGCTTCGGTCAGCTTCTTCGAATCATTGAGCCCCTCGATGGGGCGTCGCGGATTTAGAATAACCGCTGCTGTCACGACGGGACCGCAAAGCGGGCCGCGGCCCACTTCATCGACGCCGGCGACCAGCTCTTCGACCAGGTTGAAATCCAGTCCCATCTGCATCAATTCGCCCCGACCAACTCGAGCACCGCGCTAGCGGCCTGACTCGACGCGTCACAGCGCAGGGTTCGATGAATGGCGTCGAAGCCCTCGGTCTGTACATCACCGTTGTCCAGCAAAGGCGACAATAGCTGTGCCATCGCTTCCGGGGTCGCCGCGTCCTGCAAAAGTTCCGGCACCAGCAAGCGTTGAGCAAGTAGATTGGGCAAGGCCACGTAAGGACTTTTCACCATGCGTTTGAGGATACGGAACGTCAATGGCGCAACGCTATAGGCTACGACCATTGGTCGCTTGTACAGCAAAGCTTCGAGCGTCGCGGTACCGGAGGCGATCAGCACCGCGTTGCAGGCGGCCAACGCCTCATGGGAATGACCATCGAGCAGTGTCAACGGAAGATCTCGCCCAACCAGCATCTGTTCGAGCTGAACGCGGCGCTCTGGGCTGGCACAAGGCACCACGAAACGAATGCCCGAACGCATCGAACGAAGCCGGTCGGCCGCGTTAAGGAAGAGCTCACCGAGACGGCCTACCTCCCCGCCCCGGCTGCCGGGCATCAGAGCGACGATCAATCCTTCCTGCGGAAGATCCAGCGCAGCACGCGCCGCGGCGCGATCAGGCTCCAGAGCGATGGTGTCGGCCAATGGATGGCCAACGAAGCGAACCGCTACCTGGTGGGCGTCGTAGAACTTCGCTTCGAACGGAAACAGCGTGAGCATCAGGTCACAGGCGTCACGAATCTTCAACACGCGCTTCTGCCGCCAAGCCCAGACCGAAGGGCTGACGTAATGCACGGTTTTCATACCGTTGCGCCGTAGTTTGAGCGCCAGGTCCAGATTGAAATCCGGTGCGTCGATACCGATGAAAACGTCGGGGCGCACGTCGAGCAAGGTTTTCAACAATCGCTTGCGGCGTGCCAGTAACTCAGGCAGTCGACCGAGCACCTCCACCAGCCCCATTACTGCCAGGCGCTCCATAGGAAAATAGGACTTCAGACCCTGCGCCTCCATTCGAGGGCCACCGATACCGATGAATTGAACATCCGGATGCCGCGCCTTGAGCGCTTGCATCAGACCGGAGCCCAGGATATCGCCGGAGGCTTCGCCGGCCACCAGCGCGATTGTCAGCGGCCTGGGCATATCAGCGAGTGATACCGCGATTCGAGGATTGCACCGAGTCCCGGAACAGCGCCACTTCCGGAAAACCCTGAGCATCTTCAGCGAGCGCAGCCAGCGCGGCTTCGACCGTCAGCCCCTTGCGATAGACGATTTTGTAGGCGTTGCGCAGCGCCAGGATAGCCTCGGAGCTAAAACCTCGACGGCGCATGCCTTCGAAATTCATGCTGCGCGCCTCGGCTGGATTGCCAAATACAGTGACGAACGCCGGAACGTCCTTGCCGATCGTAGTGCCCATCCCCGAAAAGCTATATGCGCCAATGTGGCAGTACTGATGGACCAGGGTATAGCCAGACAGAATCGCCCAGTCGCCAACGTGTACATGGCCCGCCAGCGCGGTATTGTTCACCAGGATGCAGTGATTGGCGATCACGCTGTCATGCCCGATGTGAGCGTAGGCCATGATCAGGTTGTGGTCGCCGATGGTGGTCTCGCTTCGATCCTGCACCGTCCCACGGTGAATGGTCACCCCTTCACGGATAACGTTGTGATCGCCGATCACCAGGCGGGTCGGTTCGCCCTTGTACTTGAGGTCGGGCGTATCTTCGCCCACCGAGGAAAACTGGAAAATCCGATTGTGCCGCCCGATGCGGGTCGGTCCCTTGATGATCACGTGAGGCGCGATCACCGTCCCCTCGCCTATTTCGACGTCCGGGCCGATGATCGACCAGGGTCCGACCTGGACGTCATCCGCCAGCCGGGCCGCAGGATCGACGATGGCGCGAGGGTCGATCAAACTCATATTTTCTGTTCCGCACAAATGATTTCGGCAGAGCATACGGGTTTGCCATCAACGCTGGCGCGGCAATCGAACTTCCATATCCCACGTTTGGCACTGATGAAGGTTGCTTCGAGAGTCAGCTGATCGCCCGGTACGACGGGCTGGCGAAAACGCAACTTGTCCGAACCGACGAAATAATAAAGTGTGCCGTCGGCTGGCTTCACCCCCATCATCTTGAAACCGAGCAGCCCGGCGGCCTGCGCCATCGCCTCGATGATCAACACGCCCGGCATGATCGGGTGCTGAGGGAAATGCCCGTTGAAGAACGGTTCGTTGATGGTGACGTTCTTGTAGGCGCGAACCCGCTTGGCATCCGTGTCCAGCTCCACCACCCGATCGACCAGCAGAAAGGGGTAACGGTGGGGAAGGTATTCGCGAATCTCGTTGATATCCATCATATGAAGAAAAAGCCCGTAAGGATTATGGGAGCCAGCACGGCATCACAGCCATGCAACCCGCTGGCGAAGGCCTCTAGCAGGGGCACTCAGACGACAGGGTCAGGCATCAGAAGACGTATCCCCGCGCGGGGTCACGGAAGCCAGGCGTTTTTCCACTTGTTGCAGTCGGCGAGCCATGTCGTCGAGATGACGAATCCGAGCGGCGCTCTTACGCCACTCCGCTGCCGTCTGCATGGCCGTCCCTGACGAATAGCTTCCCGGCTCGGTAATCGACCGAGTGACCATCGTCATGCCGGTAATGAAGACGTTATCGCAGACCTCGATATGCCCAACGAGGCCGGCACCGCCGGCAATCATGCAGTTACGACCGATTTTCGTACTGCCGGAAATCCCCGAACAGCCGGCCATGGCCGTGTTATCACCGATCTGGACGTTGTGCGCGATCATGATCTGATTATCCAGCTTCACGCCGTTGCCGATCACAGTGTTCGATATAGCGCCACGGTCGATGGTGGTATTAGCACCAATCTCGACATCGTCGCCGATATGCACGCCGCCGAGTTGAGCGATTTTCTCCCAGCTACCCTGCTCGTTGGCAAAACCGAAGCCTTCACCGCCAATCACGGCACCAGGCTGGATGACCACCCGTTCACCGATAATCACGTCATGGCACAGGGTCACCCGTGCCGCCAGCCGACCACCGGCGCCGATACGACTGCGCGCGCCAACCACCGATTGCGGCCCGATTTCAACGTTCGGCCCAATCCAGGCATCAGCTTCGATCACCACCTGCGCAGCAATGCGCGCAGTCGGATCAATTTCAGCACTGGGATCAATGATTGCGCTGGGATGAATGCCGACCGGCGCTTGCAGCCGGATTTCGAACAAATGCGAAAGGCGCGCATAAGCGAGATAAGGGTTAACGACGATGAGCGCCGCCCCCGTATAGCCTTCAGCGTCCCTGGCTGTAAGCAGCACTGCACCCGCTCGGGTCGTCGCGAGATATTTTCTATACTGCGTATTGGCCAAAAAGCTCAACTGCTCAGGGCCGGCATCCTGCAAAGTAGCCAGCCCTGATACTCGTTGCGAAGAGTCGCCGAGCAGCTCAGCCCCCAACCGCTTAGCGAGATCGCCAAGCGTATAGAAAATGCCGCTCATTAGCGCAGCTGGTTCATGCGCTCAATGACTTGGCGCGTGATGTCATATTGTGTTTTTACATCAACTACCGCGCCGCGCTCGAGAACCAGATCGTAGTCGCCTTTCTTGATGACCTCTTCAACAGCCTTGTCCAACTTTGGCTTCAGCTGCTTCAACATGTCCCGATCAGCCGCGGCTTTGGATTCATTGAGCTCTTTGGAGAGAAACTGAAAGTCACGGGCCTTCTGCTTGAATTCCAGTTCCAGGCGCTCGCGCTCGGCCTGTTGCATCTTGTCGCCGTCCTTGCCCAGACGGTCCTGAATGCGTTTGGCATCGCTCTCCAGCCCTTTCAGCTTTTCCAACTGCGGGCCGAACTTCTTTTCCGCATCGACTGAGTAACGCTTTGCAGCATCGGACTCGAGCAAAGCCATCTGATAGTTCATCACTGCAATTTTCATTTCAGCGAATGCAGGCGTCGCAACCATTACGGCAGCAACGAAAAGCAGTTTGGTCAGCTTACGCACGATAATTACCACTCTTGAAAGATAGCGCTGGGGCAATGTGCCCCAGATCATTAAAAGGTTTGACCCAGTGAGAACTGGAATACTTGGGTATCGGCATCGTCTGGCTTCATGACCGGCATAGCCAGGCTGAAACTCAACGGACCCATTGCCGTGATCCACGTCAGACCGACACCGACCGAGCTGGCCACGTTGCCAAGGTCGATATCGCTGCAATTATCCGATCCCGACGGGCAATTGGTGTCGTATACGTTGCCCACGTCCCAGAATACGGAAGTACGCAACGAGCGCTGATCCTTGACGAACGGCATCGGGAATAACACTTCCATACCACCCTGGATCAACACGTTACCACCATATGGCAGTGGATCCTGGTCCGGATCTACCACCGTTCCCGGATTGCTGCCATCGCTCGGCGTACTACGCGGCCCAAGACTGCTGTCCTCGAAGCCCCGCACCGAGTTGAACCCCCCAGCATAGTAGTGCTCATAAAATGGCAGACGCGAGGTCGACCCGTAAGCATCGCCGTAACCCAGCTGAGTATGAAGCCGCATCGTATAAGTCTGAGTCAAAGGTACGAATAGCTGAGCATTGTAATCGAGCTTGTAAAACGACAGATCACTGCCAGGAATTGTGGTTTCTAGCGAAAGACTTTGCGAATGACCCCGTGTTGCCAGAACGCCTCGGTTAAGCGTGGATTCAGACCAACCCACAGAGGCTTTGAAGTTAAGATAGCTGTCTCCTTCCTCTTCGATGAAATTGAAGATCTCATCGACCGTATAGAGACCACTATCGATGGTGTCCTGCTGCGCGGACAGACCAAAAGATAGCCGTGACGTCTCGCTGATCGGGTAGCCAATGTTTACGCCACCACCCAGGCTGTCGACCGAGTAGCTGGACACGTCGTAATCCAACTCGTCGTAATCAGTGGTGCGATAGAACGCGTTGTAGCCAAGGCTGACGCCATCTTCGGTCCAGTAGGGATCGACGAAGCCAAAGTTGTAGCGCGACTGGTACTCGCTGCGAGTCAGACCCAGGCTGACGCGGTTACCCGTACCCAGGAAGTTGTTCTGACTGATCGAACCACCAAGAATCAGGCCGGCATTCTGGGCGAAACCGATGCTCGCCATGATCGAACCAGAGGGCTGCTCTTCGACACTGTAATTTACATCGATCTGATCATCGGTGCCGGGCACCTGCGGGGTCTCGACGTTCACTTCCTTGAAGAAGCCCAGGCGCTCGAGACGCGTCTTGGATTGGTCGATCAGGTAGGTCGATGCCCAGCCTCCCTCCATCTGGCGCATCTCGCGACGCAACACTTCGTCTTCTGTCTTAGTGTTCCCGCGGAAGTTGATGCGATTGACATAGGCTCGCTTGCCCGGATCGACCACAAAGGTGATCGCGACAGTGTTGTCTTCGTCGTTGGTTTCCGGCACGCCGTTGACGTTAGCGAAAGTGTATCCCTCGTTACCCAGACGCCTTGTGATCAGCTCTGAAGTGGTGGTCATGACCTTGCGCGAAAAAACCTGACCTTGCTTAGCCAACAGCAGCGATTGCAGCTCTTCCTGCGGCACTTTCAGGTCGCCGCTCAGCTTGACGTCGCTGACGGTGTAACGATCGCCTTCGGCAATATTGACCGTGATGTAGACGTCTTTTTTATCCGGCGTGATGGAGACCTGAGTGGAGGTGATATCCATGTTGATGTAGCCGCGATCCAAGTAATAGGAACGCAGGCGCTCAAGATCACCAGACAGCTTTTCCCGAGCGTATTTGTCGTCGTTACGGAAGAACGACAGCCAGTTACTGGTCTTCAGTTCGAATAGATCGGTGAGATCTTCGTCTGGAAAAACCGAGTTGCCGACGACATTGATGTGCTTGATCGCAGCAACCGAACCTTCATTGATATTGATCTTCAGCGCAACGCGGTTACGTGGCTGTGGGACCACTTCGGTCTCGATGGTGGCCGAGTAACGGCCTTGCGCGACGTACTGGCGCTGCAATTCGTTGCGCACGCCTTCGAGCGTGGCACGCTGGAAGATCTCGCCCTCGGCCAGGCCCGACTGCTGTAAACCGGAAAGGAGATCTTCGGACTTGATCGCCTTGTTGCCATCGATCTCGATGCCAGAAATCGATGGACGTTCGACCACATTGATTACCAGCACATCGCCTTCACGCCCGAGCTGGATGTCCTCGAAAAAGCCGGTGCGAAAGAGCGCACGGGTTGCGTCTACCAGACGACTGTCATCGGCAGCCTGCCCGACGTTCAACGGCAAGGCGCCAAAGACACTGCCCGCGGAGACACGCTGCAGGCCATTGACACGTATATCGGAGATGGTGAAGGACTCGGCGTGAACTTCGGCAATCATCAGTGCGGAAATTACCGCAGGTAGCAGCAGACGTTTCATGAAGTCCTTTCTTTTCAAACCTGATAATTGAACCTGCGCTTAGCGCGGCGACATCAAGGTATATGGCGGTTAAAGGCGGCCAAGGTCGTTGACCAACGCAAGCAGCATCACCCCAACTACCAGGCTGATACCGATCTGTACTCCCCAGCCCTGGACTCTGTCCGACAAAGGACGTCCACGGACCCACTCGACCAGATAGAAGAGCAGATGCCCCCCATCCAGGACCGGGATAGGCAATAGATTGAGTACTCCAAGGCTAATGCTCAGATAGGCGAGGAAATTGAGAAAGTCGCCCACGCCGGACTGTGCAGAAGCGCCCGCCACTTTAGCAATGGTTATCGGACCGCTCAAGTTTTTTACCGAGAGCTCCCCGAAGACCATTTTCCTCAGCGAATCGAGCGTTAGGACGCTCATCGTCCAGGTACGGCGGAGCCCTTCACCCACCGCCTCGACTGGTCCATAGCTGACGTTTCGAAGCATATCTGCAGGCCATTCGCCAGCTGAAACTCCTGCCCCCAGATAGCCCCGACGGCTATCGCCTTCGCCGCGTTCAGCCAGCGTCAGGGGCAGCTCGATCAGCTGTCCATCACGCTCGACCTCCAATTGCACAGACCGACCAGCCAAGGGCCGGACACGATCGACGACTTGCTGCCACTCGTTCAACGGCTCGCCGTCAAGGCTGATCAAACGATCACCAAGACGCACGCCCGCAACCTGAGCAGGACCGTCAGGGTCCAGCTGTGCAACCACCGGGGCGATCTCCGGTCGCCAGGGCCGGATGCCCAGCGAACCGATCGGATCAGGCTCCTCGACGCCTTTGAGCCAATCGTTAAGTTCCAACTGCAACCGCTGCGTCTGATCACCGTCGGTACGCACCAGAATCTCGAGCGAGCCGCTTTCGCCAAGCCGCCTGATCAATTGGAGATTGACCTCCGCCCAGCCAGAGGTCGGTTTGCCATTGATCCCAACGATTTCCTGCCCGGCCATGAGCCCGGCACGCTCGGCGAGACTGTCCGCTACGACGGCGCCAACGACAGGACGAATCTGCTCGGTGCCGAGCATCGCCAGCGCCCAGAAAAACACTATGGCAAGCAGAAAGTTGGCCAAGGGTCCGGCCGACACAATGGCGAAGCGCTGTTTCACTGTCTTGCGGTTGAAAGCCTGATCCAACAGCGCTGGCGGGACGTCGGCCTCTCGCTCATCTAGCATCTTCACGTAGCCACCCAGCGGGATCGCCGCCAGGACGAACTCGGTGCCCTGACGGTCATGCCAGCGCAACAGCGGGCGGCCGAAGCCTACCGAGAATCGCAGAACTTTAACGCCGCAACGACGCGCGACCCAAAAATGTCCGTACTCGTGAAAGGTTACCAACACACCCAGCGCCACCAAGGTGCCAACGATCATGTACAGCGCGCCCATATTTTCCTCTGCCTCGAAAGGCTTGTTCAGCGGCCGCCGATTTCGGCGAAAGCTATCAACCGCTTATCGACTGCGACTATGCAACCAATGCGAAGCCAATGTGCGAGCCCGCGCATCGGCAGCAAGCACATCCGCCAGGCAGCGAGCCGGACTCGATGCTTCCAGATCGAGAACGTCCTCGATAATACTCGCGATCTCTGTGAAGCGAATGCGACCGTTGAGAAACGCGTCCACCGCCACCTCGTTCGCAGCGTTGAGCATTGCCGGCGCTGTCCCGCCGTCCTGAGCTGCCTGCCGGGCAATACGCAGACAGGGAAACCTTTGCTGGTCGGGCGCTTCAAAATCCAGACGGCCAGTCTGCAGCAGATCCAGTGCCGATACGCCGGAATCGATTCGCTCCGGCCAAGCCAGCGCATGAGCGATCGGAGTGCGCATATCCGGGTTACCCAGCTGCGCCAGCACCGAGCCATCTACGTAGTCGACCATCGAGTGAATAACGCTTTGCGGATGAATGACCACCTCGACCTGATCGGGACGTGCATTGAACAGCCAGCACGCCTCAATTAGCTCGAGCCCCTTGTTCATCATGCTGGCCGAATCCACGGAGATTTTGCGTCCCATGGACCAGTTCGGGTGCGCGCATGCCTGATCCGCGGAAACCGCGGACAGCTGCTCCAGCGGCAACTGACGGAACGGCCCGCCGGATGCGGTAAGCAAAATCCGCCTCACCCCGACGCTGCCGAGCCCTTGCGAATAGTTGCCCGGCAGGCATTGAAATATGGCGTTGTGCTCACTGTCGATGGGTAGCAACACCGCCTCGCTGTCGCGCAACGCCTGCATGAACAGTGCGCCGGACATGACCAGCGCCTCCTTGTTCGCCAACAACACCCGCTTGTCGGCCTGGACCGCCGCCAGCGTGGGACGTAAGCCCGCAGCACCGACAATCGCCGCCATTACCACATCCACTTCGGGATGTGCCGCGACCTCGCTCAGCCCACCCTCGCCTACCAGCACACGAGTCTTGATCCCATCGGATTCGAGCTGGGCCTGTAGTGCCCGAGCCTTATCGCTACCATCAACTACGGCATATCGTGGTCGGTGTATACGGCACAAACTGCGCAACTCGGCGATACGACTGAACGCCGTGAGGGCAAAGGCCTGGTAGCGCCCGGGATGACGAGCGATGACATCCAGCGTGCTCAGGCCAATCGAACCGGTTGCACCAAGGACAGTGATCTGCAAGGGCCCGTTCACCACGCGCCCCAGCCAGCCAGCCATAGCAGAACGGTGAAAACCGGCACCGCAGCGGTTAGGCTGTCGATACGGTCCATCACACCGCCATGCCCCGGTAACAACTGACTACTGTCCTTGATACCCGAACTGCGCTTGAACATGCTTTCGGTCAGATCACCCACGACCGAAATCACGACGACCAGGGCAGCACCGAGCAGGGCCAACACCAGCTCTCGCGGTGACCATCCCCGATAAAGTCCAACGCCGAGCGTAATCAGCAGGCTGGTGATGAGCCCACCGATCAGGCCTTCCCAGCTCTTGCCCGGACTGACCTGAGGCGCCAGTTTACGACGCCCCAGAGCTTTGCCGGAAAAATAGGCCCCAATATCGGCGGCCCAGACCAGGACCATCACTGCCACGATCAGCCAGTTGCCTTGCGGCCACTGCTTGAGCTGCACCAATGCCTGCCACGCCGGCAACAAAATCAATAAGCCGATCACCAGGCTACCCACGCGACCACCCCAATGGCGCTGGCTACCTGGGTAACCGAGCACCAGGGCCGTTGCAGCCAGCCACCAAACCACACTGAGCGGGAGCAGCCAGGCGGCAGCCGCCTGCAATCGATACAGCAAGATCAACAGCAGCGCGACGACTACGGCATAGCCAATCCGTGCAACCTGACTGGCATATCCCGCCAAGCGCGCCCACTCCCAGCCACCCAGCACCACCACAACACCAATGAACAAGGCGAATGCGAGCCCTTCGAGCAGGAAGAAACCGATCAGTGCGATCGGTAGCAAGACAGCTGCGGTAATGACGCGTTGCTTCAGCATTCTGCTCGGACCTCCGTCTCAACCTGATCACCGGTCTTACCGAAACGCCGCTGGCGCTTGGCGAAATCGGCCAGTGCGGAGCGCATGGCATCGTGTTTGAAATCCGGCCAGAACAGATCGGAAAAATACAACTCGGCGTAAGCCAGTTGCCACAGTAGGAAATTGCTGATGCGGCGCTCGCCACCGGTGCGAATGCAAAGATCAGGTAACGGCATATCACCGGTGGCGAGATAGCTCTGGAAAAGAGCCGGCGAGACGTCGCTAGGATCGAGGCGCCCCGCCTGCGCTTCACGAGCCATTCGCTGGGCGGCCTGGAGAATATCCCATTGGCCACCATAGTTGGCGGCCACCTGAAGCACGAAACGTCCAGGGCCGGCGGTCATTTCTTCGGCTTCGAGCATTGCGGTCTGCAGCTCGGGATGGAAGCGCGAGCGATCACCAATGATCCGCAAACTGATGCCGTTTTCATTGAGCTTGCGCGCCTCGCGGCGCAACGCGGTCAGAAACAGCTCCATCAGCGCACCGACCTCCTCGGCCGGCCGCTGCCAGTTCTCGCTGGAGAAGGCGAACAACGTCAGTACCTCGACACCCGCTTCGGCGCACACTTCGATGACGGCTCGCACCGCATCGACACCCGCCTTGTGCCCGGCCACGCCCGGCAAAAGACGCCGTTTTGCCCAGCGATTGTTGCCATCCATGATGACTGCGACATGACGGGGTACATTCCGCCCGGCAATCTGCCTGACCTTTTCCATGAAACGACTCTACCTGCGCTCAATCACGCTGCGAACAATGGGAGAAATTACCCGCGGCAATTTCCGGGGATACGACTGGTTAGCCCCTCGCGCCTCGATCCCGACCGGGTTGGCGCGCTCCGACGTGAGCAGTACGGACGAAGTCCGGTACAGCACCATCAAACAGCCATCAGGTCGTTTTCCTTGCCTTCAAGCGCCTTGTCGATTTCCGCAACATACTTGTCGGTCAGCTTTTGAACGTCGTCTTGGCCTCGGCGTTCCTCGTCTTCACTGATTTCCTTCTCCTTCACCAGATCCTTGAGCTGGGCGATGGCATCACGGCGGATATTACGCACCGCGACACGAGCATTTTCGGCTTCCGAACGGGCCTGCTTGGTGTACCCCTTACGTGTCTCTTCGGTAAGCGCAGGCATTGGCACGCGGATGGTGGTGCCGGCCGTAGCCGGGTTCAAGCCCAGATCAGAAGTCATGATCGCTTTTTCAACAGCCTGAATCATGCCTCTATCAAAGACGGTAAGGGCCAGGGTGCGCGAGTCCTCTGCCGTAACGTTGGCAATTTGACGCAGAGGTGTATCACTGCCGTAATACGACACCATAACGCCGTCAAGAATGCTCGGATGAGCACGACCGGTACGAATCTTGGCGAACGCATGCCCTAGCGATTCCAGGGTCTTTTTCATACGTTCCTGAGCGTCTTGCTTGATCTCGTTGATCATTGGTTCTGTTCCTCGATCAGAGTTCCTTCAGCGCCGCCGAGCACGATATTGAGCAGGGCACCGGGCTTGTTCATGTTGAACACCCGCAGCGGCATGTTGTGGTCGCGGCACAGGCAGATGGCAGTCAGGTCCATGACGCCCAGCTTGCGATCGAGCACATCATCATAAGTCAATTGCTCGAATTTCTCGGCATTCGGATCCTTGAAAGGATCTGCGGTATACACACCATCAACTTTGGTGGCCTTGAGTACGACGTCAGCATGAATCTCGATGGCGCGCAGGCAAGCAGCCGAGTCAGTAGTGAAGAACGGATTGCCGGTGCCGGCCGAGAAAATCACCACTTCCCCGCTCTTGAGGTGACGCATCGCCTTACGACGGTCGTAATGATCAGTGACTCCGACCATGGAAATCGCCGACATGACCAGTGCAGGGATGTTCGAGCGCTCTAGCGCATCCCGCATGGCTAACGAGTTCATGACAGTCGCCAGCATGCCCATGTGGTCACCGGTGACCCGATCCATACCAGCTGCAGAAAGTGCTGCGCCGCGGAATAGGTTGCCTCCGCCGATGACCAGACCAACCTCTACGCCGATCCCAACCAATTGCCCAACTTCCAGCGCCATGCGATCGAGCACTTTGGGATCGATGCCGAAATCTTCCGAACCCATTAGGGCTTCGCCGCTTAATTTGAGCAGAATGCGTTTATAGCGAGGATTGCGTGCACTCATCTGCTGAGCCATTGGCGTTGTCTCTCCTGCGGCGTTTGTATGACCAAACTGACCCTACGGCCAGAAAATATCTGCGCTATGACAGCGCAGTCGCGAGTTGGTGCCAAGCGCTGACTATAGCGCGGCAAAAATACTTTTCTGCGCCCCAGTCCGACAAAGAGGCCGCGCGCGTAAGCGGGCAGCCTCTTCGAGGACAACAAGAGCGTCTTATTGCTTGGTTGCAGCGACCTGGGCGGCAACTTCCGCAGCGAAGTCTACTTCAGCACGCTCGATGCCTTCGCCTACTTCGTAGCGGACGAAGGAAACGATTTCTGCACCGGCTTTTTTCGCCAATTCGCCAACCTTGACGTCCGGATCCTTGACGAATGCCTGCTCAACCAAGCTGGCTTCAGCCAGGAACTTGCTGATACGACCGGCAACCATCTTCTCGACGATTTCGGCGGGCTTGCCCTTGATCTTGTCTTCGTTCAGAGCCAGAAAAATTTCTTTTTCCTTCGCAACGGCTTCCTCGGAAACCTGCGACGGATCCAGGAACTGAGGGTTGCTGGCGGCGACGTGCATGGCAATTTCTTTGGCCAGCTCGACGCTACCACCCTTGAGCGCTACCAGAACACCGATCCGGTGCCCGTGCAGATAGGAACCAACCAGGTCAGCTTCAACGGTGGTCAGGCGGCGAATATTGACGTTCTCGCCGCACTTGGCGACCAGCGCCTCGCGATCAGCTTCCTGAGCAGCGATCAGCGGAGCTGCATCGGTCATCTTCTCAGCAAATGCCTTCTCAACGCTGCTGCTGACGAAATTCTTGAAATCGTCCTGCAGGGCCAGGAAATCGGTCTGCGAGTTAACTTCGATGATTACGGCACGCTTGTTGTCATCGGCAACCTTGACGGCGATAGAGCCTTCAGCAGCGATATTGCCCGCTTTCTTGGCTGCCTTGATGGCGCCAGCAGCACGCATGTCGTCGATGGCTTTTTCGATATCGCCGCCAGCAGCGGTAAGTGCTTTTTTGCAATCCATCATGCCTTGGCCAGTGCGCTCGCGCAGTTCTTTAACCAGGGCTGCAGTGATCTCTGCCATGTTCGCAAATCCTCTCGATTCGATTTTCGATCATCGCCCATCAATCGGACGATCAATTCGGAAGTGGCAAAAAGGGGGCATAGCCCCCTTTCTGTTCAACGGGTATCAGCTAGGCGGCAGTTGCGCTCAGCCTTGAGCAGCCTCGGGAGCGGCTTCCTCGACGAACTCATCAGCGCCGCCGGCGCCATTCTGACGGCCACGCAGTACAGCGTCCGCCATGGAGCCCAGATACAGTTGCACGGCACGGATGGCATCATCATTACCGGGGATGATGTAGTCGACGCCTTCCGGGCTGCTATTGGTATCGACGATGCCGATCACCGGAATGCCCAGCTTGTTGGCTTCGGAGATCGCGATGCGCTCGTGGTCAACGTCAACAACGAACATCGCGTCCGGCAGGCCGCCCATGTCCTTGATACCACCCAGACTGCGATCCAGTTTTTCCAGATCACGGGTACGCATCAGGGCTTCTTTCTTGGTCAGCTTCTCGAAGGTACCGTCCTGGGACTGGGTTTCCAGCTCACGCAGGCGCTTGATCGAGGCGCGAATGGTCTTGTAGTTGGTCAGCATGCCGCCCAACCAGCGATGATCGACGTACGGGGAACCGCAACGAGCGGCCTCTTCGCGAACGATTTTGCCAGCGGAACGCTTGGTGCCGACGAACAGAATCTTGTTCTTGCCCGCAGCCAGCTTCTCAACGAAACGCAATGCGTCGTTGAACATCGGCAGGGTTTTTTCGAGGTTGATGATGTGAATCTTGTTACGCGCGCCAAAGATGTATTTATCCATCTTCGGGTTCCAGTAACGGGTCTGGTGGCCGAAGTGCACACCGGCCTTCAGCATATCGCGCATAGTGACTTGAGACATGGGACTTCCTCAGATAAGTCGGGTTAGGCCTCCACGCGTCCCGATATCCAACTCTTGCGAGCACCCAGGATACCGTGTCGACACGTGTGTGGGGTCAGGCTCGACGGGTACTTCCGCAGAGCGGCGCGTTTTATAGCATAAAGATGCACCCGAGGCTAGCGGCCATCCGATATTGAACACAGGCATCAGCGCAGACCAAAGCCGGTTCCCACGCGCTCGGCCCAGGGTTACCTGCAGGCCAAGGGCGCTTTGGTTTATCATTTGCCTCTTCTTTTTCCGCCTGCGCCTCTTGGCGCCAAGAGGGTTGCATGACCGTTTCCATCAAGACGCCTGAAGATATCGAGAAAATGCGCATTGCCGGTCGCCTGGCCGCCGAGGTGCTTGAAATGATCGGTGAGCATGTCAAGCCGGGCGTCACTACCGATGAACTCGACCGCCTCTGCCACGACCACATCGTCAACGTTCAGCAGGCCATACCGGCGCCGCTCAACTACAAGGGCTTCCCTAAGTCGATCTGCACCTCGATCAACCATGTGGTCTGCCATGGCATCCCCAACGACAAGCCTTTGAAGGATGGCGACATCCTCAATATCGACATCACTGTCATCAAGGATGGCTACCACGGCGATACCAGCAGGATGTTCATCGTCGGCAGGGCCCCGGAATGGGCTGAGCGCCTCTGTAAGGTGACTCAGGAATGCCTCTATAAAGGTATAGAGATCGTCCGCCCCGGCGCGCGCCTCGGTGACATTGGCGAAGTGATTCAGAAGCATGCCGAGAAGAACGGCTTTTCGGTCGTCCGTGAATACTGCGGGCACGGCATCGGCAAGGTCTTCCACGAGGAGCCTCAGGTGTTGCATTACGGCCGCGCCGGGACTGGCCTGGAGCTTAAGGAAGGGATGACCTTCACTATTGAGCCGATGATCAACCAGGGGCGCTCGGAGACCCGCCTGCTCGGGGACGGCTGGACGGCCATCACCAAGGATCGCAAGCTCTCCGCTCAGTGGGAGCACACCATTCTGGTCACCGCTGATGGTTATGAAATCTTTACCCTGCGCAGCGATGACAGCATCGCCCGCATGTCGGCCTGATCGCTGGTCGATTCGCAGTTTCACGAGGACGAAGGCATGCATCCGGTTGATCCAGAGCTATTCGATGGCGGTCAGTTCCAGGCAGAGCTGGCGCTCAAGGCAAGCCCCATCGCGGCCTTCAAGAAAGTCACTCGTAATGCCCGAGAGGTGCTCGATGCACGCTTTCTAGCGGGTCACGATATCCGTCGCCTGATCGAAGACCGCGCCTGGTTCGTCGACCAGATTCTGCGAGCCGCCTGGGGCCGTTTCGACTGGTGCGACGATGCTGATATCGCCCTGGTGGCCGTGGGCGGTTACGGCCGCGGCGAACTGCACCCCTATTCCGACATCGATCTGCTGATTTTGCTCGATAACGGCGATCACGAGAAATTTCGCGGCTCCATCGAAGGATTCCTGACACTGCTTTGGGATATCGGGCTGGAAGTTGGTCAGAGTGTGCGCTCGGTTCAGGAGTGCGCCGAAGAGGCGCGTGCGGACCTGACGGTTATTACCAACTTGATGGAAAGCCGCACGATTGCCGGTCCCGAGCGCCTGCGACAGAACATGCTGAAAGTCACCAGCCCATCCGAAATGTGGCCGAGCAAAGAATTCTTTCTCGCCAAGCGTAACGAGCAAGCAGCACGCCATTCCAAATACAACAACACCGAATACAACCTGGAGCCGAACGTCAAAGGTTCGCCCGGCGGGCTACGTGACATCCAGACGATCCTGTGGATTGCACGGCGACAGCTTGGCAGCCTGAATTTGAGCGCAATCCTCGACCAGGGCTTCCTGACTGAAAGCGAATACTCCCTGCTGGTCTCCAGCCAGGAATTCATCTGGCGTGTCCGTTACGGGCTGCACATGCTCGCCGGGCGCGCCGAGGATCGCCTGCTGTTCGACCACCAGCGCAGCCTGGCCGCCCTCCTCGGCTATGAAGACAACGACGCCAAGCTAGCAATTGAGCGCTTCATGCAGAAGTACTACCGCGTCGTCATGAGTATTTCCGAGCTCAGCGATCTGGTCGGTCAACATTTCGCAGAGGTCATTCTCTGGGAAGGAGACAGCGGTGATGCCGTGCCGCTCAATAGTCGCTTCCTGGTGCGCGACAGTTATCTCGAAGTGACCGATGATTCGGTGTTCAAGCGCAGACCCTTCGCAATTCTGGAGATCTTCGTACTATTGGCGCAACACCCTGAAATTCAAGGCGTCCGTGCCGAGACCATTCGTCTGCTGCGCGATCATCGCCACCTCATCGACGATGATTTCCGCAGCGACATTCGCAACACCAGCCTGTTCATCGAACTGTTCAAGTGCAAGGAAGGCATCCATCGCAATCTCCGGCGGATGAACCGCTATGGCATTCTGGGGCGCTATTTGCCCGAGTTCGGCCATATTGTCGGACAGATGCAGCATGACCTCTTCCATATCTATACCGTCGACGCCCACACGCTCAACGTCATCAAGTATCTGCGAAAACTGAGCAAACCCGGCGTCGCCGAGAAGTATCCACTGGCCAGTAAGCTGGTGGAGCGGCTGCCCAAGCCCGAGCTCATCTACATCGCGGGCCTCTATCACGATATCGCCAAGGGCCGGGGCGGGGATCATTCGGAGCTGGGCGCGGTGGACGCTCAGGAATTCTGCTTGCGCCACAAGCTTCCAGCATGGGATACGCGCTTGGTGGTTTGGCTGGTGGAAAATCACCTGGTGATGTCCACCACCGCGCAGCGCAAGGATCTCTCCGACCCGCAGGTAATCAACGATTTCGCCCAACAGGTCGGCGACGAGACTCACCTCGACTACCTGTACGTGCTGACAGTGGCGGATATCAACGCAACCAACCCGACCCTCTGGAATTCCTGGCGGGCCAGCCTGCTGCGCCAGCTGTACACCGAAACCAAACGGGCGCTCAGGCGCGGCCTGGAGAACCCGCTAGGGCGCGAGGAACAGATTCGTCAGACCCAGCGCGCCGCGCTCGACAATCTGGTGCGCAACGGCACCGATCCGGACGACGCCGAACAGCTCTGGTCGCAGCTGGGTGATGATTACTTCATGCGACACAGCTCCACCGACGTCGCCTGGCATACCGAAGCCATCATCGATCACCCGAGCGACGGTGGCCCGCTGGTGCTGATCAAGGAAACCACCCAGCGCGAATTCGAAGGCGGCACGCAGATTTTCATTTACGCGCCGGATCAGCATGACTTCTTCGCCGTGACCGTAGCAGCCATGGATCAGTTGAACCTGAACATTCATGACGCCCGGATCATCACGTCGAGCAGCCAATTCACGCTGGATACTTACATCGTTCTGGATGCCGACGGCACCCCCATCGGCAACGACCCCGAACGTACCGAGGAAATTCGCCAAGGCCTGATCGATGCGCTACGCAATCCGGACGACTACCTGACGATCATCCAGAAGCGGGTGCCGCGGCAGCTCAAGCATTTCGCGTTTCCGCCGCAGGTCACCATCCACAACGACATGCAGCGCCCGCAGACGATCATCGAAGTGGTCGCACCTGATCGCCCGGGTCTGCTGGCACGCATCGGCCAGCTGTTCCTGGATTTCGATCTGTCAGTGCAGAACGCCAAGATTGCGACGCTTGGCGAGCGCGTGGAAGACGTGTTCTTCGTCACCAATGCGGACAATCAACCGTTGTCGGATCCGCAGCTGTGCATTCAGCTGCAGCAGGCCATGATCCAGCAGCTGTCGCAGGACAACGAGCGCCAACCTTCGCCGAGCAGCATCGTTATCTGATATCACTCAGCCTCGGCGTCATGCGGGCAGGCCTGCCCGCATGGCAATTTCAATCCCAAGGCTTGCCGCGCGTCCTCGCGGTATACGGCAGCCTCTGCTGCATCGCCGCTTTGGCCAACACATGGGCGCTGACCGGCGCGGTCAGAAACAGAAACAGGGTAATCAGCATCTCGTGGAGGCTGAGGCCGTCACCCTGACTACTGAAAAAAATCATCGAGGCTATCACGATGCCGCCCACCCCCATGGTGCTTGCCTTGGTAGGCCCGTGAAGCCGCGTGAAGAAATCAGGCAGGCGATACAAACCGATCGCGCCGACCAACGCAAAAACACTACCCACGATCAGAAAGGCACTCACCAACACTTCAATCCAGAATGGCATGCTGACTCCTCAGTCGATGATCTCACCGTGCAGAAGGTGCTTACCCACCGCAACGGTACTGACGAAGCCCATCACTGCGATCAGCAAGGCGGCCTCGAAGAACAGATCCGAAGCCAGCCAGATACCGAACAGCACGATCAGCGCAAGTGCATTGATATACAGCGTGTCGAGGGCCAACACCCGGTCAGGCATGTCCGGCCCTTGGACCAATCGCATCACATTGAGCACCGCCGCAAGCCCGATGATCGCCATGCACAGCGGAATCACGTACGTGAGCATTCGAATATCTCCAGCAACGGTGTTTCGTAACGGTTTTTCACCTCGGCGACCAGCGCCTCGATATCGGGAGCATCCAGCGCGTGAATCAGCAGAATCTTGTGATCGGGCCGCAACGCCGCTGATACGGTACCAGGCGTGAGCGAAATGATGCTTGTCAACATGGCAAGGACAAAGGGATGTTCGATCATCATCGGCACTTCGACGAAAGCAGGCTGCAGGTTCCCCCTGGGCCCAAGTACCAACTTGGCGACATGAAGGTTGGCGAGGACGATGTCGTAGAACACTTTGACGCAGAACAGACAGAGCTTCAGCGGACGCCGAACCGCCGGCAGGTCGACCAGGAAACCTTGCACCAGCAACGGAATCGCCCAGCCGAGCAACAGCCCGAGCAACAGATGTCCAGCGCTCAAGGTGTTGTTGAGCATCAGCCAGAGCATGGCCAGCAACAGGCTCAGTGCCGGTTTGGGTAGCATGCGGGATCTCACAGCTCACCCCCTGGAATGATTTGCAGATAGGGCGCGAGATCGAACAGCTGCGCTGCGGTTGCCTGGGCGTATGCCTGGATCGGCTGTGCCGCCACGACCAGCAGCACACTGCCCATCAATAAACCGAAGGTCGCGGCGAGACGTACCGTGTCAGCCGGCTTCCCCACGCTGACCGCATTGCTCGGACGCCAGAACACCATACTGCCCGCCCGGCTCAGCGCAATCACCATTCCCAAACCCCCGACCAAAATCACGGGCCAGAGTATCGACGCGTCAATTCCGGGAGAGACAGCCCGCAGCAACATCAACTTGCCCAGAAAGCCGGAAAAAGGAGGCAGCCCCGCAATGGAAATCGCGCCGGCAAAGAACAGCGTGCCCAGCATCAGTGGCTGCTTCAATGCCGGTGCCGAGATCAGCTCGGATGCCGTATCGCCGCGCTGTCGGGCGATGATATCCGCCAACAGGAACAGACCGCCTGATACCAGGGTGCTATGCACCAGGTAGTAAAGCGCCGCCCCTAGCCCCGCCACCGTCCCCAGCGCAACGCCGGCCAGCAACGTGCCCACCGAAACCACCACCAGATAGGACAGCAGGATCTGCAGATTGCGTGCAGCCAACGCGCCCAGCACGCCCCCGACAAGGGTCAGCATCGATAGCGGCCACAACCAATCGAGCACCATGTTGCTGAGTACGCCTGCTTCGCTACCGAAAATCAGCGTGAATACTCGCACGATGGCATAGAGGCCTAGCTTAGTCATGATCGCGAACAGCGCCGCGACCGGCGCGGTCGCCGAGGCGTAGGCCCGTGGCAACCAGAAGTACAGCGGCAGGATGGCCGCCTTCAAGGCGAACACCACCAGCAACAGGTAACCCGCTGCAGCCAGTAGCGGCGCCTCCGCCGGGTCGGCGGCAGCCACTCGCCCCGCCAGGTCCGCCATGTTCAGGGTCCCGGTGAGCCCGTAGAGCATGCTGACGCCAATCAGGAACAATGACGACCCCAGCAGATTCAGCACGACGTAGTGGATGCCAGCCTGCACCCGTTTCGCACCATGACCGTGCAGCAACAACGCGTAGGAGGAAATCAGCAGAATCTCAAAGAACACGAAGAGATTGAACAGGTCACCGGTTAGAAAAGCACCGTTGATACCCGCTAGCTGAAACTGAAACAACGCATGGAAATTCGGACCACGCTCGTCGTCTCCGCGCGCGGCGTAGAGCACCGAAAAGCCCGCAAGCACGGCGGTGACCAGCAGCATCAGCGCGCTCAGCCGATCAAGCAGCAGCATGATGCCGAACGGTGGCTGCCAGTCGCCGAGTCGATATACCGAGAGCACGCCGGAGTCCGCCTGCAATAGCAGCCAAAGCGTCAGCGGGACCAGCAGCCAGGTGGCTACAACCGACACCAGACGCTTGAACGGCGCACCCTGCCGATGGGCCAGGAGCAGAACGCAACCGGTCAATAAGGGCAACAGTATCGGAAGGATCATGAGGTGATTCATTCCCGCGGCTCCCGACCGTCAACATGATCGGTACGCAATTCGCCCAGGCCGCGAAGCGCCAGTACCACAACGAATGCAGTCATGGCGAAGCCAATGACAATGGCGGTCAGCACCAGCGCCTGCGGCAGCGGATCTCCATGCTCGGCGCTCTTCCCGATAATCGCCGGAACTCCGGTCGCGAGGCGCCCCATGGCAAAGATGAACAGATTCACCGCGTAGGAAATCAGTGTCAGCCCCATCACCACCGGAAATATCCGAGCACGCAACAGCAAATAGACACCGCTGGTCATCATCACGCCGAGCGTTAACGCGAAGACAAACTCCATCAAAGCACCTCCTTGCACGACTCGTCCTGGCTGACATGTCCCATGTTTGAAAGGATCAGCAGAGTGGCGCCCACCACGGTCAGATACACGCCGAGGTCGAAAATCATCGCGGTAGCCAGCTCGAAATCACCAACCAGCGGAAGGTGGAAATGACCGAAGGCGGACGTCAGAAATGGCCGACCGAACAGCCAGCTGCCCAGCCCGGTGAGGCCCGCAATCAGCACGCCGGCCCCGGCCACGCTGTGATAACTGAATGGCTGGCGCTTCTGCGCCCAAACAACGCCATGCGAGATGTATTGCAAGATCAGCGCGACCGCGGTGATTAACCCGGCAATGAAGCCGCCGCCGGGCAAGTTGTGGCCTCGCACGAAGATAAATACCGAAACCAGCAGCGCCATCGGCAGGAGCACGCGCGACAGCGTGTCCAGCACCATGGGATGCCGGTCCGTCGACCACAGTCGGCCGCCATAATCGCGTATCGGATGCGGCAGACGCAGCCCGTGCAGCAGGCCGTAGATGCCAACCGCAGCAATGGCCAGCACGGCAATTTCACCGAGCGTATCGAAGCCACGGAAATCCACCAGAATCACGTTGACCACGTTGGCTCCGCCTCCGCCGGTCACGCTGTTTTCGAGGAAGAACGAGGCAATGCTGTCGTAGGGGCGCGTCAGCACCGCATAGGCGAGCAGAGCAACCATGGTGCCGAAGGTTGCGGCGAGGACCAGGTCGCGGAAACTGCGCAGGCTGCTCGACTCGACCGGTGTCCGGTCAGGCATGAAGAACAGCGCCAGAATCAGCAAAATGATGGTCACCACCTCTACCGATATCTGCGTCAACGCCAGATCGGGCGCAGAATAGCGAGCGAACACAAGGGCAACCATCAATCCGACGACACTCAGCACCATCAACGCCATCAGACGCCTGCGGTGGAACACGACAGTCATTACCGAAGCCAAGCCAAGGATCACCAGCCCGAGCACGGTGATGCCGTCCAGCGGCGTCATCGGCACAGGGCCGCGCAACGACCGTAGGGGTGTCAGCGCATACACAACCACCAGCAATGAGCTGAACAGCATGAGGGCCAGGTAACGCTGCAGAGAGCCATTTTCCATGCGCTCGGTCACCCAGCGCGCCGTTCCGGCAATGTCGCTGACCACGCGAGCGAAGACTTGCAGAGAATCGACCCGCGGCAGCCCTTCGTACCAGCGAAACGCCCATTTACGCATCGAATAGATAAGCAGGCCGCCTCCCAGGGCGACGAGGCTCATCGCAAAGGGCAAGTTGAAGCCATGCCAAATCGCCAGACTGTACTCGGGCACATCACCGCCCAAACTACCGGCAACGGCGGCAGCCAACAGCGGAGCCACGGTATAGGCGGGCAACATGCCCACCAGCAGGCAGAGCAACACCAGGATTTCGACCGGGATTTTCATGTACCGCGCCGGCTCGTGCGGTGGATATTTCGGCAGGTCGATCGGTTCGCCGTTAAAAAAGACGTCATGCACGAAGCGCAGCGAGTAGGCGACCGAAAAGGCACTCGCCAACGTCGCCAGGGCCGGAATCGTCCAGTAGAAGCTCCCTAACAGATGCTGATCGAGGGTCTCGGCAAAGAACATCTCTTTGCTAAGAAAACCGTTGAGCAGCGGCACTCCGGCCATCGCCAGCGACGCCACCATTGCCAATGCCGCCGTGTGCGGCATGTACTTCAGCATGCCGTTGATGCGCCTCATGTCACGCGTCCCAGTCTCATGATCAATGATCCCAGCGGCCATGAACAACGAAGCCTTGAAAGTTGCGTGATTGATAATGTGAAAGATGGCAGCCACCGGTCCCAGCCGCGAATCGAGGCCGAACAGCAGCGTGATCAATCCCAGGTGGCTGATGGTTGAGTAGGCCAGTAATCCCTTGAGATCGTGTTGAAACAGCGCCAGCACCGCGCCGATCAGCAGGGTTGCCAACCCCGTCAGACTGACCAGATAAAACCACCACTCCGAATCCGAAAGCGCCGGATACAACCGCGCCAGTAGAAACACGCCAGCCTTGACCATGGTCGCCGAGTGCAGAAATGCCGATACCGGGGTCGGCGCCGCCATCGCCTGCGGCAACCAGAAATGAAACGGAAACTGTGCCGACTTGGTGAATACGCCGAGCAAAATCAGGATCAATGTCAGCGGATACAGTGTGCTGGCTCGGATCAGGTCACCGGATGCGAGCACCGCAGTCAGCTCGTAACTGCCAACGATATGTCCAATCAGCAAAATGCCCGCCAGCAGCGCGAGCCCGCCGCCGCCTGTTACAGCCAGAGCCATACGCGCACCCTGTCGCGCATCGGAGCGATGATTCCAGAAGCCGATCAGCAGAAACGAAGAGAGGCTGGTCAATTCCCAGAACATCAGCATCAGCAGCAAATTTTCCGCCAGCACCACACCGAGCATGGCGCCCATGAACAGCAGGAAAAAGCTGAAGAAGCGCCCCATCGGCTCGCTTTTTGAGAGGTAGTAGCGCGCGTACAGGATGACCAGCAGACCGATCCCGAGAATCAGCAATGCGAACAGAAAGCCCAGGCCATCGAGCCTGAGGCTGAGGTTCAACCCCAGTTCGGGGAGCCAAGGCACGGTCAGTACTTGCGTTTCACCGCCAAACACGGCGGCGCGCTTGGATAACAACAGCGCCAGCGCGAGCAAAGGGGCCAGCCCCGCGCCGAACGCACAGGCGGATCGACCAAAACGCTCGAAGACCAGCGGCAGGCAAATTCCTAGAAATGGCAAAGCGATTATCAGCGCAAGCGCCATGAGCAAAAACCCCTTGAGCCGCGCGTCCGCGCGGCGGTTATATCCTTTGGTCGACCGGATCTCAGCCCGAGGAGGCATGGCGGTGTGCGCCGATTATCCATACCGATAGCAGCAGCGTCATGAATTCATGTATTTCGAAAAACAAAAGGCGCAGCCCAACGACCGTAACAGACGGTATTCAGGCTACGCCCATAGCACTACGCAGAGGTGCGACCCGCTCCCTGCGTTTGCTTACGGTAACAATTACATATACCTGCAAAATCCCGTGTCACAGGGATTATCGCGCGCCTTTGGAGGCGAGCGGCATCAAGGAGCAATACGACTAGTGCCGTCGACAGTCATGATGCGTACGCGCTGACCGACCCGGAAGACCTGGTTCGGCTCGACCTCTTGAACGTAGGCACGCATGTTGCCATCGTCTTCTCGCACAGTAATTTCCACGCCCTGTGCACGCGTGATGCCTTCCTCCGCTGCCGAGCCGAGCAAGCCACCGGCAACCGCGCCAATCACGGCTGCGACCGCGCTACCGCGGCCACCGCCAACGCCGCTACCGGCAATGCCGCCGACCACCGCACCGGCACCTGTGCCAATCGGTGTTTTTGTGCCTTCGAGCTTGACCGGGCGTAGCGATTCGATGGTTCCGTAACGGACGGTCTGCACCGTTCGCGCCTCGTCACGGGAATAGGAATCCCCGGTGAGGCTGGATGTACAGCCGCCGACGGCCAACGCCATAGCGGTAAAGGAAGCAACGAAAAATGAGTTGCGCATGATGTACTCTCCTGGGAAACGGATATCATCCCGACCACGCTGAACAGGCGCCTGCGGCTAAGAGGCGCTTGGCAGCGTCCCCGACCTGACACAGCATTCGTGCAATTAGGACAGTACTTTACCCGACGCGATCCCGCCCCGCATGCATGACGCTCGCTAAGCTGTTCCACGAGACTCTTATGGATTACTTCATCATCACGGTTGTCACGCTGGCCGGGCTGGTTTTCCATGCCTGGCTGTTTGTTCGTTTCAGACGCTGGGCCGACCGAGACCTGGCCCTATCGTTGGCAGGGGACGATCCGAACAAGCGTGAATGGGCATTGCAACGGCTCGCGGCAGCGAAGACCGCTCACGTAAAAAGAAGGGATCTACAAACTTGGTTGGAACGGGAGCTGGAGCGCTACAACGCGAGTAATGTCGCGGTCAGCGGCCGACCCTCACCATAACAGGCGCCATGCCCGAATACCGGCGATCTAACCGAATCAGGGCGCCAGCCGCTCGCGCTGCCAGATACTGGCGACACGCCGGTAATTGAGACGGTCGTGCAGACGGCTGGGACGTCCCTGCCAGAACTCCATTCGCTCCGGTAGCAAACGGTAACCACCCCAGTGAGGCGGACAGTCCGGCATCTGGTCCAGAAAGCGCTGCTCAGTCTCAGCGAGCATTCGTTCGAGTTCGGCCCGGTCGCGAATGACCCGGCTCTGCGGTGATGCCCAGGCACCCAGGCGGCTGCCCAGCGGGCGTACTTGATAATAGGCGTTCGACTCGGCAGCACTGACCTTTTCGACCCGCCCCTCGATACGTACCTGACGCTCCAGGCTCGGCCAGAAGAATGTCATCGCGGCAAACGGACAGGCCTGCAGCTGCTCCGCCTTGGCACTGTCATAGTTGCTGAAGAAGCTGAAGCCGCGATCATCCAGCGCCTTGAGCAAGAGCACACGACAATGCGGACGCCCTTCGGCATCCACTGTGGCCAGGGTCATGGCGTTGGGCTCGACCGGAAGCTGCTCCGTTTGCACCGCATCTGCGAACCATTGCCGAAAGAGTGCGAAGGGTTCGTCCGGTGCATTCGCTTCACTGAGGCCTTCCCGAGTGTAGTCGCGGCGCATATCGGCCAAGGTCTGGGTCATTGCGGTATTCCTGGAACAGTCGAAACCTGAGGTTACCGGTTTGATCGCGACTCCCTCTTGACGCAACGCAAAAACAGCATCGCAGTGCGCTGCGCGAGCTTTATTTGGCCTTGGTCACCTCTGCCGCGGCCACTTGAGTCGGGTTGGGTGCCTCGCTGTACTGGCCAATCAACGCCAGAAGAGTCGGCTGAGGCGCCAGAACCATCTCGACGCGACGATTCAGCGCACGGCCTTCTTCATTTTCATTCGAGGCTCGCGGGACGTCGGAGCCCAGCCCGCGAATGCGCAGCCGATTGTGCTTCAAGCCGCTGAGACGGAAGATTGCGGCCACGGCGCCAGCACGCTGGCGACTGATGTCACGGTTGACGTCGGCTGATCCCGTACTGTCGGCGTGCCCCAGCACGACCACAGCGGTTTTCTCGTCGCCTTCCACCAGTTTGGCCACCCTACTGAGGGGACCGAGCGTGACAGGCAGTAACATACCAGGACGGTCGGGGTTGAACGATGCATCGACAGGCGCGGTGACTACGAGCACCCCTTCGCGACGTTCGAGTTCGAAACGACTGTCCTTCAACGCATCTCGCAGTCGCGGCTCATAGCCATCCATCCAGGCAGGATCAATCACGGGTTCTGGGACGATGGATACTTCGGCCGGCTTGTCGCTGTTGGAGCTACAGCCAGCAATGACCATGCAGAGAATAAAGGAGGCGCTTTTCAGCAGGTTCATGAGCCAGGTTCCGTGAAAGGTAAATTTGCGAATACAAGCGACGCGGGATAGGCACGAGCTTAAGCAAGGATCTGCCTCAAATTGTGGACGCAGGTCATTGTTATGAAAAGTCCTCCCCTGACGAACAGACGAGCGGTTTAGCCCAAACAGGTTTTCACGGTCCGCGCCAATTCCTGCGCGCGCGGATCCATCAAGACATAGGGGCCGAGTGTATTGGTGACATAACCGAACGCCAAGTCACGTTGCGGATCAGCGAAACCAATGCAGCCACCCGCCCCCGGATGACCGAAGGCGCCGGGTCCCATTGCAAAGGTCGCGTTTTCCACTTCCGGTTGATCCAACCAGCAGCCCAATGCGAAACGTGTACGGCTGAGCAAGGTGCGGTCTTCGCCGAGGCAATGTTCACGCGTCATCTCGGTCAGTAGCTCGTAATCGAGCAGCTCGCCGCGTAGCAGTCCGTCGTAGAAACCCGCCAGCGCGCGTGCGTTTCCGTGGCCGTTGGCAGCGGGCTGTGCCATCCGACGCCACTCAGGCTTATTGGCACTGTTCATGATCGACGGCGGATTGGTGAAAGCGCGCGCAGTCAGCGACTGCGGATCCCCGGTCAACGCCTTGAAGACACGCTGGGCCGCCGCATCGCCGAAGTTGTTTTTCTGTCGAGTCAGGTATCCGACACGGTCGAACTCGGCATCCGCCAGACCAACATGGAAGTCCAGGTTCAGGGGTCGAGCGGTACGCGCGACGATCGCCTCGCCCGGCTCACGGCCATCAGCGCGACGGATCAGTTCGCCGAGCAGCCATCCGTAGGTAATCGCGGCGTAGCCATGGCCATCGCCCGGCGTCCACCAGGGGCTTTCGGCAGCCAACGCCGCGGTCATCACCTCCCAGTCATACAACGCCTCAGGTGGAAGTGGCTGACGAATGGCAGGCAGCCCGGCCTGATGGCTGAGCAACTGCCGTAGCGTAATTGCCTGCTTGCCGTTGGCGGCGAACTCAGGCCAGAGCCGCGCCACCGGTTCGTCCAACTGCAGCTTGCCTTCGCCGACCAATTGCAAGGCAGCCACCGCAGTAAAGGTCTTGGTGCAAGAAAACAGATTGACCAGCGTATCGCTTTGCCAAGCCTGCTCACCGGCGTTATCGGCAACACCGGCCCAGAGGTCGACGACGGTTTCGCCACCGATCTTTACGCACACCGCGGCGCCACGCTGCTGGGTTTGTTCGAACAGGTCACTGAACGTTTCTTTGACCGCCTCGAAACGAAGATCGAAATATCCCTGGATCTGCACGCTCGCGCCCCTCACTTCGTATTGATCGGTGCATTGTTTCAGCCGCACTGGATCAAGGAAACAGATGCGGCACCGATTACCGGACCATTAGCTTTCTGAATAACGACGCATGCCGTGGCGAGTCACCGCGCAACACCGCTAGCCGATCTCGCGCCGGAACGGGGGCAACGCATTGAGAATGGCCTTGCCGTAGCGCTGAGTGACGACTCGACGATCGAGCAACGTGATGGTGCCGCGATCCTCTTCGGTACGCAGCAGTCGCCCACAGGCCTGGACCAGACGCAATGATGCATCGGGTACGGCAATTTCCATGAAAGGATTGCCGCCCCGCGCCTCGATCCATTCGGCCAGCGCTGCCTCCACCGGGTCGTCGGGTACCGCAAAGGGTATCTTGGCGATTACCACGTGTTCGCAATAGGCGCCCGGTAGATCGACACCCTCGGCGAAGCTGGCGAGTCCGAACAGCACGCTCTTTTCCCCGTCATCCACACGCGCCTTGTGCTTGTTCAGCGTTTCCTGCTTGGACAGATTGCCTTGAATCAACACCCGTCGACGCCACTCGCGCTCCAGACCGTCAAATACGTCCTGCATCTGCTTGCGCGACGAGAACAGCACCAGCGTGCCACGCGAGGCCTCAACCAGCTTAGGCAGGTCGCGCACGATCGCTGCCGTATGGGCCGCCGCATCGCGTGGATCGGCATTGAGATCAGGCACTCGCAGCACACCCGCGTCGGCATGATGGAATGGACTCGGCACCACTGCGGTAACTGCGCAGCGCGGCAATCCGGCACGCATGCGATATCGATCGAAACTGTTCAGCGCGGTGAGCGTAGCCGAGGTGACCAGCGCGCCGTAGCAAACATTCCACAGATTGCGTCGCAACGTCTCGGCCGCCAGGATCGGGCTGGCATTGACTTCGATGTCGAATAACGCGCCACCTTCAGCCAGCGTCAGCCAGCGCGCCAGGGGCGGGCTGTCTTCCGGATCATCAACGGTAAAGGCCGTCCACAACTCCCAGTTGCCCTGTGCCCGAGTCAGCAGGCTGCCAAACAGCGGATACCACTCTTCTGCCTGATGACTGGCAATGCCGACACCCGCTTCGCCATCCATCGCTTCCTTGAGCAGTTCGGTTAGTCGTGTGAATAAATCGTTGAGCTTGGCGAAGCCCTTCTTCAGCTCGACGCCCAACTCGACCAGATGCTCAGGTACCACTCCACCGACAAAACGGTGTCGCGGCCGCTCCCGGCCTTCCATGTCTTCGCCGGCTTTGAAATCAGCCAATTGCTCGCAGGCGCTGAACATGAATTGCTGCTGGCTGCGCAGATCACTCGCTATCTCAGGCACCGCCTCGATCAGCCGGCCGAGGTCGCCCGGTAGCGGATGCTGGGCGAGCAGCTTGGTCAGATTCTTTTCGACCTGCGCAAGCCAATCCGCGGTAGAGCGCAGACGTGTGAAGTGAGCGAAATGGCCGATAGCCTTGTCCGGCAAATGATGGCCTTCGTCGAACACATAGAGGGTGTCGCGCGGATCCGGCAGCACCGCCCCGCCACCAAGGGCTAGGTCGGCGAGCACCATGTCGTGATTGGTGACGATGACGTCGACCTTGGTCATGCCCTCGCGCGCTTTGTAGAACGCGCACTGCTGGAAATTGGGGCAGTGGCGACCGGTGCATTGGCTGTGATCGGTGGTCAGACGGGACCAGTCCGGGTCGGCAAGCTCTTCGGGCCAGCTGTCACGATCGCCGTCCCAGCGGTTGCCGGCAAGCTTCTCGATCATGCTGCCAAACAGCTTCTCGCTGCGCTCGTCCACGTCGATACGAAAGCCTTCCTCCTCGAACAGCTGAGCAGTGGCGCTCTGCGCCTGGCCTTCTTGCAGCAACACGTCGAGCTTGGACAGGCATAGATAGCGGCCGCGGCCTTTGGCCAGTGCGAAGGAGAAATTCAGGCCGCTATTGCGCATCAGATCCGGTAGATCCTTGTGCACGATCTGCTCCTGCAACGCGACGGTAGCTGTCGCGATCACCAGGCGCTTTCCCGCAGCTTTCGCCGTGGGGATGGCCGCCAGGCTGTAGGCAACCGTTTTGCCGGTCCCCGTCCCGGCCTCGACCGCGACGATTGCCGGCTCTCCATCCCGCCGACCTTCGTCGTCGGCCTTGATCGCACCCAGGACTTTCGCCACCTCGGCGATCATCAGGCGCTGGCCGTAGCGGGGCTTAAGGCCTTTGGCGTCGAGGAATCGAGAGTAGGCGCCCTGGATTTGGGACTTGAGTTCGGTGCTGAGCATGGGCGCGGAAGCTGTATATATTTTCAGTATTTCAAGTGGGTGGCTATGATAGCGCGCGTTTACTCAATCGCCACCGGAGATTTCCCATGACCGCCTTCGCTCTGCCCTATTCACTCCATGTCCTGGCCGCCGTAATTTGGGTCGGAGGCATGTTTTTCGCCTGGATGGTGCTTCGCCCGGCCGCCGTGTCCGAGCTGCAGGCACCCGAGCGGTTGAAATTGTGGGCCGAGGTGTTTCGCCGTTTCTTCAAATGGGTTTGGGTCACGATATTGGTATTGCCCATCAGCGGTATCGGCATGTGGCATATGCGCTTCGACAGCCTGAATGCGGCGCCCCGCTACGTACACATCATGGCCGGAATATTTTTGGTGATGCTGGCTCTGTTCCTGCGCATCCAGCTGCTGCAGTTACCTGAGCTCAAGCGCGCAATCACCGCGCAGAATTGGCCGGAAGGCGGCGCGGCGCTAGGAAAGATCCGTCGGCTCGTGGGTATCAACCTGTTGTTGGGAGTGTTGGTTGTCGCGCTGGCCAGCGCTCGCCCGCTGTTCTGACCAGGGGAATCGGCAGCGCAAAGAATAAAAAAGCCGGGCTAAAAAGCCCGGCTTTCGTTTCAGCATCCAATCATGGACGCGCTTCAACCTCGGCTTCTACACGACGGTTAATGGCGCGGCCTTCAGCCGTCGAGTTGTCGGCAACCGGACGGGACTCGCCGTAGCCGACCGAGTCGACACGGCTTGCTTCCAGGCCGTACTGATTGACCAACACGTCACGCACGGCGTTGGCACGACGCTCGGACAGGCGCTGGTTGTAGGCATCGGTACCCACCGAGTCGGTGTGCCCCTCGACGACAGTCGACGTCTGCCCGTATTGCTTCATGAAGTCTGCCAGGTCCTCGATGTCGGCCATGCTGTCCTGTTTGACTTCCGCACGGTCGAAATCAAACTTGACGTCCAGCTCAACACGAACAGGCTCGGCCATGGGCTCTGGCTCCGGTTCGGCAACAGGCGTTGGCTCGACGGTCTCGACCATGGCGACAGTTTCCTGTTCGGTACCGTTGGCCCAGCAGTAAGCTGCCGCCATGCCACCGCCGATCAACGCGCCGTATCCGGCATAGGTACTGCTTTCTATTGCCCCCAACGCAGCGCCGCTCACGCCACCGACGGCCGCACAGGTGGGCCAATCCTGCTTCTGCACACCTGCACATCCGGCCAGGACGGTGGTCATCACTATCACGGGTACTGCTGTCCGTAAGCTACTCATCGGTAAAACCTCCTAGTTTGGGATCGGCCAGAGCGCCATGCGGACGGCATAAGCAGCTCCAGTTACAACGAGACTAGGACGGCACGCGCCGCCGCGCTAGTCTTTACGCTTTGACAGATCGTACGAATCGCATTGCTACGGTCTGTAACGCCAGACATCGAGGATCCCGGCTTGGTTGCATCCAACGCTTCACAAACGCCACAACAAGCATTGGCCGCCCTGCTCGACCATCATGTTCCGACACGGCTGTTGCATGTTGGTCGTAGCGACATGCCGGCAGTCGAGGCGTTCAGCCGCAGCCATCGAAACAGCCAGATCGATCGCGCCCCGGCGGCCCCACTATCCGAAGATCTGGCTGGTCGCCGATATGACTTCGCGCTTATCGCCGATTGCCTTGAGCACCTGCCGAAGCGTGATGGTCTGCAATTGCTTGGCGGCATCCGCAACCTCAATGCCAGCCGTATGGCAGTTTTAGTGGACCTGAGCGCCTGCGACTGGCAGGCCACCGACTTCTTCGCACTCGCGTTGCAGATCAGCGCCCGCTTCGAACGAGACAAACAGACCTTGACCCTCTTCACCTACGACCTGCTCGCATACAAGCAGGTTCCGGACTGGCTGAACGCGAAGTTCTGGGCTAATCCGCAGATGTTCGGCAAATATTGGTGGTGAATCGATGATACCCAGCGAACTACAACGTGACGCCAGTTGCCCCTGCGGTAGTGGCGATTCCCTCGACGAATGCTGTGGACGCTACCATCGTGGCCTGCCAGCACCGAGCGCGGAACAGCTGATGCGATCACGCTACAGCGCCTATGTGCTGGGGCTCATCGACTACCTCATAGCCACCACCTTGCCCGTGCAGCAAGAATCGCTGGATCTTCAATCAATGAAGGATTGGAGCGCTTCCAGTGTCTGGCTGGGGCTCGAGGTCGAGGAAAGCCAGCTGTTTGGCGGGCAGCCGGAGCATGCGCTGGTCAGCTTTACCGCTCGCTGGCACGACCTGAGCGGCGAGCATGGCCAACATGAGCGCTCGGCCTTCGTTCAGCACGACGGCAGATGGTATTTCATCGACCCGACAGTCCCGCTCAAAGCCGGTCGCAACGATCCCTGCCCATGCGGCAGTGGCCAGAAATTCAAGAAATGCTGCGCCGCCTATATAAGCGCGTGACCACAAAAAAGCCGGCAAGCGCATCAGGCCAGCCGGCTTTCTTTTTTTCAAGCCCACCGCGCGGTTATTTCTCGACGAACGCACGCTCGATCAGATAATGCCCCGGATCCCCCATACGCGGCGAAGCCTTGAGACCGAAGCCATCCAGAACCTCGCTGGTCTCGGCCAACATGCTCGGGCTGCCACAGATCATCGCGCGGTCATCTTCGGGATTGATCGGAGGTAGACCAATGTCGCTGAAGAGCTTGCCGCTGCGCATCAGGTCGGTCAGGCGGCCCTGATTTTCAAACGGTTCGCGCGTTACGGTCGGGTAGTAGATGAGCTTTTCCTTCAGCGCCTCGCCGAAGAATTCGTTCTGCGGCAGGTGCTCGGTGATGAATTCCCGGTAGGCCACCTCATTCGCATAACGCACGCCATGAATCAGCACGACCTTTTCGAAACGCTCGTAGGTTTCCGGATCCTGAATCACGCTCATGAACGGTGCCAGACCGGTACCCGTGCTCAGCAGATAAAGGTGCTTGGCCGGCAAAAGATCGTCCAGCACCAACGTACCGGTAGGCTTGCGGCTGATCATCAGCGAGTCACCTTCCTTGAGATGCTGCAGGCGTGACGTCAGCGGGCCGTCCGGCACCTTAATGCTGAAAAATTCCAGATGCTCTTCGTAATTGGGGCTGGCGATGCTGTAAGCACGCATCAAAGGCCGGCCTTCCACTTCCAGGCCAATCATCACGAACTGGCCATTTTCAAAGCGAAGCCCCGGATTACGGGTAGTTTTGAAACTGAACAACGTGTCGTTCCAGTGATGCACACTGAGGACTCGCTCGACGTTCAGGTTGCTCATGTACGGATTCCCCTTCTAGCGCGGTGGACGCTTCGATGTTTACGAGAGTTTACCGGCATCGTTAATATCCGCTAAACGAATATTAACGATATGGCTTATCGGTTATATAGATATGCATTTTACGCTGCGTCAGCTACAAGTGTTCGTCTCCGTCGCCCGCCAGGAGAGCGTGTCCCGTGCAGCGCAGAGCTTGGCTCTATCGCAGTCGGCCACCAGCACTTCACTGGCTGAACTGGAGCGTCAGTCCGGCTGCCAGCTGTTCGATCGCGCCGGCAAGCGCCTATGGCTGAATGCGCTGGGCCGACAATTGCTACCGCAAGCCGTGAGCCTGCTTGACCAGGCCAAGGCCATCGAAGACTTGCTGGCTGGCAAGACCGGCTTCGGTTCGCTCAATGTCGGCGCAACGCTGACGATTGGTAACTATCTCGCCACCTTGCTAATCGGCAGCTTCATGCAGCGCCACCCCGAATGCCGCGTGAAGCTGCACGTGCAGAACACCGCACATATTGTCCAGCAGGTCGCGCAGCATGAACTTGATCTAGGTCTGATAGAGGGCGATTGTCAGCACTCGGATATCGAGGTACTGCCCTGGGTCGAGGATGAACTGGTGGTCTTCTGCGCCCCGCAACATGAGTTGGCGAAACGCACCGCGGTAAGCCTGGACGAACTTTCGCGAGAAGCCTGGATCCTTCGCGAACAGGGCTCGGGTACCCGCCTGACGTTCGATCACGCCATGCGTCATCATCCGGCCAAATTGAACATCCGGCTTGAACTGGAGCATACCGAAGCGATCAAGCGCGCCGTCGAGTCCGGATTGGGAATCGGCTGTATTTCCCGTTTGGCATTGCGCGACGCGTTTCGTCGGGGCAGCCTGGTTGCAGTGGAAACGCCCGAGCTGGATCTAGCCCGGCAGTTCTACTTCATCTGGCATTCACTGAAATACCAGACCGCCGCGATGCGCGAATTCATCGAGCAATGCCGGGCGTTGACCGCCGGGGTTCGGCGCAGTGACGAAATAGTCCTACCGACCATCGCTTGATGGCCGCGCAGCAATCGGCCGTCTCGGAGGAAGCTACGATGTCGCGCCGCTGGTACGACTGGACGATACCGCGTTGGGTCCCGTATCCGCGTCTCAACGTCAGCTGCTTGGGATCGAACCCATTTGTTGCAGCAGCAACGCCGCCTGGGTCCTAGTGCGAACGCCCAGCTTGCGGAAGATCGCGGTGACATGCGCTTTGATGGTCGCCTCGGAAACGCTGAGCTCATAGGCGATCTGTTTGTTCAGCAAGCCGTCGCAAACCATGGTAAGGACCCTGAACTGCTGCGGCGTGAGACTGGCGAGCCCTTCGCTGACCGCCTTGGCTTCAGGGCTGACATATGCGACGTCCTGGATATTGGCGGGCCACCAGACGTCGCCGTCGAGTACGACCTGCACCGCTTCCTGGATAGTCTCCAGCGAACTGGATTTGGGAATGAAGCCACTGGCACCGAACTCGCGGGAGCGAGCCACTACCGCAGCATCTTCCTGGGCAGAAATCATCACTACCGGCAATTGCGGATATTGCCCCCTGAGCAACACCAGCCCCGAAAAGCCATAAGCGCCCGGCATGTTCAGATCCAGCAATACCAGATCCCAATCCGAGGTTCGGGTCAATTGAGCTTCCAACTCGGCAATGCTCGCCGCTTCTGACAACCGCACACCGTCGCCCAGGCCAAGCGTCAACGCTTGCTGAAGAGCACTGCGAAACAGAGGGTGATCATCGGCGATAAGGATTTCGTAAGCAGCCATGGCGGACCTATAGTTTTTATTTGGCGCTTTCGCCGACCGGATGAGGGGTCAGGTCGACAAGAACCCGGAATAGTGCTCGGGATTGACCGCGTGATGATATCGCGCCATCACTCGAAATTCGATCACCGTTCCGCATTTAATCAAGCGTTCAACAGAGTCGAACGGTGAAGCTGTGGCCAACCGCATCGGTTTGAGGCAAAGTTCGCGACTTTCTCACACGAGCCCAATCATGCGTAACCAAGCCCTTCGCGCCGATTTCCTGATGCTCATTACGGCCATGATCTGGGGAAGCGCTTTTGTCGCACAGCGGGTCGGAATGGATAACATCGGCCCGTTTCTGTTCACTGGCCTGCGTTTCGCATTGGGTGCAGTCGTGCTGCTTCCTTTGCTGCTGCACCAGGGCCGTGGCGCCGCTCGGCATGAGCCGTTCTTTCAGCGGGGCCTGCTGTTGGGCGGTCTCAGCATGGGGCTAGCGCTCACGCTGGGCATCAATCTGCAACAGGTCGGCCTGCTCTTCACCAGCGTCACCAATTCCGGTTTCATCACCGGCCTGTACGTCATCGTCGTGCCACTGCTGGGGTTGATCATTGGCCAGAAAACCGGAATTGGCACCTGGTTGGGTGCGATTCTGGCAGTGGCTGGAATGGCGCTGCTCAGTATTGGCGAAGACTTTCAGGTCGCCTCCGGCGACTGGATACAGCTGGCCGGTGCATTCGTATGGGGCGTCCACGTGCTGCTGGTAAGTTTTTTCGTCGGCCGTCACGACGCGATCCGTCTGGCCTTTTTGCAGTTCGCCACCTGCGCGGTCGTCAGCCTCGCGCTGGCGGCCTTCTTCGAAGAAGCCAGCCTGGACAGTGTCTGGCTGGCGACACCGGCGCTGGTTTATGGCGGCCTGTTCGCGGTCGGTGTGGGCTATACCCTGCAGGTCGTGGCGCAAAAGCATGCGATTGCCTCGCATGCGGCCATCATCCTTTCGCTCGAGGCAGTGTTCGCCGCGCTGGCTGGCGCCCTATTCCTCAATGAAAGCCTCACTTTGCGCGGTTACTTCGGCTGCGCATTGATGTTCGTCGGCATGCTTGCCGCGCAGCTCTGGCCGCGCAAGCCCATGCCGGCTACAGCCGATAACGGAATCCCGCAAACGGCCAGGCACTGACCCCACCTGGCCGATTAGCGCCGGCCGAACGCCGCCAGCGCTCGGTGGATGGCATCACCCGGGTCGGGCACGCGGTGATGTTTGGCAGCCAGATAGTGATCGGTGAACGCATCGAGCCAGGTGTCCAGCGCGCCTGCGGCCTGATCATCGCCTGCCAGTCCCAGGCACAACGCAGCAACCTCGGCAGTGCACAGATGCTCGCTGCGCGTCGAGCGACGCAGACGATAGCGTGACAACACGTCGGCATGCAGGCTCAGCACCGGTAAACGATTCAGATACGGGCTCTTGCGAAACATCTTGCGCGCTTCGGTCCAGGTCGCATCGAGCAGGATGAACAGCGGGCGCTTGCCCGCCACCACTTCGACTCCCGAAACCACTCGCTCGGGTTCGGCGTATTCGCCGGGAAACACCACAAACGGCTGATACCGAGGATCGGCCAGCAATTCCAACAAGGCCGGCTCCACATCAGTCCGTTGCCAGGTGAAAGCGTGAGTATCGGCCACGATATCCGCAATCAGCCAGCCGGTGTTGCTCGGCTTCAACGGCTCGATGTCATGCATGATCAGGCACATCGCACTTTGCGCCCCTACGCGCGGAAGCCAATCACAGAGACAGTGACTATTGGTGACACGGCAGCGAGCGCAGCGGGGTGTGCGCGAACCCCGGGCGACAAAGGGTTTGGCGCTGCGGGCCAGGCGCGCATCGCGTAAACGGGCTACGGCATGTGGCATGGGGATTTCGATCAGTTAAGTGGAGCGGCAGTTTACCAGCCTGGCCGGAATCCATGCCTCCGCTGAACCGGGCAGACCGACACCGGTCGAACGACGGCAGTTACCAGGAGATTTCTCATGCACCGTCTGACCACTCTATTTACGCTCTGCCTCGCCCTGCCCTTCACTCATACCGCCTCGGCACAGGATCAGGCACTCGGCCAACTGCTCGAAAAAGTTGCCCGAGAAAGCAGCGTAGGCACGCCGCGCGCGATCAATTCAGACCTCCTTGACGAAGGCTACAGCGTCGACGGCGACGAGCTGGTCAACCACCTGAGCGTCCAGCCACGCCACGCCGCGCAGATGCGCGATAACCCAAAGCAGGTTCGCACCCAGCTGGCGGCAAGCGTTTGCAGCAATGACGGTCTGCGTCAACTGATGAGTCAGGGCGCGGTGCTGCGCTTCGAGTTCAGCGAATACCAGAGCAAGAAGCCGATCACCACCGAACGATACCGCGCCAGCGATTGCTGAAGTCCTCACATGCCGAGGGCACTCGCGCGCCGCCCTCGGCAAACCCGTCTAGCGTACAATTCTCGGATCACCCTTACCCGCCACAGCGGCAGCCTCGTCCGGCTTGAGCAGCGCGGTTCGCGGCACGTCGAGCAATCTTGCGCAAGCGGCCAATACGTTAGCCCAGGACGCCCGGTTGGCGAACTGCATGCCCTCCGCGTCCAGCGTACCGCCACGATTGCGATAGCCCAGCACGGAGTTTCGCCGCGCGTCCGGCAGGATAGGCCAGAGGTGGCCGCGCGCGACCTCTGGCCGCATGTGGGTGAGCATCACCCGCAACTCCATTCGTTCAGGAAAGAGTCGTTCGGTCACGCCATCTGCTGCGAGCCCATCGATTTCCCAACGATCGCGCGGGGCCCGAAAACGCCCTGGCTCCTGCAGATAGACAAGTCGATAGGCAACGTCCGCTTCCTTCAGGCGCGCCGCTGCACGTTGCATTTCAGTCAGCTGATAGCTGCCGTTGGCTATTAGCAGAATGGCATCGCCGCCGACCTGCTCGTCGACGACGATCGCTCCGTCCTTTGCCAGTTGCTCGGCCTGCGCCTGATTGAATATCACCGGCCGCTCGCGCTTGGGCATAACCATGCAGGCCAAGCTGCCACGCGCGCGATAGATCGAAGGCAGCAACGCCAAAGCGCTGTTATGGTCCGCCGGGAATAGCACCCTGACCATGTCGCTCATCTCGCCCAGCAGCGCCTCGCAAAAGGTGGTGTCCTGATGAGATTGCTGATTTTTGCCGTTCTCCCAAGTATGCGAAGTGGCGATGAGCGGCCAGCCGAGCCAGCCTGCCGGGCGCCCCACTTCCTTCTGCTGACGCGCGAAGATCAGCGTCTGGCGCACCGCGCCGAGCATCTTCACGCAAAAGGCTTCGTAACTGGCGACGAGGTTCAACCCGCCCTGGTTGGCCAGACATGCGGAAACCACCGCCTCTTCGTTAAGAGCCGTAATGATCTTCCCATCCACCGCCTCAAGTTCACTCTCGGGATCGATCACGCGATGCTTGAGCGCTCGAAGCACGCTACCGAGGCAGTTGCTCGCAAGTTCATCGGGATTGCCTACACGGGGGCGCAACGACGGGTTGGCGCGGGTGAGCGCGACGAAGAAGTCATCCACCGCTGCCATAGGCGAGCAGGCGTTCTCCTGGTAGTTGAGCGGTGGTATCACCGGCTCGGCGGGGCGCCGCAGGGCCAGAGCACTATCCCGCTCCGCCGGACGCCCCTGCCGGGATTGCCGCAGCAGGTCACGAGCGGCCTTGAGCTCGTTCTGCGGCACGAAAAGCGGCGCAACGTGGATATTGAACAGCTCGCGCGAGGAGTCGTCGAAACGCGGATTGCCCGGCAGCGGCAGGTTGTGCGCGGCATTGCTCCCGGCCCCATAGAAGCCGAACCCCTTGACCGTCTCAGCGATGCCATAAGGAATCGGCAACGGATAGCTGAGCAACCCACGCGCCTTTTCCTCGACGCGTCGGACCAGGCGCTGCTCCATTTCCCATAGCGCGCAGACGAAGGCCGCTGGATCACGGCCGTCGAAGGGAATCGGATCGAAACCGCAACGGCTCAGGTGCTGACGAAACCCTTCCAGTCCTTCATGTGTGCCGAGCTGGGTTCGTTGTTCGATGCGCCGGCCGTTTGCAATCATGATCGGCAACGCCATACCGCAGTCCTCGGCGCGCCACCAGCGCGGAATCCAGTCACTGCCGCGCTGCTCCTCGGCCGCGCCATCGGACAGAAAGGCCACGAGTGTCTCACCCGGCAGCGGCATATGGGCGTACTGCAGCTCCGCAAAGCCAAGGTAACCCCCTTCGGCAATTCCGCCGCCGGTATGCGCGTTGACGTGACTACCCAGCGGCGCGGACGGGCTGCCATCCGCCGCCAGGTGATAACCATAGAAATCTTCGAGCAAGCGATTGATGCCGGCCTCGCCCTCATCGTAGGCCCGGGCTTGCTCGGGCTGCATATTATCGGTGAGCAGGTTCAACGCTTCGATCGCTGCGACACAATGGCCTTGGCCCATCAGCCAGGAACGGGTGGTACCGGTCAGAGCATTCAACCCGAGGTAGCCGGCGTAGGCCGGAACCATATTCAGCGAGCCGCCGGTATGCCCCTCTGGTGATGGTTTGAAATCCTCGGCGTCCATCGCCGAGCCATCGAGCCGGGCACGACGCGCGTAGGTCATGTGCACGACCAGCCATAACCCTGCCGAGCCGAGCCGATCGACTGCCTGCAACAAGCGATAAACACTGGCGAGATCCGGCTGCAGATGCGCCTGGACCAACTGATGGGCCAGGCGGAATACGGCGGCATGGGTTTCCAAGGCATGCTCGATGACACCATAGCCGGTTCGCCAACGAGCGAATTCCGGCTGGATTTCGGCGTGGCGGTCCAGTTCGTCGAGGCTGGGCAATAGCTGATTCATGGAACGCTCCATTGAGTAGCAGTGGCGACAGTCTAGTCAGCGCTTGCGGGGCTATCGCTGATATGCATCAAGATGATCAAGCGGATTGGCGGGCATGCTGGGCAAAAACTCACACAGAGGAAGGGCTTCATGGCTTTGCTCAGTTTTCTCGGCGCTATTGGCAGGTCACCGGATCCTGCTATCTGCTATTTGTCACGGGCGGCTGCTAGGCTGGGATAGGTGTTACACGGTTCGCCGCAAGACACCTATCCACGTCGTTCTCGGAGACCGCTTACACACGCTTACACACGGGCACCACCTTGCGCAGGGCGGCACCACACAGAGCCGCAAGCACTAATACAAGGGAGACCTAGTATGCCTTTCGACCCGGACGATTACCTTTCGCGACATTTCAAGACCAGCGGTGCAGAGCTGTCGAAAAAGCTCGATGAGCTGGTGGCACTGGTCGTCCCACCCAACAGCCAGAACCTCCCCCTCTACCGTGAAATGCTGGTCACCGTCATGCGCATGGCTCAGGCCGATCGAAGTCGCTGGGACGCCAAGATTCTGCTGCAGACCATGCGCGAGATGGAGCATGCATTCAGCAGACTCGACCAGTTCAAACGCCGCCGCAAGGTTACGGTGTTCGGCTCGGCGCGTACCCCCATCGAACACCCGTTGTATGCCCTTGCACGCGAACTAGGGGAAACGCTGGCGCGCTATGATCTGATGGTCATTACCGGTGCTGGCGGGGGCATCATGGCGGCGGCGCATGAAGGCGCCGGTACCGATAACAGCCTCGGGTTGAACATTACCTTGCCCTTTGAACAGCACGCCAACCCGACGGTAGACGGCACCGACCATCTGCTGTCGTTCCATTTCTTCTTTGTGCGCAAGCTGTTCTTCATCAAGGAGGCTGATGCACTGGTGCTTTGTCCGGGCGGCTTCGGCACGCTGGACGAAACATTGGAAGTGTTGACACTGATACAGACCGGCAAGAGCCCGCTGGTACCGGTGGTGCTGCTGGACGAGCCCGACGGCACATTCTGGAGGGATGCGCTGAGCTTCATTCGCCGACAGCTAGAGGACAACCGCTACATCCTGCCCACCGACATGCGACTGATGCGGCTGGTCGATAACGCCGAAGATGCCGCCACGGAGATCGACAGGTTTTACAGCAATTTTCACTCGAGCCGCTGGTTGAAAGAACGTTTCGTCATGCGCATGAACCATATGCTGACCGATGCCGCATTAGAGTTTTTGGACAGAGAGTTCGCCGATCTGCGCCTCAAGGGCCGCTTCGAACAGCAAACTTGCTGCGAGATGGAGCTGGACGAGCCGGAGCTGCAACAATTGCCGCGGCTGAGCTTCGTGTTCAACGGCCGCGACCACGGCCGTCTGCGCGAACTGACCGATTTCATCAATGAACCGAAAAACTGGGTGACCCCATCCGGAGCGGAGAGCTAAACCGGACACCGCAAGTCCGGAGACCGGATTCGGCTAAAGAAGATACAGTCGGCACAGCGGCTCAGCCGTCAACTGAGCCGCCCCGCAACAGCCGTCCTATCATGTCCAACGGGTAACCCCGGTAACTGAGGAAGCGGCCCTGCCGCGCTCTTTCCCGCTGATTGCCCGGCAATTCACCGGCAAATTTTCGCATCCAGACGTCCTGCAGCTGCGCACTCCAATCGAAACCGCTGTCACGCAGGGCCTGTTCGATGTCCTCACGGGCCAAGCCTCGCTGGGACAGTTCCTCGCGGATGCGCAAGGGACCGTAACCCGCATTGGCGCGCATGCGTACGAAGCTCTCTAGATAGCGTGCTTCGCTGAGGAGCCCTTCCTCAGCCAGCCGATCCAGCGCCGGCTCGATGAGCTCGACAGGCGCGCCTCGTGAGCGCAACTTGCGGCTCAATTCGATGCGCCCATGCTCCCGACGGGCCAGGAGATCCATGGCTGCCCGCCGCACAGCAGCGGGGCTATCGAGCACCACCGGCATACCGATCAGAGATCGGCTTCGGCCAAATCTTCGGCAACCGGGCTGGCCTTGGTATTCGGCGCAACCACCAGCAGCTTGTCGCGAATCTGCTGTTCGATCTCACGACCGATTTCCGGGTTTTCTTCCAGGTATTTGGCCGCATTGGCCTTGCCCTGACCGATCTTGTTGCCCTTGTAGGCGTACCAGGCACCCGACTTCTCGACCAGACCTTGTTGCACACCCAGGTCGATGACTTCACCGTTGCGGTAGATACCTTTGCCGTAAAGGATCTGGAACTCGGCCTGGCGGAACGGCGGTGCCACTTTATTTTTGACGACCTTAACGCGGGTTTCGCTGCCGACCACTTCGTCGCCTTCTTTCACCGCACCGGTACGACGAATGTCGAGGCGAACCGAGGCGTAGAATTTCAGCGCGTTACCGCCAGTGGTGGTTTCCGGGCTACCGAACATCACGCCGATCTTCATGCGGATCTGGTTGATAAAGATCACCAGGCAATTGGCGTTCTTGATATTACCGGTGATCTTGCGCAGCGCCTGGGACATCAGACGTGCCTGCAGACCCACGTGGGTATCACCCATCTCGCCCTCAATTTCCGCCTTGGGTACCAGGGCAGCTACGGAGTCGACGATGATCACGTCAACCGCATTGGAACGCACCAGCATGTCAGTGATCTCAAGCGCCTGCTCGCCAGTATCCGGCTGCGAAACCAGCAGGTCGTCGACGTTGACACCGAGCTTACCGGCGTAATCGGGATCGAGCGCATGCTCGGCATCGACGAAGGCACAGGTCGCGCCCATCTTCTGCGCTTCTGCGATAACCGACAGCGTCAGGGTGGTTTTACCGGAAGATTCCGGACCATAGATTTCAACGATTCGCCCTTTCGGCAGACCACCGATGCCCAGCGCGATATCCAGGCCCAGCGAGCCGGTGGAAATGGAGGGAATCGCCTGGCGATCGTGATCGCCCATGCGCATGACCGCGCCTTTACCGAACTGCTTTTCGATCTGGCCCAAGGCGGCAGCCAAGGCGCGCTTCTTGTTCTCGTCCATTACAATCCTCACTTGATCAAGAGGGCCAGAGGCCACAACAACTGTATAAGTAGACAGTATTAGAGCATAGGCATTATGACGCGCCTAGCCCTGAAACGGATTTTCTCCCGCCACAAGCCTGCTCAACCCGACGAGCGCAGCTTCCACGCTCTGCTCACGTACAGCCTGCCGATCACCGGCAAACTGGAAACGCCGGGCAACGACCTGCTCGCCAGCTGCCCAGGCGAGCCACACAGTGCCAACCGGCTTCTCGGGCGAGCCCCCGCCTGGCCCGGCGACGCCGCTCACCGCGACACCATAACGCGCCCCGCTGACATGCTGCGCGCCACGCGCCATGGCTTCGACTACTTCGCGACTGACGGCGCCCACCTGAGTGAACAACACGGCCGGCACGTTCAGCAGACGGGTTTTCTGTGCATTGGAGTAGGTCACGAAGCCCGCTTCAAACCACGCCGAGCTACCGGCAATGCGGGTGATGGCTTCGGCTATGCCTCCGCCGGTGCAGGATTCGGCGGTGGTCACCTGTGCAGACTGCGCTTGTAATGCAGCCCCCAGCCTTGCAGCCAGATCGGTCAAAGATGACATGAGTGCTCCGGACAGCAGTTTCGAAATGCCTACCTTAACAGGCCTTGTCGGACGATGATTCAGCCCGCCATCGTCTATAAGCCAAACTGCGCAGCGATACCGGGCGATGCGCAACTCGCGCGGCGCATTGGGACGTTCACCTGCTATCCCAGTGCCGCTGCATTTCAAGAAACAGGAACGATGCGGTCCAGGTAATCAGCACCAGTCCGGTCAGCGCCTCGACCCCAGTCAAAAACCTGACCGGCCCAACCGGGTGAATATCGCCGAACCCAAGAGTGGTGAAGGTCGTGAAGGAAAAATAAACGCAGTCCATCAGACCACCGCTGAACTGTCCGAAAAGTTCGCCCCATCCAGGCGCGCGATTCATGAAGTAATAGGCGAATGCGAATATCCACACTTCCACCGTATGCGCCGCGAGCGCGCCGCATACGCCGAAAACGATACCGACTCGATGATTGAAGCGCGGCTTGACTCGGCGAACCGATAGACGTGACAGAAACTCGTAATGCACCACCACAACTGTCACGACGACAAAGAGGTTCACCAGCGAGACGATTATCAGGTTGGGTGCCGAATCCAGTGCTTGCGTCAGTTCTGTCATTTGCTCGATCTAGCGATTTTGACCCACGGCGGAGGGGCGGGCTCCCTGCTGTCAGCATCAGGATGCCGAATAGCGCAAACAGGGAAGTGCCGCATCGATACACAGACAGCCCATGCTAACCTTGCCGGTTTGATCCAGCCGGCACAATCAGGGTTGCCTGCCGATGGCCGCAACAGCCGACGAGGCACTCAGCGGCCGCTATTCCTGCATCTATTTCAAGTATCGAGCTATATGTCGTCACAAGACCTGTCCCACCACACCCCCATGATGCAGCAGTACTGGAAGCTCAAGCGCGAGCATCCTGACCAGTTAATGTTCTACCGCATGGGTGACTTCTACGAGCTCTTCTACGAAGACGCCAAGAAAGCCGCGAAGCTGCTGGATATCACTCTGACCGCCCGCGGCCAATCCGGCGGCAATGCGATCCCGATGGCGGGCATCCCCTTCCACTCCGCTGAAGGCTACCTTGGACGCCTGGTCAAGCTGGGCGAGTCGGTGGTGATCTGCGAGCAGATCGGCGACCCCGCGACCAGCAAGGGGCCGGTGGAACGTCAGGTGGTACGCATCATCACGCCGGGCACGGTCAGCGACGAAGCACTGCTCGACGAGCACCGTGACAATCTCTTGGCCGCCGTGGTGGGCGACGAAAAACTGTTCGGGCTGTCGGTGCTGGACATCACCAGCGGGCGCTTCAGCGTGCAAGAGTTCAGCGGATGGGAAACCCTGCTGGCCGAGGTGGAACGCCTGAACCCCGCCGAGCTGATGATTCCGGATGACTGGCCGGCCAACTTGCCGGTGGAAAAGCGCCGCGGTGTGCGCCGGCGTGCGCCTTGGGATTTCGACCGCGACAGCGCGTTCAAGGGCCTCTGCCAGCAGTTCGGCACCCAGGAGCTGAAAGGGTTCGGCTGCGAAAAGCTGACCCTGGCGATTGGCGCCGCCGGCTGCCTGCTGACCTACGCCAAGGAAACCCAGCGCACCGCTTTGCACCATCTGCGCAGTCTGCGCCATGAGCGTCTCGACGACACCGTGATCCTCGACGGCGCGACCCGGCGCAATCTGGAGCTGGACATCAACCTGGGCGGCGGTCGCGAAAACACCCTGCAGTCGGTCGTCGACCGCTGCCAGACCGCCATGGGCAGTCGTCTGCTCAGCCGCTGGCTGAACCGCCCGTTGCGCGATCGTGGTGTGCTCGAGGCCCGTCAGGATTCGATCACCTGCCTGCTGGAGCATTACCGCTTCGAACAGATCCAGCCGCAGCTCAAGGAAATCGGCGATCTCGAACGCATTCTCGCGCGGATAGGCCTGCGCAATGCCCGCCCGCGTGATCTGGCGCGTCTGCGCGATGCGCTGGCCGCCTTGCCGCAACTACAGGACGGCATGCAGGAGTTGGTGGCGCCGCACCTTACCGAACTGGCCGCCACCATCCGCACTTATCCCGAACTGGCCGAGCTACTGGCCAAGGCGATCATCGACAATCCGCCGGCGGTCATCCGCGACGGCGGGGTGCTGAAAACCGGCTACGACGCCGAGTTGGACGAATTGCAGTCGCTGTCCGAAAACGCCGGCCAGTATCTGATGGACTTGGAAACCCGCGAGAAGGCCCGCACGGGGCTGGCCAACCTCAAGGTTGGCTACAACCGCGTGCATGGCTACTTCATTGAGTTGCCGAGCAAGCAGGCCGAGTCGGCGCCTGCCGACTACATCCGCCGGCAGACTCTCAAGGGCGCCGAGCGTTTCATCACCCCGGAGCTTAAGGAATTCGAAGACAAGGCGCTGTCTGCCAAGAGCCGGGCCCTGGCACGTGAAAAACAGCTTTATGAGGAGCTGCTCGAGCGGCTCATCGGGCACCTGGCACCGTTACAGGAAAGCGCCGCGGCGCTGGCCGAGCTCGACGTCCTGAGCAACCTGGCCGAGCGCGCCCTGACACTGGATCTCAATCGCCCACGCTTCGTCGAGCATCCTTGCCTGCAAATTGAGCAAGGCCGCCATCCGGTGGTCGAGCAAGTCCTGCAGACGCCATTCGTGGCAAACGATCTCGCTCTCGATGACGACACCCGCATGCTGGTCATCACCGGCCCGAACATGGGCGGCAAGTCGACCTACATGCGCCAGACTGCCCTGATCGTGCTGCTCGCACAGATCGGCAGCTTCGTCCCGGCGAAAACCTGCGAGCTGTCGTTGGTCGACCGCATCTTCACCCGTATCGGCTCTTCGGACGACCTGGCCGGCGGCCGCTCGACCTTCATGGTGGAGATGAGCGAGACCGCCAATATCCTGCACAACGCCAGCGACCGCAGCCTGGTGCTGATGGACGAGGTCGGCCGTGGCACCAGCACCTTTGATGGCCTATCGCTGGCCTGGGCGGCGGCCGAGCACCTGGCCCATCTGAGCTCCTTCACGCTGTTCGCGACTCACTACTTCGAACTGACGGTGCTGCCGGAAAGCCAGCCGGTCGTGGCCAACGTGCATCTGTCGGCCACCGAGCACAACGAGCGCATCGTCTTTCTACACCACGTTCTGCCGGGGCCGGCCAGCCAGAGTTATGGCCTGGCGGTGGCACAGCTGGCGGGGGTTCCCGGCACGGTTATTCAACGTGCACGCGACCATCTGTCGCGGCTGGAAACCACCAGTTTGCCCCATGAAACGCCGAAAATCGCCGCTGGCCAGCCCGCACCGCCGATGCAGAACGACCTGTTCGCAAGCCTGCCGCACCCAGTGGTCGAAGAATTGGGGCGAATCAAACCCGATGATATGACTCCGCGCCAAGCGCTGGACCTGCTATACAACCTGAAAGCTCGTGTCTGACGGCTGCGAAAAAGCTGCTAGAATCGCGCGCATTTTTTGGATATGTGCGGCATTTGCCTGGTGTCGCCATAGCCCTGCCGAACGGGGGCGTCTTTGCAACGCCACCTGACACGCCCGAGGAGATAGCTAGAAATGACCTTCGTCGTCACCGACAACTGCATCAAGTGCAAATACACCGACTGTGTGGAAGTCTGCCCGGTCGACTGCTTCTACGAAGGCCCGAATTTTCTGGTAATTCATCCAGATGAGTGCATCGACTGCGCGCTCTGCGAGCCGGAGTGCCCGGCTCAGGCGATCTTCTCCGAGGACGAGGTGCCCGACGATCAGCAGGAGTTCATCGAACTGAACGCCGATCTGGCGGAAGTCTGGCCGAACATAACAGAGAAAAAGGATGCCCTGGCGGATGCTGAAGACTGGGATGGGGTGAAGGATAAACTTCAGCACCTGGAGCGCTGAGCTGATCCGCTCGCCAAAACAAAAAATGCCCGCTGATGCGGGCATTTTTTATCAAGCTATCGATCAGGCGCGATCGACGCCTTTCTTCAAGGTGTCCTTGGCTTCGCCCTTGACCTGCTGCGCATCGCCTTTGATCTCCTGACGCTGGCCTTCATTCTTCATGCGCTCGTTGTCGGTTGCCTCACCGAGACCCTGCTTTGCCTTGCCGGCGGCTTCGTTGAGGTTGCCTTTCATCTTGTCTTCGGTACTGCTCATGGCATGTTCCTCTTTTTCATGGGTGTCGTTAAGTGGACCGGAGCGGTCGCCGGATAGTTTCGCTTTTCCGAGCAACGGTACCGCAACCGGCTTTTCAGAGCTTCGGCATGCTCAACCGTTGCGCGCTTTCACCAGGCGGTTGAATAGCGGCCGACCCGCCAGATGCAAGAACAGCGGTGCACCTGCAATCAGATAGAAGTAATAGGTCACGAAGCGCCAGATAAGGATTGCGGCCGCGGCTGTGGACTTGCCCACCAGCGGCGCAAGCAACGCCGCCGATGCCAGCTCGGCGCTACCGGCGCCGCCCGGCAACAGGCTCAGTTGGCCGGCGGTCAATGCCAGCAGTTGGACGATGAAGGTCCAGGCCCAGGCGAGCTGGCTACCCAGCCCTTGCAAGGTGAGATACAACACGCTGTAGCGCAGCAACCAATGCAGCGTGGTCAGAATGAACACCCCCAGCAAAATCGTCCGTGGCAGTCGGAAACAATCCAGCAATGCATTACGGAAACTCAACACCTTCCTGGCCCAGGTACGCTTGCGGGATTCGCCCACACCGAGCCGACCGACCAGCCAGCCATTCAGCAGAAATACCTGACGGTGAAAACGTCCGAGCAGCGCCAGTAATACCATCAGGGCGATCAGCAGCGCTGCACTGACCCCGAGCAGACTGGCGATGTAAGCATTCAGCGAATGGGTCACCGCATAGATCAGCACACCCACCAGGGCACACGCGAAGAACAGCAGGTCGGTCAGCTGTTCGACTGCATAGGTTGCCGTGCCCTTGGCCGGTGTAACGCCCTGCCGACGCAACAAGGCCATCATCGTCAGCGGCCCGCCGGCACCGCCCGGTGTTGCGCAGATCGCGAATTCGGTAGCGATGACGACACCCAGGGCGCGGCGCTGCCCAATCCGCCGTCTGCCCACCAGCAAGCGCAGACGTAACGCATTGAGGTACCAGCCGAGCAGAATCATCCCGAGCATGCTCAACAATAACCACGGAGGAAAGCCCAACAACCGCTCGAACAGTCCGCTTCCCCCTAGCAACAGAGGGATCAACGCAGCGACCAGCAATGCGCCCAGCAGCAGCCACCAACGGCCGCTCATGCCGCTGCGCTCGAAGCCAAAGCATGTTGATTCAACCAGTCGATCTTGGTCCGCGGATACCGACCGTCTTCCATTAGGCGAATCAGCAGGTCCAGCCAGTAATCACGCGAAAAATCATGCCGCATATCCACCGGATGCAGCCCCAGACGCAGCACCGGTGCCTGCCGATGACGATTGAGCATCTGTTCGCTGACCACCCGGGAGATCCCGCGACGCCAGGCGCTGCGCGCGCTCCAGACCAGGCCCGGCGCACCTATCGGGGCGTAGTCGGGTAACAGGTAGAAGTGCCCAGGGTCACTGGTATAGGTCAAACCGGTTGTCGCCAGCGCGCGCCGCGCGCCCGGTCCAAGCAACCAGGCCGGCGCTACGAAACCATGCAGCGGCCATTGCAGCCGTGCAAACAACTCAATGCCTCGCTGCAGCCGTCGCGCCGCTTCGGCTTCGTCGAGCGGATAGAACTCGCCTTCGTGGGTGAACACACGACGCATGAACCAGTCCCGCGGCGCGCGCGGCGGCGGTGCTTCGTCGGCATGATAGTAGCCGTGCAACACCAGCTCATCGCCGCGCGCCAGCCGACCGTCGAGCATGCGGCAGAACCCGGGATGATCTTCTAGCCGATTGCGCCGGTGAAAATCCGGCACCACCAGCCAGGAAATCGGGATATCGCCCAGCGCGTCGACCGCCTGCACGAAAGGCTGATAGTCCACCCAGGTTTCAGGCGCTACATCGTGCAGCACTAACATCAGACTGCGCTCAGCCATGCACGGCAACCGGCAGATCGGCTGTACCCAACACGGCGTGATAGTGCGCAAGTAGTCCTGCGACCACGGCGTCCCACGCGTGATGCGCCTCGACATGCTGGCGGGCTTGCATTCCCAGCAGCCTGGGATCGTCCTCGAACAGCTCCTGCACCGTCTGCGCCATCGCCTGGGCATCCAGAGGGCGGCACAGGCGACCGGTATGAAACGGCACCAATTCGGGCAGCGCACCGGCTCGCGCCGCAATCACCGGAATGCCGCTGGCCATGGCTTCCAGTGCGACCAGGCCGAAGGTCTCTTGATTGCCGGCATGCAACAACACATCGCAGCTGGCCATATAGCGCGCGACGTCCGATGCAGGGCAGAAGCGATCGATCACCGACACGTTCGCCGGCACCCGGTGGGGCATGCTCGACCCCACCAGCAGCAGATGGTAGGGCTTACCGAGCAGGCGGGCGGTTTCCAGCAGGACATCGATGTTCTTCTCTCTCGAGCCGCGCCCGGCAAAGATCATCAGCCGCACATCGTCTTCCAGCCCTAGTTCCCGACGCAGCTGCGGATCGCAGCGATCCGGGCGAAAGGTCTCCAGATCGACACCCAGTGGCTGCACGTAGACGTTGTCGACGTCCAGCTGCCGCAACTTTTCCGCCATCACCCGGCTCGGCGCCAGTACCCGGTCGAAACTGCTGTACAGCCGTGAGACATAACCATTCATGTTGGTACCCAGCCAGCCGCCAATCCGGTTGCTGACCAGCAATGGCAAGTCGGAGTGGTAGAAGCCGATTACCGGAACGTCGAGACGTCGGCCGGCATCGAGCGCCGCCCAGGCGGTCATGTAGGGATCGCCGACCTCGATCACATCGGGACGCAACGCGCGCAGCTGATTGCGCCACGGCGCGCGTCGTACCGGGAAACGGTAACCCTTGCCGAAAGGCAGAGCCGGCGCGGGTATCTGGTAAATGCCGCCGTCATGGCTGTAGCTGTCTCCCGGCACCAGAATGCTGTGACGGACCCCCGAATACAGCTGCAGGCGTCGGTGTTTGGCCTCGAGGTAGGTACGCACACCGCCACTGGCGGGGGCGTAGAACATGGTCATGTCGGCGATATGCAAAGTGGAGCGTCTCCGTGAGGTCTCGATGCAGCGCCCTCGAAAGCGAAGGCCGGCAGGGTTGATAAGCCCTCCCCCTCATCAAGCCAGCGCCAGCTATCGCCCGAAAGATTCTGCAATGAAATCAATGGACCACCGACGTAGACGGTTGTTCGCCGGCGCGCTTAGCTAGTCGAAAAATTCCGGTCAGCTGATTTTCAGCTGTCGACGCGCTTGTCTCCCCGATCCTTGCCTTCGGATGATGCATGCTCGATGACGGCATTCATTTCCGCACCGAACAGCAGTACCGCCGCCGAGATATAGAAATAGAGCAACAGCACGATGACCGCCCCGATGCTGCCGTAGGTGGCGTCGTAGTTGCCGAAGTTCTGCACGTAGATGCCGAAGCCTACCGAGGCGGCAATCCAGACGATCACCGACAGCACCGAGCCCGGCGTGATGAAGCGAAACTCCTGCTCCACGTCCGGCGTGACGTAGTACAGCAAGGCCACCACCAGCATCATCAGGATCACAACGACTGGCCAACGCAACCAGGTCCACAGCGTCACGACTATCTCTTTCAGCCCCACCTGATCGGCAAGCCATGCCATTACCTGCGGGCCGGTCACCATCAAAGCTGCCGTCGCGAGCAGAATCAGCGCCAGTCCGATGGTGTAGGCGACCGCCAACAGCATCAGTTTCCAAGTCGGACGGCCCTCTTCGACGTCGTATGCCTTGTTCATCGCGTTCATCAGCGAGCGAATACCGATCGACGCGGACCACAGCGCAACGAGGATACCCACCGATAGAACACCGCTCTTCTGCGCCTGCATCTGGTCAATCACCGGATTGACCAGTTCCAGCGCATCGGGCGGCAGCACAAGCGACACCTGCTCTCGTAGCCAGTCAAAGAACGTCTGCAGATCGAGCATGCCCAGCATGGCGATCAGGAACAGCAGAAAGGGAAACAGCGAAAAGATAGCTCGATAGGCCAACGCCGACGCATAGGTCGTCATGTCGTCGTTGTTGAACTCCTTCAAGGTGCGTTTCAACAACTCGAAACCGCTGATTCCGCGCGTCTCCAGCAATGCCATTGCTTTTCCCCCGAGCCGTCAAAATAAACCCTTCCAAAAAATGGGACGACCAGTCGTAACAAGAGTTCGCCGCGGTTCGCCCCGGCCGTCGTCGGCCAGCGGTGGCAGGCGGTTCGGCCAGCACGTACAGGAGCATGCGCGGCCCATTATTTCTCGGCGCGGCGAAGAGGATTGAAGCCAGCGGCGGCATCGGCCAAGGAACTTTCAGCCGTGGCGACGCTCTTGATGGAGTCTCCAGTTCGGCCTATCGCTGACTGCAGGCGCAACCGCGCAGCGCAACGATCGGTGCAGCTGGAGTGTCCTGTCCCGACCCTCGGCTCGCCCCGGCATTGCCATTCGGATACGTTAGACATGGCTTTAGTCGTTATTGCGACCGCAGGAGCATTGAATGAAATCGGCATATGCAACGGACGCCCCACAACCAGGAATGAAAGCCGATCTTCTTAAATACGCCAGGCTAATCATCACCAAAGGCAGCGGAGCTGGCGCGACCCTCGGCCTGAATATTTTGCTGGCGCGGCTGCTCGTCCCTGATCTGGCCGGTACGGTGTTTTTCTGCGTCGCACTGGGCATCTTCCTGTCGCTGGTGGCCCGGCTAGGGCTGGACATTGCGTGCCTGAAGAATATTTCCTCATTGAGCGATGGCCAGCAGCGCCGCTATTTCCACCGCGCACTGGGTCTCGCCGCGTTGATGAACGTACCGGCATTCCTGATCGGCCTGGTCGTGGTGTATTTCTCCAAAACCACCCAAGCGTATTTCGCTCATGCCGCGGTGCTCTTCGCCGTCACCGCCCTCGGCCTGTCACTGCTGAGCATCGCCAGCGAGACATTGAAAGCCAAGCATAAAACCAGCGAGGGATTGTTCTGGCAGACCGCATTCCAGCCGGCACTGACATTGCTGCTGGTATCGGTCAGCGGCAACGACCTGACCACCGTGGTGGGCTGCTTTGCCATCAGCTACGGCCTGGCAATCTTCGGTTCGATATGGCGCGCTAACGCCAGCCTGCCTGCTTCAACGTCAGAGCGCGCGCTCGGCTGGCGAGACATGCTCATTCTCTGCGTTCCGCTGATGCTCATCGCTGTGATGAACAGCGTCATCGAGCTCTCCGATACGCTGCTGCTCGGTGTGCTGCGCTCGGCTGGTGAAGTCAGCATCTATTACATCGCCGCAAAGATCGCCGCCCTTTCGACCACCCTGTTGTTCATCATCAACGGCACCATCGGCCCGGACATTTCCAGACGTTGGGCCCGACACGACCGTGCGGGTGCGTTCGCCATGGTCAGGAAATACTCGCGCTTCATGCTGGCACTGGCTCTGATGATCCTGCTCGCCATCGGCCTGCTGCGCGAGTACATCCTCGCCGTATTTGGCGCCGAATACCGTGAACAGGGCGTCTATCCCCTGCTGGTCCTGGCCATCGGCTATTTCTTTGTACTGGCCGCCGGGCCACTGGGCATATTCATGACCATGACCGGCAATCATCGCCGCTACCTGCACAACAACATAGCGGCCTGCGTGATCAACCTCGCGCTCAACCTCATCCTAATTCCGCGCTATGGCGTCAATGGCGCCTGTTTCGCCACGGCCGTGGCGCTGACACTGAAAAACGCCCTGCTCTACCTGCAGTTCAAACAAATCGAAAGGAGTCCGACGCCATGACTGACCGGGTTAACGTAATCGCTTACGGAGCCTATGACCGGCACAACTATGGCGACCTGCTCTTTGCAATCGTCCTCAAGCGCTACCTGGAGGCCGACGGTCGCTTCAACGTGCTGGTCGCGGCAACCAAGAAGTCGGACCTGTCCAGCTATGGCGCACTGCCGACCGTCCCGCTGAAAAAAGCCCTGGAGGCCACGCGCCGGCAGCCCAAGACCATGCTCATCGTCGCTGGCGGCGAATGTCTGACGGCGCAATGGGAAAGCATCATCGGCTATCTCGCGCCACAGGCGATTTACTACCCGATCAAGGCTAGCCCCTACCTGATCGGCCACAAGGCATTCATTCGCCTGAGTCGGATGTTCACCTCAATCCCATCGGACATTCCGCTGGTCCTAGGCGAGCGCGATCTGCCGGGCTACAAAGTGATGTACAACAGCGTGGGCGGTAACGAGATCAGCCGCAAAAAGCCGCTGATCCACGAGGCGATTAAGCGCAATCTCAAGGACTGCACCTATATATCGGTTCGCGACCGCGAAACGTCCGCCGAGCTGGATAAATTGGGCGTCGAACACAATCTGGTACCGGACAGCGCCATTCTAATTTCCGATATCTTCCCGCAGCAGATCGACCCAGCCGAACCCGGCCATATCGTGTTTCACATTTCCGACCATCACGCCAAGCGTCGCATCGAGGCGATCGCTCAGCAACTGACCGAACTCAACGTCAACACTGGCCTGAAGATCGCGCTGCTGACCATCGGCAAGGCGCCCGGCCATTCCGACGACGGCCCATTGGACAAGCTGCATAGTCTGCTTGGCGATGAGCGCTCCTACCGCGTCGACAGCGGCAAGATCGAAGACATTATCCACTGCATCGCTACCAGCAAGCTGTATTGCGGCACCAGCTTGCATGGCGCCATTACCGCCTTAGCCTATGCTGTTCCGCAGATCGCATTGCTTCCGCAGCGAGTGGTCAAACTGTCGAGCTTCCTCGAAACCTGGGTACCCAAGCAGTCGTGCGGGTTCGCAGAGGTCCCCCAGATCAGTCAGATCGGCACCAACCTGATCAATTCGTTCGGCGAAAGCCAACGAGCCGAACTAAGCGCCGTGGTCGAAGCTATGAAAAGCCGCGTGCGCGCCAACCTCGATCACATGGTCGCGCTCTACGACCAGGCCCAGGCCGAAAGCGAGACACATCCAAGCCAGGTCGCTGAGCAAGCCGCGATTGCAGCGAACTGAGTCGGCAATGTTAAAGGCGAATAAAGGGCCCGCAGCAATGCGGGCCCTTTCGTTGATGAAAGAGCGCCCGAGGCAACTTGGTGAAACTGGCGAGATACTTGCCCCGTTGCGGCCCGAAGTGTCGCAGGCGAGCCATTCAGGCTCGGGAGAGATCTGGTGCACTGGTCTCTATCGGAAGGACGGCAGCGCACCAGCGAAAGCTAGAGCAACCCTTGAGCGCCTCCGCAAACCACAAGCAGCGATGCCAACGGCAATACCCAGCGCGAGCGCCAGGCCAGCAGCAGCCCCAGCGACACGCCGGATAACATCACCAGGCAGAGCCAGACGATCGTACCGACCTCACCGCCCTGGCCATAGACGCAGAGCCATAAGGCAAAGCCGAAGCAGCCCACCGCCAGACACTGTATGACCGGCGTGCTTGGCAAACGAGTATTGGGAAGCAAAAGTCCTCGGTGACGCGGCATGGCCAGGCACAACAGCATCATGGCCGAATAGGCCAGCGCGAAAGCTAATAACAACACGCTCATGCCTCCTGGGCCCGATTGGCTTGCTCCCGAACCGCAGTCGGTTTCGAAGCAGCGTTAAAGCGCCACGCGCAGGCGGCACAGATCAGACCCGCAACGATCAGGAACAGGTCCACCGATGCCAGCGCCCAGTCGGCACGCGCCAGGGTTGCGACCAGGTGACCCTCCGTTGTCATGCCATTAAGCAGGGGCAGTCCGAGGGCCAGCACGGCACCAAGCAACAATTGATCGCGCAGCAAACGTCGGCTGTGCCGGCGCCGCAACACAGACCAGAGCGTAATCAGTATCCAGGCACAGACGAACACCCAGCCTTCGGCAACGCCGCGTTCGGTGAGGGTTGCAGGGATCAGCCGATTGCCCCACAGCAAAGCCAGACTGGCCAGCGGAAGGCCTACGAAGACCGAGGCGTTGAGTGCTCGCACCCAGACGAGGCTGCTGTCGCCGCGCTGTTCGCGCTTGGCCAGCCAGACTTGCAGACCGCCGATCAGCATGGCGCAGCCGCAAAGCCCCATCAGCAGATACAGCAGACGCACCAGAGTGCCGCCGAACTGCGCCATGTGCAGCCCAGCCAGCCAGACATACGCGCGGTAACCCGTGGAGGCGTCCTGACGATTGAGCAGCTCGCCGCTGGCGGCGTCGTAAGTGAGCGTGTCCTGCGGCGAGCCGATACGCGAGCCATCCAGGCGACGCACATCCACCACAGCCGAGGCGTCACCGGGATGGTGGACGCTGACCCAACCCACTTCGGCACCGTCCCACTGCCGGCGCGACTCGGCGATCAGCGCATCGAGCGACCTGGGTGCTGCGGCCGGCTGATGAAGTTCGTCGCGATGGTAGCTGCCCATCACCTCGCCGAAATACTCCATTACATTACCGGCGTAATTCACCTGAGCAGCGGCCGGCATGTAGGACGCCACAAATATCGCCACGCCGGTGTAAGCCAGCACCAGATGGAAAGGAAAGCCGACCACGCCAAACAGGTTGTGCGCATCGAGCCAGGCCCGCTGCCCGTTGGCCTTGGGCCGCAGGGTGAAGAAGTCCTTGAAGATGCGCCGATGGACGATCACGCCTGATACCAACGCGACAAGCATGAACATGCCGGCCAGGCCAACGATGTACATGCCGATGTCACCGGCATGCAGGTTGTAGTGCAGCTTGAAGAAGAATTCCCCGCCGACGGTTTCCTGCATAGGTTCGGCCTGCGCGCTGCGCGGATCGAAGGCAACGTTGTGGAAGGTCTCGGTGCCGTCCACTTCCCAACCGAGTCTCCAGTAGGGCTCTCGCTCGGTTGGGCCGTGCATCCAGAACGCATGCAACTCCTCGCTTACGTTGCGCTGCAGCCAACCACGCACGTCGTCTGCGCCCAGGCTCGACACTACATCGTCATGCAGTGCGGGGCGCATCCAACGGGTTAACTCCTTGTCGAAGCAGGCCACCGTACCGGCGAAGATAATTACGAAGAGCAACCAGCTCGGCAGCAGCCCGCCCCAGGTGTGTAATCCTGCCATGCTCTGGCGCAGCTTCATGGACGCGTCCTCCAGTCACCGGAAAAAAATGCAGCTAGGCTCAGTACCGCAGTCAAGCCGATGAGCAACAGCCATACGCGAGTGGCGCTGCGTGCGGCGAATACGTAGATGGCAACCGAGGTCCAGACCGCGAAGCTGGCCAGGCTGGAAAAAACCACACGATCAGGACGCGTTAGCGGCAGGTAGACCGACAGAAAAGCGGTTACGGCGTACGCCAAAGCGTAGCCTCCGACCAGCGCGGCAAGTACGCGCGATGCAATGTTCCAGCGGCTCATGGATAGGTTGCGGCTCACCTTGAATGTTCCTCCGTAGCAGGCCGATGCGACTCAGCGGCCATCAAAGCTGCAACTCGCGGTCGCCACAACCATGCGGCGATTTGCCGGTAATACAGTCGCCGGGTGACAGGCATAGTGCGGGCCGGCACGCCCAGAATCATCGGCCGCAACGAAAGCAGGGGCGAAGCGACAATGACATTCGTGGAGCCCAACCTTGCTTATTAACGAGAACCTCTATTGTATTGATAAGTATTCTTATCTAAAAGATAAATATCTCATGCTCGTTGGGCTGAATGCCGTTTCTTAGCGATTAGCTCCGCTTGGGATCTTTTCCGCACAGGAGTAGCCGCTTACACGTCCGGTTCAACCCACCTTTCCGAGTATGCAGGCTCCCGACGAAAACGTTCTCTGCTGGTTTACTCAGCGCAGACCCCGTCACCGTTATTTGCGACCAACAGGCCGGTCAGGAAGCTTAAGAGAAAACCCCCGCGCTGGCTCACAGTCCCCAGTTGCCGGCGACTACTCCCATGCGTGAAAAGCTGGGCGGCTGATCGGATCAAATATCAGCTGAGCGACCCTGAGGAGCTTCGGACAGCCATCTACAGTGCCAGTCGTGCCATGATGATGACAGCAAAAACGCCTTGGGCTCCGCCGGGCTATAGAGGTCTTCAGTTGCTGAGCGACCAAACTGATGTCAGCACCTTTGGTGTTAGCCAGGCGCACACCCACGCCAGAATGAAAAAAGGCCCACATAAACGTGAGCCTTGATTTTATTGGTGCCGGTAAGAGGAGTCGAACCCCCGACCTTCGCATTACGAATGCGCTGCTCTACCTACTGAGCTACACCGGCATGAAGCGGCGCATTATCGGATTTCGCCGGTGTGGACTCAAGGCCCACACCGGTGAAAGTACCGCATTCGCTATGCGGTATCACGGAGCGTCATAAACCGGCGGAGGTGGAGCCGGTCGAATTCGCTGTACTGGCCGTACTGGAGGGTGAGCGATTGGCTTCGCCGTTGTTGGCGCTCTGTTTGACCTGCTCCGCAACCTCTTCGCCTTTGGCAGATACTTTCTGGTACCCCTCCTCGGCCTTGTGGCGAAGCTTGTCGGTCATGCGGTCGCTCATTTCACCCAGCGCTTCATCTTCACGCCGCGTTGGCGGAACCGACGCAGCGAGCAACGCACCCAACGCAATACCGATGGCGCCGAGCGCCAAAGGTTGCTCCTGAAGCAGCTGGTTGAAGCCGCCGCGAGCCCGGTCGGCACCGCCCCGCAACCGTTCTGATGCATGGCGTTTGGAATCGCTGGCTCGAGCCCGAGCATTGCCGAGCGACTCGGAGACACTATGGGTCATCTGGCTGGCTTTATCCTTTATTCCGGCGCCCTGCTCTTTAAGGCCCGCAGTCTTGGCGGAAAGCTTTTCGCTCATCGAAGGGCCAGTCGATCCAGCGCCATAACTGTTCGTAGTTACGTTCGAATGCGGCTGGCGGTTCTGCCCTGCCATCATCCAGAGCAAGCCGACGGACGTCAGCACCGTCGGTACCGGGTTAGCCTTGACCGTATTGCTCAAATTGGCGAAGAACTCGCCTCCACCGCCCTTTACGTAGCCTAGCGCGGTGTCGATGAGTTCACCTGGGGACAGCTTGTTTTCCAGCGCATGCACGATGTTGCCAATTTCGGCCCGCTGCTGGTCTATTTCGCGCTCCAGCTCTGCGGGATCCTTCTGCGCTTCAGCATCTATCTGGTCACGTGTGCTCATGATGTATGCCCCTTAACGGCTTCTTTATCCTTGTTGACCGAGTGAATGGTGCGCTCGGGTTTGAACGAGGACGCCTCGAACTTCTTCTTGCCAGCGGACACCATGATCAAACCGATCACCACCACCACACCGCCGACAATTAGCGCGGAGAGCCAGGGTTCCATGACCTTGCTCAGGCCATAGACGGCGGACATTAACAGGACAATGAAACCACCGAGCAGGACGGCTCCTCCGGTCGCAACGCTCGCCGCGCCGGCCTTGGTGGCACGGATGGACTCGCTCAGCTCGGCTTTTGCTAGGGCCAGTTCCTTGGTAATCAGCGACGGCACTTCATGGGTCAGTTGGCGCAGCAGACCGCCTACAGAGCTATCGTTTTCGGCACGCAGGCCTGCTTCTGGCGTATGCCCGGTAGTTGTGGTGGTCGTTGTCTTATGTGCTTCACTCATGGGAAAAGCCCTCCGTCAGTACCTTTGCCGTCGCGGCTGGAAGTGGAACCGAGGCCAGTCCCCGATGTGGAGCCCAACCCATTGCTACCGGTTCCGGTTCCGGTTCCGGTAACTGCACCGGTTCCGATTCCGGCACCTGCTCCCGTTCCCGTTCCGGTAGTAGACGTTGTGGAGCGCGAGGTACTGGTTGCGGACGAAACGCCGGCATTGCTGACGCTACCGATGGATCCGGGTTCGCCGGTGTTCAGCCGGTCGTTGAGCTCATCCTGATCGGAGCGATACCCATCGCGGGAGGAACCGTATTGACTATTCGATGAGGAGAAAGAGGTGGAGCCGTCATGATGGCCGTAATCGCCCTGTGTGGCTCGTTTGCTCGATGCGCGGGCGAAACGGGTCAACCCGAATCCCAGCGCGACGCTGCCAGCGATGAACAGGCCCGGATTGTTCCGCGCCAACTGATTCACGTCCTGAAACAGCTCGTCCACGCTTTTACCGCGCAGATCCTCGGAGAGCTTGACCATGCTTTGCGCCATGGTGGAAACATAGTTGGACAGACCTAGACGATCCTGCCCCTCCAGTTCCTCGGCGGCAGCCTTGGCGCTCTGAGCAACTTTCTCCAGTTCGTCGGCGGCAGTTTCGCGATAGCCTTCGAGCTGGCTTTTGCCTTGGGTCTTTACCTCGTCGGCGGCTTGCCTGGCCTTGGCTTTGGCATCTTCGGTCATGTGGCCGGTCGACGTGCTTGGGGTTGACTGGCCAGTAGTGGAAGTGGATGTCGCAGAGGCGGTGTCGGGGCCGGTCTTGGGTAGGCCACCGTAACCAGTGATTTCTTCGTCGGGTGTAGTCATTTGATTCACCTTTTATATGGCTTGGCCGGAAGACCACGGTCCGTTGCTACACAGCAGCAGTGGTGAACCGCGAACTGCGTAATTTCGGTGCGCACATATAAGGTGACCGGGGCGCTATTTTCGAGTTCCATTATTTTGGCGCGCCTCCAATAGCGCGCCCTGGTTAAGAGCAAACAGCTGCAGCCCTGGCGATCAAGATGTTTAGCTAATGGCAAGTTGCCTTCAACTCTACTAAAACCCGCGTCGTGATTGAGCTTAAGCGAAACGGTATAAGCAACAAGCGAAACGGACTATCTGCCGATAATGAAAAGACAATTAGCCGAACTTATCGGTTGAAACTAGCAGCAAACGAAACTGCAGCCGACGAGCAGCATTGCCAGAAAATGTATTGGCAATATTCGAACGCAAAAAAAACGGGCCCGAGGGCCCGTTTCTTTTATAGCGGTCGCCGTTACAGCGGACCAATGGTGGAGCAGGTTTTCTTCGCAGAGGCATGCTTCTGCAGCGGTGCCAGTTGCGGACGGTGCTTACCGCTTGAAACGTCCAGTGCCATGATGTTCTCACCCCAGCGAGGACCGGCTGCCCAGTAGGTGCTCGGGATGCAGTTCTCAGCAAGGTAAGCCAGCAGCTTGTCAGTAGCGACTACGGCAGACGGAGAGAAGTCCGGAATGCCATGCTCACCAATGTAACCACGCAGCTTGTTCTTCTTCAGCCACTCGACCCACGGTTTGACTCGCTCGACGCCCAGGTTCGGGGCGAAGGTTTCTGCACGATTACGGTAGGTACCCGAGTAATCGCTATCCAGATACTGATGCGCTTCATAGACCAGGTTGTTCTTCGGATCGCGCATCCACGGATCGTTGATCAACTGGGTGTTGTACTTCTGCCAATGGAACGCGCTGGAGTAACGGTCGCCAGCAATCATGATCCACTTGGTCGGGTCGACCTTACGGATTGCCTGTCCGGCTGCCTGCGCAGTCTGCGGCCAGAGGTTGTTACCGGTGTTGTACGGCTCGTTCATCAGACCATAGCCATACAGGGCCGGGTGCTTGGAGACTTGTACGGCGATCTTGCGCCACGTCTCGGCAAACTGAGCACGCGGTACCTCAGGCGAGTTGATTACCTTGCCGTAGTAGCGGTAGTAGTTGTGCATATCAAGGATGACCTTGATGCCGTACTTCTGAGCGTAATCCAGCGACTGCTTGATGCGCCCCAGTTCCGCTGCGTCCAGCTCGGTACCCAGCTTGGGCTGGATGCGCTCCCAGAGGAAGCCCAGACGTACCAGCTTGAAGCCGAGGCCGGCGTGCCGCTTGTAGTAAGACTCGTCGGCGTAGGTGTAACCCTTGTTGTAGATGCCTGGGACAGTGCCCGGATCAAATACGCCCGAACCAAAGTTCACGCCCACAAGATCGATACCACTGCCATCACTGACCACCGGAGTCGTGGGGGCCGGAGTAGGCGCTGGAGCCGGTGTTGGTACCGGAGTCGGCGCTGGCGTGGCGGTGGAAGGCGTCGTGGTGGTGGTACCGGAGACAACGCTGATGGTCTTCGGATAACCGACGGCGCTAGCCGACAGAGCGCTGCCGCTCAGCATGACCGAGAGGTGTGCGCCTACGTCATAGACAGCCGCTACCTTGCGAACCTGGCCATCGGCCAGTTTTACCGATGCACCGGCAACGAACGCAGCCTTGTTGGCCGAGGTGTCGGGGACGGAGAAACCGGCCGCCTTACGGTAGACACCGTTCTCCCAGTCAGAGTTAGTGAAGCTGTTCAGTCCGGCTGTGTATGCCGTGCTGGGTGCCGCCGGTGTCGGCGTAGGGGTAGGCGTAACGGTAGCCGGTGGCGTAGTTACAGTGCTGCCGGACGCCACGCTGACAGTCTTTGGATACCCAACGCTGCTTCCAGAAAGAGCAGAGCCGGCCATCATGACCGACAGGTTGGCACCCGAGTCGTAAATTGCAGTGATCTTGCGTACCTGACCGTCGGCCAGCTTCACCGAAGCACCCTTAACGAAAGCTGCCTTGTTGGCCGCGTTGTCAGGAATAGAGAACCCAGGCGACTTGCGGTAGATGCCTTTGTCCCAATCCGAGTTGCTGAAATTGTTCACGGTGGCAGCGAGCGTGCTGCTGGGTACAGACGGCGCCGGGGTCGCTGTGGCCGGAGCATTAGTCGACGCAACTACCGTACTGATAGTGCGTGGAGCACCCACTTTACTGCCGTCGAGCAGACCGCCGTCTACATAAACGCTGAGATTTTTTCCAACTACGTAGACCTTGGTGATCTTGCGAACTTGGCCATCAGCGAACTTGATTTGTACGCCGGGCTTGAACGCTGCGATTGCGGCGGAGCTAGCCGGGACCGAAAGAGCCGCGGTCCGACGCCACACACCGTTCAGAAAATCATTGCTGGTGAATTTGTTAATAGACGATGTAAAGGCAGTCGTCGATGCCGCGCTTACTGTGATGGCAGCAGTCGCTTCTCCGCTAAAAGCAACAGCACTGAATACTGCGGCGAGAGCGATGGAACGAACAAGTGCTTTAGGGGCACCAGTAAATACATTGATAGACATTCAGTCTCTCCGGAACTTAATACTTCAAAAGGCCGAAGCCTTTAAAAAAGTGGCGGGAGGTTAATTAAGTCGTACAGGCGCTTACTGGGTTGATGTCTCACTAGGCGCAACCGGACGAACCGCTTGGCAAGGACGCCGGATTACCTTGGTGGGGAACCCGGCAATCCGTTGCGTGGCGGCTTTATAATAGGTTTTTAAAAATACACAAAATTTTTTTGACGGACTTAGATCGCCAATGTACCGCCACATTTTTGACCGGCTATTAATCCGCTATTAGTACATGGCTTTTTGCTATCGCGGCTAATAGGGCGTGAGAGGCTTTAAACCGTTTCGGCAGGATCTATTCGGGCGTCAGTTTTTTGAATCAATGCCTCGGCAGGTTTGCTCTTTCCTATAAATCAACCCGACGAACGGTCACAGCGGCTTTCGCGCTTTTTTGGTCGACTTATAAGCAAGCGATAGGATTTTCGGCTTCGTTATTTCCCGAAATGCCGCAGGTCAGCAAGCGGAGCAGCCTATGAATCAGCACACATTCGAGATTGGTAATCACGTCCCGTGGAATTCTGAGGTTGGCTATGTGACGGGCCGCATCATCAAAGTCATTACCCAGGACACCGAGTACAAAGGACGCACGCGAAGAGCCACTCCGGACGAGCCTCAATATGAAATCCGGAGCGACAAAACCGAACACACCGCGATGCACAAGGGCAGCGCACTGGGCAAGATTCAGTGAATGCACCGCTGCCACAGCAGATCTGGACGATCGGCCACTCCACCCGTACTGCCGCGGCATTCATAGACCTGCTACAGCAATACGGTATCGGCGCGATTGCCGATGTTCGGCGCTTCCCAGGATCGAGGCGCTTGCCTCAGTTCATGTCAGCGAACTTGAAGGCAGCGCTTGCTGAACATGGGATTGGCTATGAGTGGATAGAAGAACTCGGTGGACGTCGCCGACCGCCAACCGGCCCAAGTACGAGCGCATGGCGCAACGCTTCCTTCCGAGGCTATGCGGAGCATGTGAAGTCCCGCGAATTTGCCGGCGGCCTGCACCGGCTTTTATGTCTGGCAGCTGACCAGCCAACTGCAATGATGTGCGCAGAAGTCCTTTGGTGGCGGTGCCACCGCTCCATGGTTTCAGACGTATTGAAGTTGAGAGGTATTGAGGTCTTGCACATTCAGGACGAGCAGCGAATGACTGAGCACCCCTACACGTCGCCCGCAAGATTGATCGACGGCGAATTGACCTACGAGGAAGGCGTGGGGGAGCCGCTGAAGTTAGCCAAGCCAACCGCTATCAGAGATAGCTGACACACCGGCTGTAGAGAGGAAAGGGAATCGGCGATCAAGACCGCGTCGGCAACAGATGAGCTTCGCTCAATGACGCCGGACCCTAGGCAAGAGATGGTGGCTATAAAAGCCAGGTGAAGCGGGGGCGTGATGGCGTGATGGCGTGATGGCGTGATGGTAGAGCTGTTGCGTTTAGAAACTTTTCTGCCACTAACGCTTCATATAACGGACTGATTGTTCATCAGGCATAGGGGGTTGCCCATGATCCAGCCCATACGATGACGCATCCGCAGGGGATAACGGCAGAGCGTGCTTGTTCAAGCAAACAGCTCACAGGGAGAAACGTTCAGTGCCAAGCTTAGACCTACCCGAGAAGCTCGTCGCAGCCAGGCAACGATTAACGGGCGGGTCCTCAGCCAATGTGTTCAAAGGCATGGCGACGCTTGCGGTAGGCAATGGCCTGGCCAGGGTTGTCGGTCTCGCAGCCATTCCGATTCTTACTCGAATCTATAGCCCTGAGCATTTTGGTGTTCTTTCGATTTTTACCGCCCTGCTGTTAATCCTTACTCCATTGATGACGCTGCGCTATGAGGTAGCCGTGCCGCTGCCTGGCAGAGACGGCACCGCCATGAATCTAATGGCGCTGTCAGCGATCCTGATCGTCGCGACCTCTCTGACGCTAAGCTGCGTGCTCTGGCTGGCCGGTCCCATACTGTTGACGATGGCCTCAATGGAGGCGCTCATACCCTACCGCTGGCTACTGGCGATTGCCCTACCAAGCGCCGGACTATATGAGCTGCTGCTGATCTGGGCGGTGCGCCGGCGCGCCTACCCTGCTATTGCGCGTACGCAGTTGCAGCAGAGCGCTGTCGGCTCCATCGCTAAAGTTGCGCTGGGTGGCATGGGAATGGCTTCGCTCGGGCTTTTGGCTGGCCAGGTGCTGGGCGCTGGCGCGGGGACGGTGACCCTAATGCAGAGGTTTCAGGTGGACGCGAAACGCTATTGGCGCCACGTCACACTGAGCCGGATCCGGTTCATGGTGCACCGCTATAAAGGTTTTCCAAGCTATCGCCTGCCCTCCCAATTGTTGCTGCTCCTGTCCAGTCAGGCACCCCTGCTGCTGACTGCATCGCTCTACGATCCCAAAACCACCGGGCAGCTGGGGCTGGCGCTGATGACGCTGGCTTTGCCAATGAATCTGTTAGGGCACACGACGAGTAAAGCCTACTATGCCGAAATTGCCTCGATCGGCCGCAAACATCCGGCAAAAATTCGCGCAATTACTTATTCGGTAATCAAAAGATTACTGGCGCTGTCACTCGTCCCCACCCTGATGCTGTTGGCCTTTGGCAGAGATTTATTTTCCATTGCGTTTGGAGAGGAGTGGGTGCTCGCGGGCGAATTGGCTTCGATGCTAGCGATCTATCTGATGTTTCAGTTCATGCATGCACCGGTGTCTCACCTGCTGGCGATTTACGAGGGGCAACGCCTTCTGCTGGCGTTGAATCTGCAACGCGCAGGACTGACGGCGGCCTGTTTCGCGGCAGCGCATTTCCTCGATCTGCCAATCACCACGGTGATCATGCTTTACGCCCTAACGCTTTCGGCACATTACCTGTTCAGCCTGCTGTTGACCCTGAAAGTCATTCCGAGCCACGGCGCGGATAGCTGACGGCCCCACCCTGGCCCATCAGCGGATATTCCATCGCGGCGATACGCCAACTCAAGGTTCGCGCTTGAGTTCACTCCAGCCACCGACACGCCGTGTGCTCGAGAAGGCGTTGCGCGACAGATAATAGAAGAACATTGGGATACCCACGGCGTAGCGCTTGAACAAGCGACGGGGCTCGATGAGCATGCGGAACGCCCACTCCAGCCCGAGCCGGCGAAAAAGCAACGGGGCACGCGGAAAGCGCTGCGCCGAAAAGTCCAGGATCGCGCCGCCACAGATCAGCAATGCACGGGTATCCATCGCCTTTTGCAGATGCAGGGCCACATGCTCCTGTTTGGGCATGCCCATCGCCAACACGATGATCGGAAAGCGCCCGGGCACATGATGCTGCCGATAGAACTCCAGGTACTCCTCGGACCGCTTGAACCCGTCGATCGCATGGAACCGACGATCCCCGAAGAGTTTGCGTGCACCATCGCTCAGCCAAGGCTCACACGTCCCCATGGCGAACAGCTCGTAGCGATCTTCGAACTCACCTACCAGATCTTCAATCAATTCCGGAATGAAGTCGGACCCATTGAGATTGGCCTTCGGATCAAGCCCGTTGAACAAGCATGCGATCTTGATTCCAATACCGTCGCGCAGCAGGTAGTTCACCTGGAGAAAGCTTTTCAGGACCGAAGAATGGCGCTGGGCGATGTTGTAACCGTGTTGATTGAGGAATCCGAGAATGGTCGGCGATTCACGCTTCCTCAACTCGGAGATAAAAGGACCCGTATCAGTTTCATCCAGTAGTTTTAGCTTCCCTATCAAAGGATCCATCCTTTTGGTGAGGGGATTTTTCATAAATAGCTTCTCTGTCTGCAAATCAAATGAAAGTCGTTAAGGCTCACTGCGGCCACCTGATGGGCGTGCACACAGGACGGAGGATTCGTCTGGAAAAAAACTGAACAATGCCTGGCTCTGCCGGACAAACGAAGCAGCCGCTCCCGCGGAATCTTCCCTAAGGGTAAAAAGAGGTAGTCAGATGTTAAGGACACGTAGCGCTTCGAAACGATCAAAAGGAATACTCCTCGGACTCGCGCTTGTGGTCGGGAGTGCCGCTAGCGAGGCAGAAAATATCGATTTGATCGGAATGAATATTGGCGGCGCCGCGTTTTCTGGCAATGTCATACCCGGTAAATATAAAACAAATTATTTCTTCCCCGCTCCCGGCTACCTTTCGAAGTGGAAGGCCAAGGGCATCATGACCATTCGTTTCCCTATTATGTGGGAACGCCTGCAGCATGAGTTGAACGGAGAACTTGACGAAGACTATGCACAGCTGATCGAACAGACATTGCAGCAGGCTGCCGATAACGACATGGGCGTTATCCTCGACATCCACAATTATGCCCGTTATCGGAAACAGATCATTGGAACTGAAGCTGTACCGATATCGGCTTATGAGGATCTGCTGGAACGCATCGCCACGCGTTGGAAGGATCATCCGGGACTTTATGCCTACGACATCATGAACGAGCCACACGGCGCCGATGAATACTGGCCGGTCGCAGCCCAAGCCGGTATCGACGCCATCAGAAAACATGACAAGAAGCGGCCCTTGTTCATCGAGGGCAACTTCTGGTCGAGCAGTTTCCGCTGGCCGAAATTCAATGATCCGCTGTTGCAACTGAAAGACCCCTCCGACAAGTTGATATTTTCCGCCCATCTATATCTTGATAAGCACGGTAGCGGACAATACAAGGAGCCGCTGGAGAAAGACTTCGACACCATGCTCGGCGTCAAACGCGTCAAACCTTTTATCGATTGGCTGATCAAGCATGACAAACAAGGCCATATCGGTGAATTTGGTATTCCTTCCGATGACCCTCGCCTACTGGAAGCGATGGATAACTTGCTGGCTTACCTGCAGCAACATTGCATTCCGATGACGTACTGGGCGGCAGGTTCGTCCTGGGGCAAGTACAAGCTGTCCGTCGAGCCGAAGGACGGCCAGGACCGTCCACAATGGGAAGTGCTCAGCAAGTACGTCGGTCAAGGAAACTGCAGCCGCATCGGGCCCAACCACTGAGGAGCAACTGCACGGTTTTGGCCGCATCAAGTGCGGCCGAAACGGGCGCATCAGCTCTTCGACGAGGATGCGACCGGTACCCATTTGCCCAGAATAGATCTAGCCTTGCCGACCACCTTCGCCTTCAGGCTGTGGCTTTTGCGCAAAGCATTTGCCTTGAGGTTATAGACCTGGCCTGGCACGTACATTTCATTGGTCTCGATGCAGTACACCGGCTTGCCACTGAGCTTCATGATCTCGACGGCCTGTCTGACTTCGCTCTCGACGAACAGCCGCGTCAAAGGTTGTTTGGCATAAACCTCCGCCTTGAACCTGTGATGGATATTCAATCGCCGGCGCTCTTCAGCGGTGGGCAGATCGAGCATATGCAGGGTGCCGTACTGCACGCCATTACGCTGCAGCCACTCCTCCGTTTCGGCGCGATACTTTTCCAGGCGGCTGGTTACCAGATGCGCCACCTTGACCGAAGGAATGAACAACGGGCGCGTGCCACTAAGGAAGCCCCGATAATTCGGCCCGTCATCGTTTTCCTCGATGGTCGGGTCGACACAGAGCACACCGTCGATATCCAGGCAAGCCTGCGCCAGAAACGGGTGATGCATGACGTTCCATTCGAACACGCGAGGCTGCTCGACGAGCTCCAGGTACACATCCACATGATGTCGATTCTGCCGTTCGGCAAATACCGCCATGGTCACCACATGCCCGTCGTAGACCGCGCGGACCTGCTCATCCGCGGCTCGCATCGATTTGGCCGAGGAAATGCTGTCATCGACCAACAGAATCTTTTTCGCATCCCTGGGTTTGATCAGTTCGGCGTGTTTGTAGGTGCGGGTATTGCCTTTCTTCAGGTCGTCGTTGCGCAGAAACGAATAGAGATCCGTCAGTGGCAGGTTCTGCTTCAGCGCGATGACGCTGGCTACCAGCATCCCGCTTCGGGGGATGCCAACCACCAGATCGATATCGTTTGGAATCTTGCCGGCACACTCAGTGCTGAGCCGCGATAGGTCATTCAGGCTTCGGTAATTCATCGAACACTCTCCTATGCCCTGTTCTAGTCCATTTCCTTGATGGGAAACCTGTCTACTCCTTCAACGCCCCAATGACGCACGCAGTTGTTTGGTATGTGTATGCACGTAATGCAGCGCATAGAGTGCCAAGGCGTTGGGTTTGGAAAAATTCAGAAAGCGGGTTCTGATATCCATATCTTCACGGATCGCCTCAAAGCGTCGTTTATGCGAAACGCCGGTGGTATCGAAGATACATAACGGAAATGACAGTTGCAGAACCTCACGCTGAAGATCCAGCCCTTGCAGAAATTCAAGCAACAGGCAGTAGTCCGCAGACAATTTGTAATCGAGCCTGAATTCGAATTGACGCAGCCGCTCATTTTCGAAATACATGGTCTGATGACTAGCCGGAAGACCCAGTGGCGCGCGCTCAATGGGCCGTGCACTGATGAGCTTCAAATCGCCGCCAGCGTCCTTGCGATAGAAATCACCATAGGCGAACTTGGGTATGGTCGTCGTATTCGACAACTCGCCATTGATACGCTCGAGCACCGCCGGATCGGCAAGCGAGTCACCACTATTGAGGAACAGCGTATAGCCGGACGTCTCGACTGCACGCAGGCGCCCCTTGTTCATCGCATCGTAAATACCTTTGTCCGGCTCTATGGTTATTTCCGCCTGATCGTCATCCAGACTCCTCAGCCATTCGCCGCTGCCGTCTTTTGAAGCACCGTCGATAACGATCCAACGAAAGTTTCGGTAGGTCTGGCTAGTCAGGCTCCGATAGGTTTCCTTCAGGCCATCCAGATTATTCCAGTTTATAGTTACGATACTGAAACTGACCATAATTCACCTGTTCGAGATTTGCCGTAAGAGGAGTATCTGCTGTTTGCAGCTTGGCGTAATAAAGGAAGAACGCCGCCGCCATTCCATAAACATCGCCAGAAAATGTCAGTGCATTGGAGAGTGCAATATTCAGCATGCTGACCACGAAAGACAGTTGTAGCGCGGCCAGAAGACTGCCTTTATTCGAGCATTGGCGCATTATCCAGATGAAGCCGCCATAGAAGATCAAAGCGGCTATAGGGGCCAGGAATCCATACCGATAGTAGACGCCGAATATCCCGACGTCGGCGAGGTAGAAGTGCGAGTTATAAATTCGCGAAAACCCGCCCTGCCATTGCAGAGACAACGCACCCATGCCGAAATAGTTGTTGGCGCTGATGGCATCGAGAATGATCGAGACGGTTTTTTCCCGCACGCCTGGACCCGCAGTGGCCTCGAAGAGCAACGCATCGAATCGCGCGTATTGCTCATGATAGAACTCAGGGACCAACAGATATGACACCACCAAGATCGCCACGCCGAGCACGCCCATCTTCATCAGCGAATCGATACGCTTGCGGAATATCCACATACCCGCCACGGCCCAGACCACCATGGTCTGCCTGGTCTGCATGACCAGCCACAGATAGGCCACGAAGTAGAGAAGAATCAACAGCCTGCCGATAGTGACCCGATCCTTCATGCTATACATCAGCATGAAGGCCGAAATCGTGACCACGGGCGCTCCGATACGGAAGCGATTCGGCCGCAACAGGTCCTCGTATTGAGTCCAGTCGTCGACGGTAAAGGAAGCCACCTTGTTCTGCGGAATAATCCCCAGATAGTAGGCAAAGCCCAGCGTGGCGCAGAACAGGGCGACGTAGAGAAAGTACTTTGCCACTTCTTCCTGGGTTGGAGACGCCTTGATCAACAGGAACAGGGTCGGGAAGAACACCAGATATTGAAAAAAGCGACGCTCTTCCAGCAAGCCATACGCCAGGGGCTGGCCGAAGTTCAGATTGGCGAGCACTGCGGATATGACCGGCAGCAGGCAGCCCATGAAAATGATCCACAGGCTGGTCTTGGATTGGTAGACCCACTTCCACGCCACGAACAGACAGGCCGTCGCTGCCAGGACCAGCAGCAGGAACACCTCCTGAAAGTACGGAATTCCCGCCCGCTTATCATCCGTCAGGAAGAAGCAGGTGGAGTTCAGCAACAGCAGCATGAACAGCAGATTCTTGTACGCCAGAACTTTCCTTAACAAGCGGCTTTCCCCATTTTTCCAGACAAGACGTGGCGAGCAAAGAACCGAGCCGGCCTGGTTTGGCGACTTTTAGAGACGGTTCACCACGGCTAGGAATCATGTGCCATGGATGGACAACAACAGCGGCAAAAAAGTCCGCTGCTGCTCAGTCGAATGCGTCGCGTTGCTCGTCCGGCGCAATCGCCTTACCTGTCCCGGCGCCTAACATCGATCACCTGATCGGCACCGCCGTCTCTTATCGCGCCACTCCATTTTGCGCGTACCGCGGGCCGTGGCCCGATCTTTCAGTGTCGAGCCAGATGCTGGTTTTCGACGAACCAGCGATAGGCATCGCGCAGCCCATCTTCCAGACTGATGCTGGATTGCCAGCCAAGGGCTTTGAGGCGAGAAACGTCCATCAACTTGCGCGGCGTGCCGTCCGGCTTGCTGCTGTCAAACGTCAGCTGGCCTTGGAACTCGGTGACCCGCGCAATGGTTTCAGCCAATTCACGAATGCTGCAGTCGACCCCGGTTCCGACGTTGATGTGAGACAGCATCGGCTGGGTGTGGGACTGGTAGGTCTCATCATCCAGCTCCATCACGTGCACGCAGGCCGCGGCCATGTCGTCGACATGAAGGAATTCACGCTGCGGCTTACCGCTGCCCCAAATGACCACTTCGTCGTCGCCGCGTTGGGTCGCTTCGTGGAAGCGCTTGAGCAGCGCCGGCACCACATGGCTGTTTTCCGGGTGGAAGTTATCGTTGGGGCCATAGAGGTTGGTTGGCATGACGCTGCGGTAATCGCGACCGTACTGCCGGTTGTAGCTCTCGCACAGCTTGATGCCGGCAATCTTGGCTACGGCGTACGGCTCGTTGGTCGGCTCGAGCACACCGGTGACCAGCGCCTCTTCCTTCATCGGCTGCTCGGCGAACTTCGGGTAGATGCACGAGGAGCCAAGGAACAGCAGCTTGTTGACGTCGTTGCAGTGCGCCGCGTGGATGATGTTCGCTTCGACCATGAGGTTCTGGTAGATGAACTCGGCCGGATAGGTGTTGTTGGCGTGGATGCCCCCTACCTTGGCCGACGCCATATAGACCTGATCCACCTTATTTTCTGCAAAGAATGCGTTCACTGCCGCCTGATCGACCAGATCCAACTCCTCACGCCCACGCGTGATGAGGTTGCGGTATCCCAGCGCTTGCAGGCGACGGACGATCGCGGAGCCCACCATGCCGCGATGTCCCGCAACGAAAATACGTGCGTCACGATTCATATTCAGTTCTCCAATGTCACTGGAATGTCGAAGCCGTGCTCTTTGAGCAGGGCGTGGCGCTGGGCAACTTTGAGGTCTTCACGGACCATCTCGGCGCACATTTCCTGCACACTGATTTCAGGCGTCCAGCCCAGCTTGTTCTTGGCATTGCTCGGATCGCCGAGCAGAGTTTCCACTTCCGCCGGGCGGAAGTAGCGGGGATCGATGCGGACGATGACGTCACCGACATTGAGCGCTGGCGCCTTGTCGCCTTCGACGCCGGCAACGATTGCACGTTCATCGACTCCGCTGCCTTCGAAGCGCAATTCGACACCAAGTTCGGCGGCGGACCATTTGATGAACTCGCGAACTGAGTACTGAACACCGGTCGCGATGACGAAGTCTTCGGCTTTTTCCTGCTGCAGCATCATCCACTGCATGCGCACGTAATCCTTGGCGTGTCCCCAGTCGCGCAATGCATCGAGGTTGCCCATGTGCAGGCATTTCTCGAGGCCCTGAGCGATGTTCGCCAGGCCACGGGTGATCTTGCGGGTCACGAAGGTCTCGCCGCGGCGCGGCGACTCGTGATTGAACAGAATGCCATTGCAGGCATACATACCGTAGGCTTCGCGGTAGTTGACCGTGATCCAATAGGCGTAGAGCTTGGCCACTGCATAAGGCGAACGCGGATAGAACGGCGTGGTTTCCTTCTGCGGAATTTCCTGCACCAAGCCGTAGAGCTCGGAAGTCGAGGCCTGATAGAAACGGGTTTTCTTTTCCAGCCCCAATAAACGAATGGCCTCGAGGATGCGCAACGCGCCCATACCGTCGACATCAGCCGTGTATTCAGGCGACTCGAAGCTGACCGCGACGTGCGATTGCGCCCCCAGGTTGTAGACCTCGTCAGGCTGCACTTCCTGGATGATACGGGTCAGGTTGGACGAGTCGGTCAGGTCGCCGTAATGCAGAATCAGGTTCTGATGCTCGACGTGCGGATCCTGATAGATGTGATCGACCCGCTGAGTATTGAACAGCGAGGCGCGGCGTTTGATGCCATGAACCTCGTAGCCCTTCTCCAGCAGAAACTCGGCGAGGTAGGAACCGTCCTGGCCCGTAATTCCGGTGATCAGCGCGCGTTTCTTTTCCATTTCAGAGTACCTGTAGGTTCCAGATGACAAGAGGAGTGGTGTGCGATGCAAGGCGGCCATGGCAGGCGCGACCAAGCGCCCCGCCCCGCCGGATAGCTTTAGATTGATTGTTGGCAGCTGAAGTTAACGAAGCGTTACTGCCCTGCCCGCCTCGGACGGACGGACTGCTCATGCGAGCATTTCCTCGTACAGCGCCTGGTACTGCCGAGCGATGACCGGACTGTCAAAGGTGCTGATGATCTTTTCTCTCGCATTGGCCGCGAGCTGTGGATAATCGGCCTCGCCGGTGACCCACTCGACGCCCTCGGCGAGGCCACGGGATTCGAAAGGCGCAGCCTTATAGCCGTCGTGCAAGTGAGTCACGATGTCCTTCGGGCCGGTGGCATCGAAGCACACCACGGGCGTGCCGCAACCCATGGCTTCGGCCAGCGTCTTGCCAAACGCCTCCATCAAGCTCGGTGCGATGAAGACATCCGCCGCCGAATACAGCAATCGCAGCGAAATGCTGTCGTGCAGATAGCCAAACGAGGTGTAGTCGAAACCCAAGCTGTCGGCGATGGACTGATCCAGCTTGCCGAAAAAGCACAGGTGGTACTTGGCCGGGTCGAGGTGCTTGAGCATCTCGAGGTATTTGCCGAAGCCCTTGTAGGTGTCCTTGGCGCTGGTACAACCGGTAAGGATGATCTTCTTCTCGGTATTCAACCCCAGCAGTTGCCGGGCCAGCGGCTTGTCCAGCGGAAAGAACTCGCTGGCATCGACATTGTTGTGAATGGTGCGTACGTCGAAGTCGCGGAACAGCAGGCTCTGCCTGGCCTGCTCGGACACCCAGTCGCTGATGCCGATCATCTTCATCGACTTGGGCAGGTACTTGCGCTTGCGGTTGATCACGAAGCGCGACAGATCGCGATCGGAGGAGCTACCGAGCTGATCGCAGCTGCCGCAACCGGTGGCGAACTTCTCGCAGCCCATGGCGTAATGACAACCGCCCGTCATCGGCCACATGTCGCGCATGGTCCAGACCACCGGCTTGCGCAGCTTGGCCAGGTGCTTCATGTCGACGAAACCGCCATTGATCCAGTGCAGATGCACCACGTCGGCCTCGCGGCACTCGGTGCTGTCGGTGAAGTCGGCGCCCATCACCCCGGCACTGAACATCCCCGACTGGCGCCCGCTATAAAAACTGGCGAACGCTTGGTCGGCCTGGCTTCTGGCGATGCTGATGATCTTGTCTTTCTTGCTGCGACTGACCGACACCACCGAGGTGTCGCCATGAGTGACCTGGCTATTGGTGTAGACGAGGGAGTCGACACCCAGTGAACGCAGCCCCTGATGCAGCCAGTACGCGCCGCGAGCAGCACCTCCGGTCAGTTCGCCAGCGACCAAATGTAAAACCTTCATATCAATCGAAACTCTCTTGCGGATGCTGGGCTTCCGGTTGCCGGGCCCTATGTTGCTGAGCCGCGTACCACCGGCGCGAGGCGATCAGCACGATCACCATCAGCGACGAATAAATGACGATGCTGGCGACGGCGAAGGCCTGGACGGTGGCCAGCGCGTTGCCGATCAGCAGTGCACCGACGAACAGCGAAAGCACTCGCAGGCTGGTACTGAACATCTCGAACAGGAGGAAACGGCCTTGCAGCGACAACGCCGGCACCGCCACCACACAGGGGCGCGAGACGAAGATCACGTATTCGGCCAGCGCCAGCCAGCGTGCATACTCGCCCGCGACGTGCCATTGCTCACCGAACACCAGCGCAAACATCCAGGGGCCGAGCACAGCCACCAGCGAAAATGGCACCAGTCCCACCAGTCCCAGCGCGCTGGTCGCCTTCAGCAACATCGCCGTGACCGGCTCCCGGTCATGGATTGCGCGGCTGATGCGCGGGTAGTAAACGTCGGCCACCGACTTGCCGATCAAGTTGGTCGGCATGGTCAACGCTTGCTTGCACAGGGCGAAGAAACCGGCCGCGGCCGGGCCGAAATAAGCCGCCAGCACCAGCGTTGGCAGGTGCTGCGAGACAGCGTTGATCAGCATCACCGGCGCGCGAAACTTGGGAAAATCACCGTGCCGGCGAGCCAGCTCGAGCATGCCCGGGTGGTCCTGCGCGGTTTCGTCCGTGTGATTGTCCTGATGGGGCCTTGCACGCAGCATTGCCAGCGCCAGCATCGCTGCGTGCAAGGCCTGTTGCAGCGCGGTGGTACAGACCAATACCAATGCCGAAGACTGCACAAGGCCAGCAAGCGTGCGCATCGAATTGAACAGCAACGAGTGCCCCACCGCCACGCTCGCGGTGATGCGGAAACGCTGGGTGCGGAACAGCCATTGCTGACAGATCTCCAACGCCGCACCGCAAAACATCACAAACGGGATGAGCAGCAAGTACGGCTGGATAATCTGAATCTCCAGCGTTGCAGCTAGCCGATCTCCAAATACCAGCAGCGCCAGGGCAACCACCGTCGCCAACGCCAGTGCGATTGCCAACGCCAGACGCACCAGCCCTCGGGCATCGCCATCACGCTTGGGCAGCACGATGGCGATCGGGTAGGTCAGTGCCGCGACCGGAATCAGCATCATGGTCACGCTGAGGAAGGTGCCCAGGACGCCGTACGCTTCCGGCCCGTAGATGCGGGTGATTACCGGCATGAACGCCAACGTGATCGCCTGCGCGCCGGCGGTGCCGCTCACCACGGTGACGATGTTGCGCAGCAACTTGCTTCGCGTGCTGGCGTGCAACAGCGCCACCAGCCTTTCCCGAATGGGGGAAGGACTGCGCCGAACGCTGGACTGATCGATGGCACTCACTCGCTGCCCCTCGTTCAGGCCTGAACCGGCTGACGGCCGATGCCGTAATAGCTGAAACCTTCACGCTTGACCTGTTCGCGGTCGTACTGGTTACGGCCGTCGATGATCAGCGGGGTATTCAGCAGGCGCTTCAGGGCGCGGAAGTCCGGGCGACGGAAAGGTTTCCATTCGGTAACCAGGCACAGCGCGTCGGCGTCGATTGCAGCCTCGTACTGGCCTTCGACGATTTGTAAACGGCCGTCGGCGAACCAGCTTTCCGGAAACTCACGGCGCGCGGTCTCGCGGGCGACCGGATCGAAAGCCCGCACCTTGGCACCGGCATTGATCAGGCTGTTGATCAGCACCACGCTGGGCGCTTCGCGCATGTCGTCGGTGCCGGGCTTGAATGCCAGGCCCCAGACCGCGAAGGTGCGACCGCTCAGGTCGCCATTGAAATGGGTAGAAATCTTGTTGAATAGCGAGTGCTTCTGCTGGTCGTTGCGCGACTCGACGGCCCGCAGCAGCTCGGGCTCGAAGTCGTTCTGGTGAGCGATATTGATCAGCGCCTTGACGTCCTTCGGGAAACACGACCCGCCGTAGCCGCAGCCTGCATAGATGAAGTGATAGCCGATGCGCTCGTCCGAACCGATCCCCAGGCGCACGTTCTCGACGTCCACGTCGAGACGCTCGCAAAGGCTCGCGATTTCGTTCATGAATGAAATCTTGGTTGCCAGCATCGCATTGGCGGCATATTTGGTCATTTCCGCATCGCGGATGCCCATGAATATGGTGCGCGGGCGATTACGGATAAAAGGCGCATAGAGCGCGCTCATGACCTGACGGGCATGTTCGTTATCGGCACCGATCACGATCCGGTCCGGGTGCATGAAGTCGTTGACCGCAGCGCCTTCTTTAAGGAATTCGGGGTTGGATACCACCGAGAATTCGACTTCGACGCCGCGCGCCTCGAGGCGTTCGCTTACTGCTGCACGGACCAGATCCGCGGTTCCTACCGGCACGGTGGACTTGTTCACCACGATGGCCGGAGCGTTCAGCGTATCGCCAATCTGCCGTGCAACTTCAAGCACGTAGCGCAGATCCGCCGAGCCATCTTCGCCGGGCGGAGTGCCCACCGCGATGAAAAAGACTTCCGACTGCTCGACGGCTTCGCCCAGCGAGGTCGTGAAGTGCAGCCGCCCGGCCGCATGATTTTCGGTGACGATTTCTTCGAGGCCCGGCTCGTAGATCGGCAGAATGCCCTGCTTGAGATTATCGATCTTGGTCTTGTCGACGTCGACGCAGTAGACCGTGTTGCCCATCTCCGCGATACAGGCGCCGGTAACCAGCCCCACGTAGCCGCTTCCAACGACGGTGATGTTCATAGCAGGATCCTCGATTCAGTCATTGATACAGGCGTGCCTCGGCGCGACCCTTCAGGGGGCCGATGGCGCAAATTCGTTTGCTGGGCAGAGAGTCAATCCGGGCCAGGCTCACCATTGGCGGAACCTGACCCGGTACGAGATAGCGCGAGCCGATCTTAGACCGTCTGCTCGCTGTATCCGTAATGGTCGTAGTAGCCACGGAACTGACCGTTCTTCTTGGCTTTCTCGATATCGACATGGTTAAGCACCACGCCGGTAAGCGGCGCGTTGCTGTTCTGCAGCTGGCTCACGCCCTTCTGCACGTGTGGGATCAGCGTGCTGTCGGACTTGACGACGTAGATCACCGCGTCGGCAAGGGTCGACAGCACGGCAGCATCGCTGACCGCCTGGCTTGGTGGCGAGTCGATGATGATGCGGTCATAGCGGCCCTTGACCACTTCGAGCAACTTGGCGAAGCGCGGCGAGGACAGCAGTTCCAGCGGGTTGGAAGGCACCGGTCCGGCGGCGATCATGTCCACGTTGCCAACGGAGTGGATGCACTCCTCGAGCTTCGCGTTGCCGCCGATGAGGTTGACCAAGCCTGGCGTACCCGGCTTGAAGTCGAACGCCTTGTCCAAAGTCGCGCGGCGCAGGTCGGCATCGATCAGCAGGACACGATGCAACTGCCCCATGGCGAACGCCAGGTTGGCCGACACCGAGCTCTTGCCCTCGTCCGGCGCCGTGGAGGTCACCACCAGCACCTGCCGAGGCTGGCTGGCTTCGCTCAGCAGCAAATTGGTGCGAATGGTCCGCACGGCTTCGCAGAAGCGCTTGTCCGAGCTGCGTTCGAACAGATGGCTGACTTCCTTGCGCAGCTTGCGCGGCACCTGTGGAACGATGCCCATGACCGGCAGCCCCAGCTTGCTCTCGACTTCTTCGGAGCTCTTGAAGGTGTTGTCGAGAATTTCGCGAATGATCGCCTGGGCAATTCCCAGCACCAGTGCGAGGAACAGCGCCACGACCATGATCAGCTTCTTGTTCGGCGCGCTGGGTTCGGTCGGTGGGATGGCCGCATCGACTATGCGGGCGTTGGTGGAGCTCAGATCCGAGGTCGCGGTGGTTTCCTGCAAACGGGTCATGAAGGTGTCGTACAGCGCTCGGTCGCTTTCGACCTGACGCTGCAGGTCACGCACCTTGAATTCCTTGCGGGAGATGTCCTGGATACGGCCCTTGTTCTCGTCGAACGAAGCGCGTAGCGAATTCTCGTTGGCCACGGCGAGCTGGTAGTTGCGCTCGATGCTCGCCACAACCTGCTCGACCTGCTGCTTCAGGCTGGCAGTGGCGGCGTTGAGATCCGAGCGCGCGGAAGCCATCGCCGGGTGGCGGTCCCCATAACGACGCGAAAGATCTTCGACACGCGAACGGGCATGCGCCTGGTCGGCCTTGAACTGCTGGATCAGCGGATGGCCAAGCACGGCCGGCACGCTGGCCAGACGCTCCCAGCCCTGGCTGCGCATGGACTCGACCTGACGATACTGGCTTTCGGCTTCGGCACGCTGACGGCGGGCGTCGATCATACGGTCGCCGGTCAGGGAGAGTTCGTTGGCGCTGATGGTGCCGACGCCGTCCAGATCGACCAGCCCCTCGGCGTCCAGGTAGGCCTGGAGACGGTCTTCGGAATCCTTCAGCTTCTGACGCAAGGAAACCAGGCGGTCGTTCATCCAGCTGGCGGCTGTCATCGACATGTCGACCTTGGCCTCCAGCTGCGCTTCGATGTAGGCCTGCGCCAGCTGATTGGTCGCTTGCGCAGCGGTCAGACGATCAGCCATGGCAATGGATAGATAGACCAGCTGGCTCTTGCCTTCGACCCACACAGTCGTGCGATCCATGAAGGCCTGAGTCGCGTAATCGATGATCTGAGCCTCGGTGAGCGGCTCGGGCTCTTCCCCGGTCAGCGCATCGACGATGCCCGAGAAATCAACCAGCGGCCCAGGCTGCTGACGCAGGTCGAACTCGGGGTGCTCGGTCAGATTCAGGTCGCGGACGACACGCTCGGCGACGCCACGGCTCTGCATCAGGCTGAGTTGGGTCTGCAGGTATTCGCTGAGTTCGACCGGCGTATCGGCCGCTGGCTGGAACGACAGCACCGGCGTGCCTTTGGTCTCGATGAGCACCGAAGTGACGGCCTTGTAGATCGGCGTCACCCGCGAAAGCAGCAAAATAGTCAGCAACGCGACAATGGCCACCAGCAGGACAATGCCCCATTTGCGCGACCAGATCGCGTGCCAGATTTTCTTCAGGTCTATGAAATCGCTATCGGCTGCCGGCCCTGCGGGGCGCTGCCAAGGTCGATCCGGGCGAACTGGGCTATTCATCAGAAGAATCCTTCGTCGATGTTGATCGTGTCGCCAGGGTGAACCTGCGTGTCCATGGTGGCTTTCTCTTCAGCGCGGCTGCCTTGGGAGCCCCGCACGATGGTCATGCGCTTGGTCGAAGCGCGTTCGGTAAGGCCTCCGGCCAGTGCGATCGCGCGATCCAGGGTGAGCCCGGGCTGGTAGGGATAACCGCCGGGAAGCTTGACCTCGCCAGCGATGTAGAACTCGCGATAATTGACCACTGATACCGAAACACGCGGGTCGATCAGGTAGCCGTCCTTGAGTTTTTCCACCAGCACCTTGCGCACATCGCCCGGCGTCTTGCCGTTGGCGTCGACCTCGCCGATGAAGGGGAAGGTAAAGGTGCCGGCATCGGTCAGGCGTATTTCTTCAAAAGAGAGATCCGGCTCTCCGTGAACGCTGATACGGATGATATCGCCCGAGCCCAGCTGATATTGGGCGGCGCTGGCCGCGGCGCTGAACGCCAGCAGCAACAGCACGGAAAGGAATTTATAGATGTTCGGGATGCGCATGGTCGGCTCCTCCTTAGGCACTGGTTAACGTCCTACCTGGCCTCAAAGGCTCAGGTCGAAGCTCAGCAGGTAAACGTTTCGGTCGTAGGTCTCCACGCTCAGATTGGAGTCGTTCTCTGTTCTGAGATAAGAGAGAGTCACGTCGATCCAGCGATCCGGTGAATAAGTCACACCGGCACCGTAGGACGTTCTTTCGTCATTTCGGCCGATTCCTTCGTAGTCGCGATCGGAGAAGCGGTACTTCAATTCGGTCGCAATGCGCGAGGTCCACTCGTGATCCCAGGTCGCCAGGGTGGTCCAGTCATTGATCGTGCTAGCCCCGTCGTCACCTTCATCGAAGGCACGCCGCGAGGTCAGGTTGAACACCGAGTAAGTGCGCGGCTTCCAGGTGACGCCGGCTTCCCACATCGGACTGGTGAAATCCTTGCGCTGATCGTTGTCGAAATCCTTGCGCTCGGCGCCGAGCTTGAAGCTGCCGGAGGTCTTCGCGGTGGCGTCCCAGGTCGCGCCACCAAGCAGCGCTATGTTGGTGCTGTCACGCAGCGCAGTGGCGAGCTTGTAGTCATGATCGGTGTGCCGAACCTCGACCAGCGAGCGTGTTCTGGCGCCCAGACGATGGAACCAGATGGAGTTGAACATCAGGCTGTCGCGTTCTTCGGATGCGTTGATGTTGCCGCTGTTGTAGTAACGAAGCTGCTCGTAGTTGGTTCCGAACTCGAGCTGGTTACGCGCGGTCCGAGCGCCGAAACGATAAGCCGCGCGGGCGATGGCCCGGCTGTACTTGTCATTCTCGGTTGCGTCTTCGGTATCGGCGGTCTCCTCTACGCGGTGGTAGGCGAGCCCCCAACTCAGGCGATGGCGGGAGGTGAACTCCATGACACTTCTGAGATTCAGATGGTGATCGGTATTGCTGGCTTCGGAATCCGAATGAAAGATGTCGCTGTTCAGGGAGTACTCAAGCTCGTACTCGCTATTGCGGTTTCCCGTACCTAGCAAAAAGGTCGGGTTGATTCCGGTCACCCAGGACGCCTGCTCGTTATCCGACAGCCCGCGATAGTTGTCGTCGTAGCTCTCACGGACGATTAGGGTCGGGGTGAACTCGAAGCCGCCAATGCGTATTTCCTGCGGATCGTCCACTGCCCAGCTATCGGTAGCGACAAGGCACAGTAGCGATACACCTGGAAGCGTGATGTTCCTCATATGGAATCCCTTCTCGGAGATAAATTGTTGTTCATACCGGCTCCGGCCACGACGCAGGCTTATGTGAGCAGGCATAGACACGCAACAGACCGCAAATATCCCCGACAGTTGCAGAATCGATGAGCGGTGGCTTAACCCAAGCCTTTTCCATCCCACCTTGAAGCAGACTCGAGGCCTTGGTTCAGGCACGCTACCGCCCCAGGGCCAGAGTCCCTGTAGCGGTTTTGCCAGCAGCCACAAAAACAGCCACAGGCCGCCCCAACCAGCAGATCAAAACGGCAGGCAAAGCAAAAAAACGATCGGAGTTTTGTTATTAGAGCGACGAAACCGCGCGCCGCTGGACGGGCTGAACGCTCGCCAGACGTACCTGGATCCGCTGCTGGCGATTGAGCACATTCAACAGCAGCATCACCCGCTCCTCGCCTTCCATGGAAAGGAAGATGGCGTCCATGTCGGCAAACTCACCGACCTTGACCTGCACTCGATCACCGGGCACCAACGCAGGCCTGGCGCCTATCGCTGCACAGCGTTGCCGGAGGTGATCGACAATGACGTCCTGCACCTGACAAGGCTGACCGCAGAACGCAACGACGCGATTGACACCGCGAGTGGAACGTAACGATAGCCAGCTGTCTTCACTGCCCATGCGAATGAATACATACCCGGGAAATAGTGGCTGTTGCTGCTCGCGCAGCTTGCCGGTGCAAATGCTCTGCACCGTGAAAACCGGCGCAAAGCATTCAAAGCCCTGGCGCATGAGATGCTCCTGCGCTCGCCCGTCCTGGCGCGGCTTGCATTGCAGTAGGTACAAGGCCTTCGGCATTTCGGTATGTCTATCCACAGCTTCTCCGAGCGCGCTAAACATCCGCGGAAGAACCAACGGTGGTTCCTTGCAAGCCCCTGGCTGACCAGACGCCCTTTCTGGACATGAATCGCTCTGAGGGAGTTCCGCCTTGTTACACCCAGCAACACTTAGCGGGGACGAGCGGTATCGCGAAGGAGTCGTGCCGGACGAGACCTGGCCGAAATGCCGTCTAGCTCAACGGTTTCACGAGATTAGTGATGTGTTATCTGGCGTGACAGCAGCTCAAAAGCCCTACCGTCGGCGCACGGTCGGGCTTGCAGAGCAATCGCCAGAAGGAGGCAAGGCCCCGGCGGGTTGCGCATTTATAAATCAGGTGCGCTCAATACGATCCGGGTGAATCACGATTCGGCCTTGCTTATAGAGGCCGCCGATGGCCTTTTTGAAGTTGCCCTTGCTGACGCCGAATAGCCGGGCAATCTCGTCGGCCGCCGTTTTGTCGCTGACAGGAAGGCTGCCCTGATTTTCCTGCAGCTTTTGCAGAATCAGCGCTTGCAAGGCATCACCGGCTTCGCTGCCCACCGGCTGGAGGCTCAGGCTGATTTTCCCGTCCGCGCGCACTTCCTTTATATAGCCGTTCTCGCGCATGCCGCCGCGCAGGAACTTGAAGGCTTCGTTCTTGTGGATCAGCCCCCAGTGCTTGCCGTTGATGATTGCCTTGTAGCCCAGATCGGTGGGCTCCACCACCAGCAGATCCACCGCCTCGCCAATGCTGTAGCGCGGCGGCGTCTTGTCGAGATAACGGTCCAGTCGCGCGGTGGCCGTGATGCGTTTGGTGTGCTTGTCGAGGTAGACGTGGACGACGCAGTAATCGCCCTCTTTCAACGGACGCTTTTCTTCGGAGTGCGGCAGCAGCAGGTCTTTGGGCAGCCCCCAGTCGAGGAATAGTCCGACCCGATTGATTTCGACGACCTTGAGGCTGGCGAACTCGCCCACCTGGACCTTGGGCTTCTCGGTGGTCGCGATGAGCTTGTCTTCGCTGTCGAGGTAGATGAACACGTTCAGCCAATCATCGACCTCGGTCGGGACATTCTTGGGGATGTAACGATTGGGCAGCAGGATCTCGCCGTCCGGCCCGCCGTCCAGGTATAGGCCGAAACCGGTGTGCTTGACGATCTGCATGCTGTTGAAGCGCCCGATTGCGGCCATTTGAACAATCCTGTGAGTCGAAGGCGGCGATTCTAACAGGCCGTCGGATGCAAACGCGCCACGACAGCCAGCCGAATCGCCCGGTAAAAGATAAGCGAGACCCAGACGCACTTCCTGATCCGACCCGCTCTAACCAAACCTGCCAACGCCGGCTACCGTGGCAAGGCATAGGCGATGACCGAGTCACCCGCTTTGGTCCCGAGGGAGCCATGACCGCCGGCGACCACCACCACTATCTGCCGCCCTGAGCGACTCAGATAGGTCATCGGCGTCGCCTGGCCGCCTGCCGGCAACCGCCATTTGCCCAGCTCCTTGCCAGTGGTGACGTCATAAGCGCGCAGGTAATAGTCCAGCGTGCCGCTGAGAAACGCCACGCCACCAGCCGTCAGCATCGGCCCGCCGAGACTCGGCACGCCCATTTTGAACGGCAGCGGAATGGGCGCCCGATCCCGCACGGTGCCGTTCTTGCGCATCCAGTGGGTCTTGCCGGTGCGCAGATCGGCGCCAGCAACATAGCCCCAAGGCGGCGCGATGCAAGGCAGGCCGATCGGCGAAACGAAGGGTTGGAGCTCGACCGCGAAGGGCGCGCCGAAATTCTCGTTGAGGTGCGGCTCGCTGTCTGAAACATAGGTTTTGCGGTCATTCTCGCGGGGAATCAGGGTCGAGGTGAACGGCAGATAAGCCGGCGTACTGAACACCATCTGTCTAACCGGATCGACCGCCACGCCGCCCCAGTTGAAGACGCCGAAGTTGCCCGGATGCACCAAGGAGCCCTGGGTCGATGGCGGCGTATAGCGGCCTTCGTAGCGCAGCGAGTGGAACTGGATATGGCACATCATCTGGTCGATGAAGGTAGCACCCCAGAGATCCTTGCCCTGCAGCATCGGCGGCTCGTACGACAGCGCCGAAACCGGCTGGATGGGCGCTGCCCGATCCCCTTCGGCGGCACCCTGCGGCGCAGGCACTTCACGGACCGGCAGAATCGGTTCACCGGTGCGGCGATCCAGCACATAGATGTCGCCCTGCTTGGTCGGCGCGACCAGTGCCGGGACCGAGCCATTTTCCGTGTCGATATCGACCAGACTCGGCTGCGCCGGCACGTCCATGTCCCAGAGATCGTGATGCACCGTCTGGAATACCCAGCGCAGCTCGCCGGTAGCGAGATCGAGGGCAACGATCGAAGAGGAGAAACGCTCGCTGTTCTCGCTACGATTGCCACCCCACTGATCCGGTACCTGATTGCCCAGCGGCACGTAAATCAACCCCAGCGCCTCGTCGGCGCTGGACATGCTCCAGCTGTTCGGCGTGCTTTCGCTGTAGGTTTCGCCCTCGGCGATCGGCTCGGTCTGCTGCGGATTACCCGGATCCCAGTTCCACTTCAGTTCGCCCGTAATGGCGTCGTAAGCGCGGATCACACCGGACGGTTCGGTGGTCGACACATTGTCGTTCACCGCGCCGCCGATGATGACCAGGCCGTTAGCGATCACCGGCGGCGAGGTGGAGTAGTAAAAGCCCTCCTTCACGTTCGGCATGTTCGCCCAGAGATTTACCGCGCCATTGCGACCGAACCCCGGACATACCCGACCTGTTTTGGCATCCAGCGCGATCAGCCGTGCGTCGGCGGTCGGCATGAACAGCCGTTGCTGACAGGCCTGCTCACCAGCGGGCGCATCACTGAGGTGATAGGACAGCCCACGACAGGTCAGGTGCTGGCGATTGACCGAGTCCGGAACCTTCGGATCGAAGCGCCAACGCTCCTGCCCGGTGTCGGCGTCCAGCGCGATGACGAAATTGTGCGGCGTGCAGATATACAGGCTGTCGTCGATCTTCAGCGGAGTGACTTCGTAGGTGGTTTCCTCCGGGTCGCTTGGCCGGCGACGATCCCCAGTACTGAACTCCCAAACCTTCTCCAACCGATCGACATTGCTCGGCGTGACCTGCTCCAGCGGCGAGTAACGCGTGCCATGCTGGGTGCGGCCGTAGGCATGCCATTCGCCCTCGGGAACAGTGGCCCCATCGCTAACAGGTGCCGCCGCCAGCGGTTGCGGCAGCATGCCTCTGATGTCGTGGCTGTCGCTGGAAATCGCCTGTACCGCGGCGGCGCCCCAGAGCAGCACCGCCAGCATCAGCGGCAGCGCGCTGCCGCCCCAGGCTCGCGCACCGAAATGTTGCCAACCCAGCCGCTGGGCGACCCAGGGCATCAATAGCCACAATCCCAGCGGCGCGACGATGCTGCCGCGCGGCGCCAGCTGCCACCAGTCGAAGCCCACCTCATAGAGCGCCCAACCCAAGGCGCCGAACATCACCAGTGCATAAACCCACAGCGCAGCCCGGCGTCTAGCCAGCAGCAACATGCCGGTCAGCAGAAAACCCACCGCAAGCACCGCAAAATACCAGGTCCCGCCGAGCGTGATGACTTTCCAACCACCGACAGCGAGCACCAAGCCCAGGATGATGCACAACACAGCACTGATGACGACCGCCACTCTTTCCTCCTATCCGTGTGTCAGGCCTGGAGATGGCGAAACGATGATCTTGTCGCGAGCATCTCCTGCAGACGGCCAAATGCAGCCGGCGATCCGGAATCATCCGGCATTACAGTGGACCGGCGGTCGGCGAGAACGCTCCCTGGCAAAACCGAATCAGGGCATCCGTTTCACTTCGCGCTCAGCCCGACCCGCAATAACTTGCCGCTTGGCGAGTCGGTCAGCAGATAAAGAAAGCCATCGGGACCTAAGCGGACGTCGCGTATCCGTGCGCCCATGTCCTTCAGCAAGCGTTCGTCGTGGGTGACCTCGTCGCCATCGAGTTGCAAGCGGATCAGCGACTGATCCACCAGCGCGCCGATGAACAGGTTGTGCTGCCATTCGGGGAAGCGTTGCGCATCATAGAACGCCATGCCGCTGATCGCAGGCGATCGCTCCCATACATAATGTGGCGGCTCGGTCCCCGGCACGGTTTCCCCCTTGGCTTCGGGAATCGGCTGGCCGCCATAGTTGATGCCATAAGTCGCCAGCGGCCAGCCATAGTTGAGCCCAGGCTTGGGAATGTTGATTTCATCGCCACCGCGCGGGCCGTGCTCGTGCGACCAGAGCGCGCCGCTCCAAGGATTGATCGCGGCGCCCTGCTGATTGCGGTGGCCATAGGACCAGATTTCCGGACGAGCGCCCTGGGTGGCCACGAAGGGGTTATCTTCTGGAACCTTGCCATCAGGGTGGATTCGCACCAGCTTGCCCTGAAGCTTGTCGAGATCCTGAGCGGTGGGCCGCTGGTTGTTTTCACCCAGCGCGATGAAGAGATGGCCCTCGTCATCGAAGACCAGCCGTGAGCCGAAATGTATACCCGTGGACAGCTTCGGCTGCTGCCGGAAGATCACGGTGAAGCCTTCCAGGGCGCTCAGATCATCCGTCAACCGGCCGCGACCCACGCTCGTGCCGGCTTTACCGTTCTCTCCCGCCTCGGCATAACTGAGATAGACCAGCCGATCCTGGCGAAAATCGGGCGACAGGCGCACGTCCAGCAAGCCACCCTGTCCACGTCCATAAACGTCCGGCACGCCAGCGAGCGGCTCGGACAACTGCCCGTCCTCACCGACGATACGCAACCTGCCGGGCCGCTCAGTCACCAGCATGTCCGTGCCGCCCGGCAGAAAAGCCAAGGCCCAGGGATGCTCCAGGCCACTGGTGACGGTCTCCACCGTGACGCGGCCTTGCTCGCTGTCAAAATACTTCACTTCAGCGAGCACCGGTGCGAAACAGCTCAGGCCGAAGCAGCCGGCAAGGGCGATGTGGATATAGCGCAACATGGATAGTTCTCCGAACGTGATTGCAATCATTCAGAGAAGACCATGGACGAAGAAAAACGCTTCAGCCATTTGGTACCGATGAAAATCGAACAAAAATTAGCCAGATCTGTATAATGTCCGGTTCGACTGACCAAAGGAACCAGATGACGATGGCCTCCAAGACTACATCCGCCAAACGCAAACCCGAACCCGCCAGCGAAACCAGCCAGTCCCTGGCCGCTCAGATGGCCGCCTTCCTGAAGGCCGGTGGCGAAGTTCAGAAAATCCCCAACGGCGTCAGCGGCCAGACCCAAGGCCCATCGCGGCAGATCACCATCAGCAAGAAATAGATAGCCAAGAAATAAGTAGCTACGAAGTAACTCCGCAACACCTGACCGACAAGCGAGCTTCCGCTGTCATTGCCGTACCGCAGTGGCTCGCCAGGTTTCCCCCTCCGCGACATCCGAGATATCCATGACTGACCCCATACGCTTGTCCAAACGCCTCGCCGAGCAACTGGGCTGTTCCCGGCGTGAGGCCGAGTTGTATATCGAAGGCGGTTGGGTCAGCGTCGATGGTCAAATCATCGAAGCCCCTTATTTCAAGGTCGACAACCAACGGATCGAGCTCCTGCCTGGCGCTACTGCGACCGAGATGCCGCCGGTCACATTGTTGCTGCACAAACCAGCCGGCCAGCCCACCGCCACGGACCCCGCCAGCGCCCAGGCACAACTCGCCAAGGCGAGTCACTGGTCTGGCGATGTTGCCCGTCTCGCACCGCGCGGTCGTCACCTCGCGCGCCAGACCGCTTTGCTCGCGCTAGACCCGGACGCAAGTGGACTGGTCGTGTTTAGCCAGCAGCGCGAAGTGATCCGCAAGCTGGCCGATCCACGCGACAAGCTGGAGCAGGAATTCGTCGTCGAAGTGGCCGGCGAGCCTGAGGAAGGTGGCCTGGCGTTACTGGCCAAAGGCATTGGTCATCGCGGCAGGGTCCTGCCCAAAGCCAAGGCCAGCTGGCAGAACGAAACCCGTCTGCGCATTGTGCTCAAGGCACCCCAAGCCGGCGACCTGCGTCAACTCTGCGAAGCCATCGGCCTGCAGATGCTCAGTTGCAAGCGCATCCGCATAGGGCGCCTGTCGATGGCTAAATTGCCGGTCGGCGAATGGCGCTTTCTTGGTGAGCACGAGCGCTTTTAACAGGCATCAGCCAGCGATAGAGCCGGTTGCTCGCGCCGTGTGACCGCTCGGCTATGCTGATGGGATGGAAACGGACAGAAGCCATCCTCGGGCCGAATCAACAAGCACACGGCCTGCAGCTTCGCCACCCCGTCGCAAAAGGTTCGCCATGCAGAGACTCGTTCTGGTGCTCATGTTCGTTCTGTTGCCTCTGGTTTGTCAGGCGCAGCAGCGAGTCGAAGTATGGACCTATCACTTTTCGCCGCCTTTCATTCTCGATAAGACCCAAGGGCTTTCGCACGCCTTCGTCGAGTTGCTCAACAAGGATCTCGGCAATCAAGACCGCTTTCTCTTTGAATTGGTGGAATTGCCGCGCAAGCGGGTGGATGCGCGCCTTGTTCGAAAGCGCTCCGGCATCCTGCTCTGGGCCACACCGAGCTTCCTCACTGCCGAGCAGCAGGCCAATGGAACATGGTCGCAACCGTTGCTAATCGACCAGCAGGACTTCGTTTCGCTACCCGACGCCCCCGTTGAATACGAGGGTCCCGAGTCGCTGCAAGGCCTCATCCTGGGTGGCGTACTGGGGCACAGATACGCGGCGCTGGAGGAAGACATCGCCAGCGGCGCGATCAAGCGCCAGAACGTTCAGACTGACGAGCAAAATATTCAGAAGTTGCTTTCGGGGCGCATCAATACCTTACTGATTTCGCGTTCTACCCTGCTCTACTACCGCAAAGAACAAAAGCTCGGGGATTTGTATGTATCGACCACACCGCTGTACCAATTCGAGCGACACCTGTTCATCAACGGCGCGCTTGGCAAGGCCGTCGTCGAGTACCTCGAAGGCTTCCTCGCTACCTTGCCGAACAACCCACATTGGCAGATCCTCCTGTTCCAGTACGGACTCAAGCCCCTCGCCCGCGAACAATGAAACCGGCTGAACAGAACGGAAACTTGCAGGTCAGAACACGCGCTGACCCACCTAAATAATCAAGAGAACAAGGCAGCAATGAAGAATGCACTGGTGATCGGACTGTTCATGGCCCTGGGTGGCTGCGCCTCCCAGCCCTGTGATCAACCCGGCAGCGACAACACCTGCCGCACGGAGCGGATGCTCTATCAGAACGACCTGCTACAGGCGAAAATTCTTATCGCTGTTGGCGATGAAGGCGGCTACGAGCTCGCCGATGCCCTGCTCCAGCGCAGCGCCCGTCTCGACGAGCGTGGCGAGATCGAGTTCTATCAGGCGTTGCTGATGATTCGCCAAGGCCCGCAGCCTGACGAGGTAGTGCGCCTGCTCGAAAAAGCGCGAGCCAAGGGCCACCCACATGCCGTCGCGCTGCTCTACAAGATCTACCAGGAGCCCTACCTGCTCGAGGAGCGCGACACCGCCAAGGCGGAGCAATACCGCCAGGCCTATTCCGAACTGGATGTCGCGCAAAGCGGCTACCCCTCGTTCGATAAGGCTGTGAAGCTGGTTTCTCAACTGGTCGAGCCACCACCGCCGCTCCCCGAGCGAATCGACCCCTGCGCCGACCGATGCCCGTAACACGGCCAGCGGAACGCAGCCACCGACCCTCTGTACCTGTTCACCGCACGTCACAATCGGCACCTGCGCTGCTGCATCGGTCCGAACTGCCGCGACGCTCCGCTGATCTACTGAACAGGCGAAATCGCCGCTTTGGCTGATGGCGAAACGAGGGCTCCGATGCATATTTGTCAGGCGCGTGGCCGCAGGGCCTTGTTGTTACTGATCACCGTCTGCGTGGTCCTGGCTGGCTGCAGCCGTATGAACCTCGCCTACCGCAACCTGCACCTGCTGATTCCCTGGTCAATCAATGACTACCTGGACATGAATCGCGACCAGCAGCAGCGCTTGCGTGCCCAGCTGCGCGACCATCTGAGCTGGCACTGCCGTACACAGTTGCCCCTGTATCTCGACGCTATCGAGCGCCTCCGCCATCAGGTCGTTCAGGGCGACGTTAACGAGGCCACGTTGCGGGCTCATTATCAGGACGCGAAACAGGCGGTTCAGACCATTGCCGTGGAGATCACCCCGACTACGACGCAGATGTTGCGCGACCTCGATGACGAGCAGATCAGCGAGCTGAGCGAGGCCTTTGCGGAAGATCGCCGTGAGCGTGAGAAAAAGTATCTGCAGCCTCCGCTGGAGCAGCAGGTCCGCGAACGCGCGCAGCGCATGAACGAGCGCGTCGAGCAGTGGTTGGGCAGCGTCAACGCGGCGCAACGGCAGCGCATCTTCGCCTGGGCGCACACGCTCAGCGAGCAGAATCGATTTTGGCTGGCCAACCGAGCGCAATGGCAGCAAGCACTGAGCGAAGCACTCGCCAAACGCCACGAAGAAGCCTTCGACAACCGCATCGCGAAGCTACTGCAAGACCGCGAATCCTTCTGGACGGCAGACTATCGAGACGCCTTCGCCCGCACCGAGCAGGCGGCCTTCGACCTTGTGAGCGATCTTTACGCCCTATCCGACGCCGACCAGCGACGCCATTTCGAGGCGCAGCTGGAAGACCTGCACAAGGATTTGAGTTCGCTGGACTGCTTGCCCGAGTCTCGCTGACTTCAATTTCAGCAGCCGCTCAAGCCAGCCATTGGCCCGAATTGACTCAGCGCTTACGACAGCACAGCAACAGCCCGACCACACCCGCCGCAATCCCACCCGCCATCAGCAGGTTGCGCTGACGGGAATGGTCGCTCCGCCAACCACCATCGATTCGCCGTTGGCCCAAGGCAGGATGGAACAGGTTGCCTGACGACGGCGCGACCCGATCCGCGCGACGCAGTGCACCGCCGGTCAACAGGCCCGACAATCGATCGAAGCCTGGGACAATGAAGTGGGCGAAGCGCAGCACCGCCGCCATCGCGCCGACCGAGGTGGTATGGCGCGGATGCAACGCCAGACTGACCATTGCTTCGGCCACCTGACGGGGGTCGCAGAGCGGTGGTGGCGGCTGCAGCGAACGCCCCGCATAGTTGCCACCGTCGCGAAAACCGGGCGTATCGACCACCGAAGGATACACATCGCAGACATGAATGCCGGGCCACTGCACGAGTTCGCCGCGCAGCGCATGGGAAAATCCGCGCAGGCCGAACTTGCTGGCCGAATAAGCCACGGCAAACGGCTGCGGCACCCAGCTGCCGACCGATAGCGTATTGATCAGAACTCCGCCGTTCTGCTGTTTGAAATAGGGCAATACCACATGCGCGCCCCGCAGATAACCGATCAGATCGGTCTGTACCACCTGTTCGTGAGCATCCAACGGCGTCTCGTCAAACGCGCCGACCGCACCGACCCCGGCGTTGTTGATCCAGACATCGATGCGCCCCTGACCAAACTCGGCGGCAGCGTTGGCCAATTGCTCCACGGAGTCGCTGAGCGTCATGTCGGTGGGCACTACGAGCGCTTCACTGCCAAGCGCCCGGCATTCATCGGCCGCCTCCTGCAATGCTTCGTCGTCACGTGCGGCCAACACAACGCGGGCTCGCTGGCGAGCGAAAGCCTGCGCAGTGGCGCGGCCGATACCGCTGGAGGCACCGGTTATGACCACCAGCGCACCTTCTAGTCTGGACCCACTCATGCTCGTTCCTCCGAATTGGCTGTCGTTCATAGCTGACAGCCATGGCCAGGCAAACATTCCCTACCGTCGGATGAACGCCAAGCGTCAAACCATCTGCAGCGGCTGTCGGCGAGCCGGAGGTGGAAAGGCGCCATCGAGGGTCGCCAGGTCCTCGGCCGTCAGCTTCAGCTCGGCGGCGGAAGCGTTGGTGCGCAGGTGATTTGGGTTGGCCGATTTGGGTATTACCAGCACACCGGGCTGGCGCAAAGCCCAGGCCAGCGCAACCTGAGCGGGCTGCGCACCGTGTCGACGCGCAACATCAATGACAGCCGAATGGCGCAGCAGGGCACCACCCTGCCCCAACGGACAGTAGGCCATGACCGGCATGCCCTGTGTCTGACACCAAGGCAGCAGATCGAACTCGATCCCTCGTTCGTCCGGGTTGTAAAGCACCTGATTGGTGGCGCATGCGGGGGCGTCCAATTCGTGCATGTCGTCCAGATCGAAGTTCGACACGCCCCAGCGGCGAATCTTGCCCTGATCCTTGAGCCGCTCGAACGCCTCGACGGTTTCCGCCAGTGGATACTGGCCACGCCAATGCAACAGATACAGGTCGATGCACTCAGTGCCCAGGCGACGCAGGCTGCGTTCGCAAGCCTCCGGCACACCTTTGCGACTGGCGTTGTGCGGGTAGACCTTGCTGACCAGAAAAACCCGTTCGCGACGGTTGCGGATCGCCTCGCCGACCACCTCTTCCGCGCCGCCCTCGCCGTACATTTCCGCGGTATCGATGAGCGTCATACCCAGTTCGATGCCGAGGCGCAACGCGGCCACCTCGTTGCTGCGTTCGGCCCGGTTCTCGCCCATGTGCCAGGTGCCCTGGCCGATCACCGGGACCACTCCGCCGTCTGCCAGTTTCAGGGTCCGCATCAACCGTCCTCCCGTGGCGCGTTCTGCTCAGCAACCGGCTCTGCCCACGGATCGTAGGTGCCGAAGTTCCACAAATGTCCTTCAAGGTCACGGCAGCTGAAACCACGACCGCCATAGTCCTCATCTTTCAATTCGACGACGATCTCCGCCCCCGCTGCTTTAGCCTTGGTGTACAGCGCGTCGGCGCTGTTGACGATGACATAGATACTTTGCGTGGAAACGCCGCCGACCTCGTCCGGCTGCCTGACCTGACGCCCATATTGCGAATCGGTCACCGGACCCAGCATCAGCATGCCGCTGCCGAAACTTAGCTGGGCGTGGATGATGCCCACCTGGGCATCCTCGACCACACGCTGGCGCTCGAAATCGAACACCCGGCACAGCCAGTCCAGCGCCGTGGGAACATCGCGGTAACGCAGGCAGGGAATCAGATTGGATGTGGTGTTCTTGCTGTATAGGGACATGAAAGCTCCTTCCGGTTGCCGCGGCAGCGCTGTCAAAAAACGCACCGCATAGCATTCAGACCGATGCCGGGCCGGACGTTCCCACGGCTATGTGCGCTCGGCCAGACCGAGACGGATGCCCAGACCGATCAACACCGAGCCGAACACCCGGTCGAGCCATTGGCTCAAGCGGCGATTGCCGCGCAACGCCGAACTCGCTCGGGCTGCCAGCAGCACCAAGGCGCACTCGATGATGATAGCCACCAGCACCACCAGTACGCCCAGCGCCAGCAACTGCAGGGCCACCGCACCCTCGTTCGGACGCACGAATTGCGGCAGGAACGCCATGAAGAAAATCGCCGCTTTCGGGTTGAGGATGTCCACCAGGATGCCCTGACGATAAGCCTGCCAAGCAGTGATCCGCGCGGCGGAATTGAGGTTGAGTGGCGAGCTGGCGCCGGCAGAGCGCAACGCCTGAACGCCGAGATACAGCAGGTAGGCGGCGCCGACATATTTGACGACGGCAAACGCCAGCGCCGACGTTGCCAGGATCGCCGAGAGGCCTAAAGCAGCCGCTGCGACATGAACCAGTGCGCCGCTGCACACCCCGCACGCCGAGGCCACGCCAACACGCCGCCCGCTGGATAAGGTGCGCGACAGCACGAAAAGCAGATCGGGTCCCGGCGACAGGTTCAACACCAGAGCCGCCGAGAAAAAAACTAACCAGAACGCTGGATCCGCCATGTCCTGCTCCATTCGCCGTCACGGTAAAGGGTGAATCTAGCCCAGTGAATAAAGGGCTTCCAGCACCGCCGAGATGATTGAGCCCTATGCATTTCGTCGGAAAACCGACGCCCGCACACATATTCGACTTTTTATTGTCACCACGCTGAACTATTTTTTTAGGCGTAATGTCAAAGCGCCAGGCCCGGTGAGGACTCCGGGGCGCTACTCGTTAGCCATTTAGCAAAGGATATGCCTCATGATCGATCAAGCCCGTCTGGCGGTCGTCGCCTCGCCAGCTCGTCTCGTTCTGCTGTCCAACGGTGAAATGTCGGATAGCTCGCTCCCCCAGTATTTATTCGATTGCCCGCAGCTGCGGCTTATTCACAGTACAGCTCTTCGTCCTGGCCTGAACGACGCAGATCTGACGCTGATCGACGTTGGTAGCTATTCGGACGCCGATTGCCTGCGTCTGCTTAAACAACTGCGCGACACCCCTACTGCTCTGATCAACGCCCAAGGGGAGCAGGCGCGCCACTTGCTGGAGCTGCATCCCTGGATCAGGGGCGTGTTCTACCCGAATACCAGCCGCTGCAATTTCGCCCGGGGAGTTAGCGTTATCCTCGAGGGCGGCGACTGGCTGCCCCGCGCGTTAATGGAAAAGCTGCTCGGGCGCTATCGCCAATTGACCCACGTTTCGCGTGGCATCGACGAGCTGTCGGTACGCGAAAAGCAAATCCTCGCACTCGCGGGCAAAGGTCTGTCGAACTCGGAAATCGCCGACCGATTACATCTAAGCACCCACACCATCAAAAGCCATATTCATAACGCGCTGGGAAAGCTGGGCGCGTCCAACCGCGCGCAAGGCGCATCTCTGGTCATGGGGCTCGTCAACGAGGCTGGCCTATGAAGGCCGCGTGCCTGAGCCTGATACTGCTCGCCAGTGTTCAGGCCCATGCCGACGAGGCCGAGCTCCAGGGTTTTATCACCAACAACACGATTTCCCGTTCCGGCCTGGAGTTCTATCGCAAGTTCTGCGAGCGCCTGAACGATACCAGCACGCTGGACTTCAACCTGGCGGTCAAGGAACGACCGTCGGCGCGTTGGGGCGTTCTGGTGTGGGTCGAACAGAACAACCAGCCCCTCTACCGCCGTTTCTTACAGCCGAACGTCAGCGACATGGAGCAAACCGCCTACGACGCGGCGGATTTCGTAGTACAAGAGATAAACCGTAGGAAAGTCGAAGCATTGTTCGAAGACACCATTGACCTTGCGAAGGATGAGTTATGAACCGGTCACCACAAAAAATCACCGGCATGCTTCTGGCAGGCTTCTTTTTCAGCACCGGCGTCACCGCGACCGAACTGGTCTATACGCCGGTCAATCCGTCTTTCGGCGGCAGCCCGCTGAACGGTGCCTGGCTGCTGGGCAACGCCCAGGCCCAGAACGACACCACGGACCCGGACGCCATCGACCGCTCCTCTTTGACAGGCACCTCCGCCCTCGATCGCTTCACCAGCCAACTCGAATCCCGTCTGCTTTCCGATCTGCTGAACACGCTAGACGATCCGAACGGTGGCACGCTGCAAACCGATGATTTCCTCATCAACGTCGTAAACCTGGACGGCAATCTGACGGTAGAAATTACCGACCGGCTTACCGGAGAAGTATCGGAAATCGTCGTCAACGGCTACGGCGCCGCAGCCATCAATTAACTCGCAAGGAGCAAAGGCCATGAGAAGCCTATTAGTAGCCATCGGGATGATGGCCGTTCTACAGGGCTGCGCGGTGCGTGAGCCCATGTCGGCAGACCAGGAAACCCCAACCCTCACACCCCGCACCTCCACCTATCAGGACCTGCTTGAGCTGCCGCGCCCCAGAGGCCCATTGGTGGCGGCTGTATATGGTTTCCGCGACCAGACCGGACAGTACAAACCGAGCCCGGCCAGTTCCTTTTCCACCGCTGTCACCCAGGGCGCTGCCAGCATGTTGGTCGACGCCATGCAGGCCAGCGGCTGGTTCATCGTGCTGGAGCGCGAGGGCCTGCAGAACGTGCTGACCGAACGCAAGATCATTCGCGCATCACAGGCCAAGCCGGACGTGGCGCCGAACATTCAGTCGGAGCTGCCGTCGTTGCTGGCGGCCAATATCATCATGGAAGGCGCCATCGTCGCCTACGAAACCAACGTACGCAGCGGTGGCCAGGGCGCACGCTACCTCGGCATTGGCATCTCGCAGGAATACCGGGTCGATCAGGTCACGGTCAATCTGCGTGCCATCGATGTACGCAGCGGTCAGGTGCTGTCCAACGTGATGACCACCAAGACCATCTATTCCATCGGGCGCAGCGCCAACGTCTACAAGTTCATCGAATTCAAGGAGCTGCTCGAAGCCGAAGCCGGTTACACCACCAACGAGCCGGCGCAGCTCTGTGTGCTGTCAGCGATCGAGGCGGCAGTCGCACACCTGATCGCTCAAGGGGTAGACCGTCGGCTCTGGCAGACCGCCGACAATACGCCCGCAGTCAAGGAGGAACTGGCGAAATACCTCACCACGCCGGCCAAGATCTAGCAGCCATTCCCGTTTCGTCCGACGCCACGAAACGGGAAATCTGAAACAAACGCAACGGTTTCACCCATTCGATGGATTTGCCGAATCGCAGT